>JAULVA010000166.1:0-23329 GCA_032111275.1 Bdellovibrionota bacterium
CCTAATCGCCTGGAGTTCAGCCGATGAGTTGGCGATGGATCCCCCCTCTGCTGGCCGACGGATCGACCCAGATGGCGCTCGATCGATGCGCGCATTCGTGGAACTGGTGCCCCGACTGACTACGGAAAACGCCAATCGACTAGCCTCGTATCTACCTTTTCCATCAAAGGAGGGCGCGGCGCCTCTTGTCAGTGATTTTGCCCGACTCGCCGCTGAGCCCACACATGGGACGAATGTAACCGGGCTCCTCGCGAAGAGCTGTGTTCTGCTCGGTGGTATAGTGCTCGATCCGGCGTTATCCTCAAATCTCGGACGGAATCCACTCCTCCTTCGCGATTCACATCTCTCAGACATCGAGCAACGGTGCCTCGTGAGCTCCATTCCAGCCCTCGCTAACTCTCTTTTACCGCTCTTAACAAGCTCTCAGGAAAGTGATCAACGTCGCGCCTTGGACCTTCTCCCTGTGGCGATACCACGCATCGATACCGAGAGGCGAAACCTTCTCTTCAACAAGATAAAAGAGTTGGCTAATGAACCCACATCTCCGTTGAGGCGAGACGCTATCGTCGCGCTGAGTGTATTCACCGACCGCCGCGCTGACGTGCAGACCGTTCTGAGTGGTATGCTTAAATCGTCCCTAGCCCAAAAACGCAACGCCAGCCAAGACGAGATTATTGACGCCGCGTTTCAAAGCGCGTCTCTCCTCAGCACCCCAAAGGACGCGAGCCGGTACAGCGCGCTGGTCATGGAGGCGCTCAAGAAGGGTATAGCGCGTCCAGGAGTAATGGCCCTCGCGGCAAAGATAGACGCTATCGAGCCTCAGGTCGTTTCTCTGATCAGCCCCTCAAACACAGAGTCATCACTCGTCATTCTCAACGGGCTGAAGGACCGCAAAAATCTAAGCAAATCCTCCCTCACGACGATAGCGGAAGCCCTCCGAGATCCTAGTTTGTCACTAGGGGCGGAATCTCTTCTGATCTCACAGGGCCAATCCATCGTTCCACTTCTGCGAAAAACACTGCTGAAGAGCTCAACAACTCAACGACTGGGCATCTTGGCGCTTCTTGAGGTGTTGAGCGCTGCCTCGAAAGCGGAACGCGTGGAGCTGTTAAACACCCTCATAGCCGGTGATTCATGTCAGCTCCTCTATGGTCGCCCTCAGATGGTCCAAAGCTTGTTGGCACATGGTGACGTTGACAAAGCGCTCTATGAGCAATTTACGACCAAGGTGGCACGGTGTCTGTGCGGGTTCAAACAAGAGGATGGCGCGACCTTCACTCGAACATCAGCCGCCGCCCTTTTCTTGCCACCTGACATTATTCCTTCAGTTCTTTCCAACACCAAGGAGTGTGGGCACCTTCAACCCGATCTCGTGGCGGTTACCGAAATGGACTCAGTGCCTCTAGCGACTCGCTCCCATCTACTCCTCAAGCTCTTGGAGCTCGGTGAGCGTAAAACGGTACTAGATGTGCTGGCCTCACTTTCTCGCCCGCATCCTCTCGCCGAACAAGCGCTCCCTGGTGTTCGCGGATTAGCGGCCTCGATTCGGAACGATCCAGCGTTGGCCTACGCCGCGGTGCTCACGCTCGCCAGACTCGGAGATACCCAATTTGAGTGGACTCCATTCGTCCGGGATGGGATCGACATGCCGGAATCAAATCCGAATTTTAAGACCGCGCTTGAGATCATTAAGGCACTCCCCCCTGAGATCGTTCTCACTGAGGTTGGTCCAGCGATCGATTCCGATAATCCGGATCGCGTCGCCGGGGCCTGCCGAGTCGGCGCCACCCTCGGTTCACTGGCTATTCCCATCGTGTCAAAGGTCTGGAATCTCCGAGACAGGAAATCGCCTACCATCAAGTACGCCGCCATCCTGGCCCTCTTGGAGATAAATCCCCTTACACCGGACCTCCATGAGGGGCTTCGCGCCATCCTGGTAAACAGATACTACCGCGCAGCGTTGGCACGCCCCATCCAATGGCGCCAGAGCGTGGCCGTGGTTGACTTAGATAAGTCCGCCTTTGGGACCCTCCGGACCGTGCATTTAGAGCGTCTCCTGCTCCAATAGGGCCCGTTGGCCCCCTATCCCTGTCGTCAAAAAACAGCCCTCGCCGTGTGTCGGAAGGTCCAGTAGTTGTGTATAGTTGGGCCGGAACCAGACGGCCGGCGACGGCGCCTTGTTCCGGTTATCCTGCGGGTGTCTGAGGTACCCCACGAAACAGCTCGGGACCTCGTGGCACGCTGCAACAACGATTGAACGCGTAGTGCCTATTTGGTGTAGCAGAGTGACAGCCCTTTCCCTTCAGTTTCTTTCCCGCCTTCCTCGCTCTCTATCAACTCTCGCCGCGAAGGCAGGGTTCCCTCCTCGTGGGCAGGAACCGGAATCACCGTGGAGAGCGGAGGTGTTAAGTCGCGAGGCGCTGGCGGAGCTCGGGGCTCAACTGGCGGACTCGCACCGTGGTACCTTCGGTCGTGGACGCTCAACCCGGCTCCTGCAGACCTACAAGCACAATCGAGAGGTTCTTAAACGGGTATACCAATGCCTGGCGGAGGCCGCGCACAACGGTGAAACGTTGACGGCGGGATCCGAATGGATGCTCGATAACTATCACGTCGTTGAGCGACACATCGCCGCGATCAAAAAGTATCTCCCGTGGGGCTTTTACAAAACTCTCCCTATCTTCAAGAGTGGCGATCTCAAGGGATTCCCTCGTATCTACGGTCTCGCTCTTGAGTTTGTGGTACACACCGACGCGGTCGTGGACGCGAACCTCGCCTCGGTGTTCATCTCAGCGTATCAGCAGAAGCTTGAACTCTCATCTGGAGAGCTCTGGGCATTTCCGATCATGCTCCGATTCGCTCTTTTCGAAAATCTCCGCAGACTGATGCGAGAAGCTGAGGCTGAGCTGATCGCTCGACGAGATGTTTTCTCGCTGGTCGATTCCGTTCTGGGCGATGAATCCAAGCCCGGCACCGAGATCATGAACGAGCTCGCCCGCCGCCTCGCCGAGCGCGAGAGCTTCCTTCCCCATGGGGCGCTTGAGCTGATTAAGCGTCTGCGTGTCCGCGGGCGAAAAGCTTTCCTCGCGCTCCAGTTTATTGAGGAGACACTGCGCGAGCGTGGACTCGATCACGAAGAGCTACAGCGAACGCAGGATCACATTCAAGCCGCTCGACAGATCTCGGTAGGAAATACCCTGACGTCTCTCACAGCGATCGATCAGATGAACTGGCGCGATTGGTTTGAGGGGGTGAGCCTCGCCGATCAAATCCTCAGAAATGACCCGGCTCGTACCTATCAAAAGTGCGACTTCCCCACGAGGGATCATATACGTCATGAAGTCGAGCGCATCTCCAAACGAGTGGGGATCACCGATTCAGCGGTCGCCGCGGCGGCGCTCGCGTGCGCCCAATCGGCGGCTCATCACTTTCCGGAATTCGACAACGAGTCCGTATGTCAAAAATATGTGGGTTCTTTCTTCGTCGGAGAGGGCCGTAAGGCGCTTGAAGCGAAGCTTGGATATCAACCAAGTCTTTCGACTCGAACTATTCGCTTCCTTGAGCGACACGCCTTCGCGACCTACTTCATCGCCATCGCGGCGGTCACGACGTGCTTGATGGGATATGTGCTCCTGATCTCGGAGTGGGCCGAGGTATCGATCTGGATGGCTCTCGCGACGTTCGCGATAGCGTTCCTTCCGATGTCCGAACTCGGGTCGAGTGTCGTTCAATACCTCGTCACTCGGTGCGTTCGACCACGCCCGCTGCCGAAGCTCTCCTTCGAGGGCAAGGTACCTGAAAGCCTCAACACTCTGGTGACGGTGCACACGATCTTCAACAGCACGAGCTCCATCCAGCGCGCGATAGATGGTCTAGAGGTTCGATTCCTCGCCAACGAGGATCCAGCGTTCACCTACGTCCTCATGGCGGACCTCCCTGACGCGTCAGCGGAGCACATTCCTCTTGACGAGGAGATTATCGGCATCGCGCAGGACGGGATAAACACACTCAATCTTCGACACGCCTCGAATGGACCTATCCGCTTCGCCCTCTTCTTTAGAAAGAGGTTGTGGAACCCACGTGAGAACAAATGGATGGCGTGGGAACGTAAGCGCGGAAAGATCGAGGAGCTTAATCGCTTCCTTCTGGGCGACGACTCGACCACCCTTCAGCTCATCGTTGGAGACGCTCAAGCTCTTCGCAAGACTCGATACATCATTACCCTTGATAGTGACACCGCTCTCAGCCGTGATGTAGCGAAGAAGCTCGTTGCCACCATTCATCATCCGTTGAACCAGCCGGTTATAGATCCGAGACTCGGTCGTGTGGTGCGCGGGTACGGACTTATCCAACCTCGCGTGACTATCTCACTCACCTCCGCGACGAGTAGCTGGTTCTCCCAACTCTTCTCAGGACAGGCCGGACTCGATCCGTACACAAATGTGGTGTCTGACGTGTATCAGGATCTCTTCGCCGAGGGTTCCTACGTTGGAAAAGGAATCTACGACATCAAGGCGTTCGAGACCGTGATGGAAGGAAAGGTTCCCGAGAATACCCTTCTCAGCCACGACCTCTTCGAGGGCTCGTTCGCTCGGGTTGGTCTCGCGTCCGACATCGAACTCTACGATGACTTTCCGACCCGCTACATGGCCTACTCTAAGCGCCTTCATCGCTGGGTACGGGGTGACTGGCAGCTTCTACCGTGGCTCCTCCCGCGACCTGTGACGGGGAATCGAGTTCCGAAGTCTCATCTGTCCCCTCTGCACACATGGAAGATGATCGATAACCTACGACGTAGCTTGCTCGCCCCGACCTGTCTTGCCGCGCTCGTTGGGGGATGGCTCTTCCTGCCAGGTGGACCACTCGTGTGGACCGTCCTCGTCTCACTCGTCATCGCCTTTCCGGTGCTGACCGGATTGGCGAGTGTGTTCGCTCTTCCAACGGTTGGTATTTCTCTCGGCGGTTTCCTAGGCGATATCGGCGTCGATCTTTGGAGGAATGGGGCTCGCGCTTTCTGCGCTTTCTGCTTCCTTCCACACCAAGCGGCGCTCATGCTGAACGCGATATCCGTAACGTTGGGGAGAGTGTTTATTACTCACAAACACCTCCTTGAATGGGAGCCCGCTGAACGAACAGAGCGACGCACGAAGAATGAAACGAGAGATTTCATTAAATTGCTCACGCCGTACCTCGCCGTCATCGCGGCGTTGGCTGCGTATGCGGCGTACCAGCACCCCTCAACCATGGCATTTTCTCTCCCATTTCTGGCGCTATGGGCCACCTCTCCGTTTGTCGCTAAACGGATCTCCACATCGCGAGAGGCGGCGAGAACCGCCCTTGCGCCGAGCGATCTCCACTTCTTGAGGGAATCGGCGTTCGATACGTGGCAGTTCTTCAATCACTACATGCGGGAAGAATACAACTACCTCATGCCGGATAACCTTCAGATGGTTCCGAACGAGGTAGTCGCCGAGCGCACATCGCCAACCAACCTCTCCCTCTCCATTTTGAGCGTATTCTCGGCGTATGACCTCGGGTTCGTACCGTTTCATCGAGCGGTTCTTCGGTCCTCGAAGACACTCGACACGATGTCTCGTATGGAAAAGTATCGCGGACACCTCTTCAATTGGTACGCGATTCGTAACCTCGCGCCGCTGAGCCCTCGATACATCTCAACGGTGGATAGCGGGAATCTGCTTGGCCATCTCTACGCGCTGCAAACCCTGCTTGAAAGCGCGCCAACAACTCCGATCGCGAATGAGCACCACAAGAACGCTCTTCTCACTCGAATCGAGATGGTCTTGCGGGAACGCGATGGGATATCAGCGGAGGATCTTGCGACCCTCACAACCCTCAACGCGGCTCTTAGGGCGTGCAAGTCCGGTGATACCCTAACCTGGCTCTCGGTTATCGAGGACCACGCTGCCTTCCTGACCACAATCGCGCAACAACACTCCTCGAACGGGGATGAGCGGCATAAGCCTCTCATCAAGTTGGGAGCGGTGGCGGAGGACCTCTTGCATGTCCTTCCACTGGTGGGCTGGATTCACCCTCTACAAAAGATCCAACGCCACTGTGAGACAGCCGCCGTGAAACATTCCGGATCGCAGCCCGGCGCGATGACCCAAGTCGCGAGCAAGGCTAGATCTATCCTTCAATCCGCGAGCAGAGCCACCTTTACACACAATTCATTGATGACTCTGTTTGGTCAGGTGGAGGATCTCTTAGAGGCCGGCGCTCCAGAGCTTCCAGTGGACCTACAGAACGAAGCTCTTCGCGCTATGGTAGCCGCTCGGGAAACCTTGCTTGCCTGCGAGCAGATCATCACCGTCATGACGCAACAGACAGTCGCGCTCATCGACGGAATGGATTTCTCTTTCCTCTACGATGAGTACCGCTCTCTCTTCACTATCGGATTCAACGCTGAACACGCTCGTAAGGATCAGAGCTTCTACGACCTTCTCGCCTCTGAGGCGCGACTCTTAAGCTTCCTCGCCGTCGCTCGTGGAGAGGTCCCTCAGAAGCACTGGTTCTCCTTAGGACGTTCCTTGGCCAACACCCCGGGTGGAAAGGCTCTCGTTTCGTGGAGCGGCACGATGTTTGAGTATCTCATGCCGTTCCTCGTCATGAGAGATTTCCCAACCACGATCTTGGGAAGAACCGGCAGAGCTATCGTTGAGGCTCAGATCCACTACGCGAATCGGCAATCCGTTCCGTGGGGAATCTCGGAGTCCGCCTATAGCGGCGTTGACTTCGAGAAGACCTACCAGTACCGAGCGTTCGGCGTACCGGGCCTCGGTCTGAAACGTGGACTCTCAGAAGATCTCGTTATCTCGCCGTACTCCACATTCCTTGCCCTCCCCTATGCCCCGTCGGTCGAGAGCTGTATCTCGAATCTTCGACGCATAGAGCAACAGGGTGCTCGCGGAGTGTACGGCTTCTATGAGTCAGTGGATTACACCCCAGGACGCACGCTCAGAGCAGATGGCAAGCACATCGTTCAATCCTTCTTCGCGCACCATCAAGGCATGTCCTTGGTAAGTGTCAACAACGTCCTCAATGAGGGTGTGATGGTTGACCGTTTCCACGCGCAACCGGTGATTAAATCAGCCGAGCTCCTCCTTCATGAGAAGTTCCCCGATCGCGTTTCCGCGATCGTGCCTCATGAACCCGAACTTAAGACGATTATCGTTGAGGAGGCTCCTAAGGAAGAGGCAGGTCTTGAGGTGATTACCTCACCACACTCCGCGGCTCCACGGGTGCGCGTTCTCTCAAACGGTCGCTACTCAGTGATGATAGATTCATCGGGTGGAGGATTTAGTTTCTTCAACAAGACCGCCATGCTCACGCGTTGGCGCGATGATCCCACAGCAACCTCCCATGGTTCGTTCATCTACATCAAGGACATCAAGGATGGGACATTGTGGTCAGCCGCTTATCAGCCTACCAAGGTTGAAGCGGAGTCATATGAGGCGATCTTCACCCCTGGTCGCGCTGAATTCAAGCGCTTCGATGATAAGGTTTTCGTTCACACCGAGATCACGGTCGCTCCGGAAGATGATGTTGAATTGCGACGTGTCACTATCACTAACCTAGGAGACGCGGAACGTGAACTTGAGATCACGAGCTACGTAGAGCCGGTGCTTCTCTCCCGTCAAGGCGATTCAGCACATCCGGCATTTAGCAAGCTCTTCGTTGGCGCTGAGGTTCTCAAGGATTCTGACGCGATTCTGTGCTCCCGCCGTCCTCGGACGGAGCACGAAGAGGAGCTTTTCCTTTTCCATCGCGTAACCCTTAAAACCAGCTACGCGCCGATCCGTTTTGAGACCTCGCGAACCGATTTTATCGGGCGCGGAGGCTCGATGCAGGAGCCGCTTCACTTCACAACTGAGGCATCCGAGCATCGCCCCCATGCTAGTAACATCGATCCTATCGCGTCCCTCGGGTGCAAGGTTCGGCTTGGCAGAGGAGCGAGCGAGACGATCGTCTTCGTTACGGGAGCTGCCCGCTCCCGTCGAGACGCCGTAGCCTTGGTCGACCGCTACCAAGAACTCCTTCACGTGAGCCGCGCGTTCGAGCTCTCATGGAGCCGCGCGCAGGTCGAGCTACGGAGCCACGCCTACACCGCGGCGCAAGCGGATCTCTTCCATCGTCTGGCGGGGTGCCTCTTCTACAGTGAGGAGAGCGTCCGTGGACCAGCGGATTCGATCATCGCGAACCGTCTCCCTCAATCAGGGTTGTGGAGATTCGGCATCTCGGGAGACCTCCCGATCGTCTTGGTTAAGATCAACGACTCTCGACAAACTCGGGTGGCTCAGGATCTCCTCCTCGCGCACCACTTCTTGCGAGAGCGCTGCATCGATATGGACCTCGTCATTCTGTACGAGGATCAGGGCAGCTATCTCCAACACCTTGCGGAGGATCTCAAGGATATCATTCGCTTGAGCCCCGCCGGCCATCTTGCCGATCGTGCAGGTGGGGTATTCCTCCGCTCAACAAGCCAGATCTCGGAGTCCGAGATCTCACTCCTTGAGACCGTAGCCCGGGTCGTTATCGACGCGGAGCTCGGTGGATTGGCGGAGGCACTCAAATCCTCGGCCTTCGATACGGTTGTCGCACTTCCAGCCCCCGCCCCCCGGAAACGACTCCCTGGTCCGCAGCGGCGCCAACCTCCGCTTATCTTTGAGAACGGAATCGGCGGATTCTCGCCTGACACGAATGGGTATGTGATCCCCCGCGAGGGCGCGGTGAGGCCGCCACTTCCTTGGGCGAACGTGGTATCGAACCCTTCGTTCGGCTTTATCGTGACCGACTCGGGGGCTGGATACACCTGGTCCGAGAACAGTCGAGAGAATCGTCTTACAAGTTGGAGCAACGACCCTGTTCTCGATCCATCGAGTGAGGCCCTCTACCTGCGCCGTTCCGAGTCCGGTGATTATTGGTCGCTCACGCCATCTCCAGCCGGTGATGGCCTCGAGTACAAGGTCACTCATGAGTTTGGATTCTCAACCTTCGAAACCACGAACTCGGGAGTCTCCTCTCGCTTAGTTCTCTCCGGGGCGACGAAAGACAAAGTGAAGTGGTATACCGCGACCCTCACGAACCATGAGGGGAGCGAGCAAAAGCTTGAGCTCTACTTCTATGCTGACCTCGTGCTCGGCGTGACGCGTGAGAATACCTACCGCTTCATTACCACGACCTTTGACCGAACGGCTCAAGCGATGACGGCCGTAAACCACTACAACAACGAGTTCGCTGGCCGTATGGTCTCCGTCGGAAGCAGTGAGCCTATTGTCGGCTACTCGGGCTCTCGAGCTGAGTTTATTGGACGAAACGGTGATTTGAAGCGACCAGCGGCACTTGAGCGAGGTGCCGCCGCGACCTTCTTCCCTGGCAAAGCGAAACCGATCAAGCTCAGCGGCAAGGTCGGCGCCGGGATCGATCCGTGCGCGCTTATCCACATTAGCGTGACGTTGAAACCTCGAGAGGAACGCACCGTGCAGTTCTACATCGGAGAGTCTCCGAATATAGACGCGCTCCGAAGTGACGCCTCTCGATTCCGTAGCCTCGCGACCCAACGAGCTGAACTCCACGCCGTACAAACGATGTGGAAGGACCTCCTCTCTACCATCCAGGTACGAACCCCAAGTGAGTCGTTCAACCTGATGATGAATAGCTGGCTCCTCTACCAGACTCTCTCGTGTCGTATCTGGGGTCGTTCAGCGTTCTATCAAAGTGGTGGAGCGCTCGGGTTTCGCGACCAGCTGCAGGATTCATTGGCGCTCCTTCCGATTAAGCCCGAAATGGTACGCGCGCAGATCCTCCTGCATGCGGCGCACCAGTTCCTTGAGGGCGATGTGCAGCATTGGTGGCACCCTCCCCTGGGGCGTGGTGTGCGAACACGGATCTCGGATGATCTTCTCTGGTTGCCGTACGCGGTAAGCCGGTACATCGAGACAACCGGAGATTACTCTATCCTCAACACCACCATGCCGTTCCTCCGAGGCGCTCCGCTCGCGGAGGGTCAGATGGAGACCTACTTCATTCCAGAGCTGAACGGTGGCGAGGGCACAATCCTTGATCACTGTCTTCGCACCTTGAAGATTACTGAGGCCGTTGGAGAACACGGACTCCCACTAATCGGGTGTGGAGACTGGAACGATGGGATGAACGAGATCGGTCGTCATGGTAAGGGCGAGAGCGTCTGGCTCGCGTGGTTCCAGATCGAGGTCATTAAACACTTCGCGCCCATTATTGAAGCGCAGGGTGACCATCAAACCGCAAGCGACCTACGTCAGCGAGCTGAGCGCCTACGGGTTGCGGTGGAGCAGAACGCGTGGGATGGCGAGTGGTACAGACGGGCCTTCTACGATGATGGCACGCCCCTCGGTAGCGCCTCTAATGACGAGTGTAAGATCGATTCACTCGCGCAATCGTGGTCGATTATCAGCGGAGCCGCCCCACAGGAGAGAGCTCACCAGGCGATGGCCTCTGCCGAATCCTTCCTTGTTGATCGTGAGGGCAAGCTGATTAAGCTTCTGACCCCAGCGTTCAACAAGTCCTCGAAGAATCCGGGGTATATCAAAGGATATCCACCTGGGGTTCGTGAGAACGGCGGACAGTACACGCATGCCTCCGCGTGGTTCATCATCGCTAACGCGATGATGGGTCGTGGCGGAACAGCGCTGGACCTCTTTGAGTTGATCAATCCTGTGAACATCACGGCGACAACGGAGGGAGTTGAGACCTACCAAGCGGAGCCGTACGTTATGTGCGGTGATGTCTACTCTGAAGGAGACCTCAGGGGACGCGCGGGATGGAGTTGGTATACCGGGTCCTCCGGATGGCTCTACCAAGCTGGTCTTGAGCACATCATCGGACTCCAGGTACATCCGAACCACTTCCTTGTAGACCCACGGATTCCAGGCTCATGGACGGAGTTCTCATTCTCCTACAAGAGAGGGGGACGAACCTTTCACGTGGAGATGAGAAACGAGGGAGGAGTTGAGCGAGGGGTTCGAAGCGTTGAGATCAATGGACGGGCGGCGCAAGGACTCGCTATTCCATTTGAGGATCCGTCCTTTGGCGATACCGTTCAGGTTATCGTCCGCATGGGTAATTAGCGAGACAAGCTACCTTGGAGAGGGGCATCGGTGGTCGATGTCCCTCTCCCCTCCTTTCAGGCACCTTCGCCTATCGCGCTTCGCTCTTATTACCTGGCTACTAGTAAACGGTAGTAGGTTGGTCCCATGTAAGAGACGAGCTCACACGATTCCTACAGCCCCCTATCCCTCCATGTGCTACAGTGACCTTTATGGAACACGCCCAACGCCATCTTCCCGCCGACTACACGATTCGGCGTATGCGCGACAGTGACAGAGCGGAGATATCCGCGATCTGCGCCACCGTCTATCCGACCGAGCGACCGTACACTGATCAGGAGATCTCTGCTCACCAAACGCTCTTTCCAGAGGGGCAGTTCGTCGTTGAACACACGCCCTCAGGTGCTGTCGCCGGCGCGCATTTTACGCTCATGGTGAACATGCTTCATTTTCACGTGGACGATTCGTGGGAAACGCTCACGGCGGGTGGCACCTTCGCCGATCACGATCCGAATGGCCACACGCTCTATGGCGCCGACCTCTTTGTTCATCCTGGCCACCAACACCACGGACTAGGCCGCGCCCTCACAGAGGCCACTCGCGGACTTGTCCGAGAAAAGGAACTGTGGCGCATGGTCGGAGGGAGCCGCATGCCTGGATACGGCCGGCTCGCTAGAGACGTTAACCCAGATGACTACATCGCCCGCGTCAAACGCGCAGAGCTGACGGACCCCGTTCTGACCGCCCACCTCCACGATGGCTGGGACGCGATCACCGCAATTCGGGGCTACCTACCTCACGATAACGAGAGCGCGGGCTGGGCCGCCGTTATCCAATGGCTTAACCCTGCGGCTCCACTACCGCCTGAGCTTGTTCTGTCGAGAGTGCCGAAGCGCCGGTAACCCACCCAACCACCTTTGGCTGTACAAGCGAATTAGGACGCTTCGAGTGCAGTGCTTGTTCCTCCCCGGTTAAAGGATAGTTGATCTATTTTTCTCCAACGAACCAGGGCGCCAAACAGACCAATTCATGGAGGATGAGCTAACCGAATGGCCTTTTCCAATTTCCAAGGCCATCGCTAGTCTTTTCTCGTAGTCATGGATCGCAATCCCTTACAGGGGAAAGCCGACAACACGGCGATTATTTGGAGAAACCTGCAAGAGCGGCCGCCGAACAGAGAAAGCAACACAAATCTTTACTTTTTCTCGACATACGAAAAACAGGCGTGGTACTCTTTTAACCATGGGTCTAGCCAGTACGCTCTTTAGACGCTTTTGCGTCATCGCCGGAGGCGTTCTCTTTGGGCTGTGGTCTCTCTATTCCCTTTCATTTGCGCAGAACCCGCAGGTTGGATCCCCCGAGGGTTTTGGTATCTTAAAGATCGCCACACCGACCATACCCCCACCGGCTTATCTACTAAGACTCCAACGCCGACTGCCACAGCGACTCCAGCAGAGACTCCAACAGAGACTCCAACGCCAGGACCGCCGGTATGCTACTACCAAGTCGAGACCACGATTGAGGAGTACTACTGTGAGTACGACCAAGAGATCGCTACCTATTCGGGCGATGTGGTTTCCGGAGAGATTCCTGGCTGTATAGGGCCTACAGGGATATTACGCCAAACGGGAACCGGAGATAGCAGGTACGATGACGACTCGGTATTCGAAACTATAATGGGACAAGTATACGGCGGTGGCGTGGGGTCAAGTATCTCGAGCCTTATTAACAACTTTCTCTCAAGCGGCGGTGACTCAACCCAATTTCAAGACGACATAGACGCTCTCAACTTACAAACTGGCCTCGGCGCTAATTGCGAACCAGTCGTATTGGATGAGAACGCACAGCTGTGCGGCACGGTCAAAATCGGATACATTATTAGCCCGATAAGCCTTAACTTCGGCGGAGAGGAAACGTGGAGCGTGGTGCGATTCAAGCTATCCCCGACCCAACGAGACCCGTGGGTGGTATGGAAGGCGAGCGCTGAGAGACCCCTCCTCGTCTACGACCCTAACCACACAGGGGAAATAACCGATGGTCGGCAGCTCTTCGGCACCTGGTCGTTCGGTGGACGAAAAGGCGTTCGCCTGGCTTCGCTTAACCTACGAAGGATCCCGTTTGATGGATGGGATAACGGGTACGAACCACTTGCTCAATTAGATACGAACAAAAATGGTCTGGTGGATGGAAACGAGCTAGAACCGCTCGCTCTCTGGTTCGATAGAAACCAGAACGCCATCTCTGAGCCCGGCGAGGTTGTTCCGATAACTCAGGAAGAAATCGTCTCTCTTCGCACCACGTACGATCTCCTTGATCAAAAGAGTGGCACGTTGGTCTCTACAAAAGGATTTACCCGCGTCGACCGAGCAGGTACGCGGAGCCAGGGAGACAACCTCGATTGGTTTACCGGTAGCTACGCGCATAAGAGTGCTGCCATCGCGGAACTCGACAGAGCTTCCACCATTGGTGGAAAGGAAGAGCAGGCACCTCCACCCTTCGAGGAACCAGTAGCGAAGGGAGTAGCCCCGCTCACGGGTTGGTGGTATTGGGAAGCCAAAGAGGATAAGAATGCGCATGGATTGTTCTACTTCCGGGAGAACAATGGGCGCCTGGCTGGCCTATCGATGGTTGAGTATCCGGTGAAACCGAATCCGGATGGGGTATCCCACTTCATCACGACCGCTCCGATTGTCGGAACGCTCGGAACTTCGGGGGGCGTCGAACGATTGCGATGACGGCGTTCTCCAACGGGGTGCGCACGGAAGTTCCTCAGAGTCATCCGAAGAGTCGTCAAGTTCCTCTGAGTCATCCGAAGAGTCCTCAAGCTCCTCTTCCTCAAGCTCATCTTCCTCAAGCTCATCCGACGATTCTAGCTCCTCCGACGACTCTAGCTCCTCTGACTCTTCATCATCTTCTTCTGGCTGTAGCACAGACGACGATTGCGACGCGGGTACGTGTTGTCTCGGTGGGAAGTGCTACCCCCTTGGGAACGACGGGATATGCAACTGCGGATAGCGCTTACTCGCCACCCATTCTATCGCAGATGGTTTACTTTACCCCTGGAACCGTCCCTTCACAGGTAGATTATACCTTTTAGAGGCCCACACGGCGCTATAGGATAGCTCCGACTCGTAAGAGGCTCCGGTTCCTATGAAAACAATCCTTCGCGAAACCCTTCTCTATCCCCTTCTCGTACTAATCATCGCCTACTTCACCTATTTTCGTGGGTATGACCAGCCGCCCTATCTCTTTTGGGACGAAAACTACCACATCGCGAGCGCCGAAAAGTATCTGAGCACAACATTCTTTCAGGAACCGCACCCCCCTCTTGGGAAGCTCCTGATAGCACTAGGAGAGAAGGTAGTTCACCCCGGAAGCGACCTCAGCAAGATGCACGATACGATGCATGCGAAGGGGGAGGCCGCTCCGACCTCCTTCTCTGGATTTCGGTTAGCTCCGGCGCTTCTCAGCTTTTTCGGCGCTCTTATCTTCTATCTGATTATGCGCGAGATATCCGCTAGTCCTCGATTTGCGTTCGTACTCTCGTCACTGTACCTCTTTGACAACGCGCTCATCGTACACCTCCGCTCCGCGATGCTTGAGGGTCCTCAACTCTTCTTCTTAATGACCTTTCTTCTTCTCTCGCTCAAACTAGCAAAATCCCCACGGAGACCGCTACTGCTCGCCGCGGGAGCGGGATGCGCCTTCGCGGCCGCCCTGAACATCAAGATCAACTCCCTTGATTTCGCTCCACTCTTTCTGTGGGCGCTCTGGCCATGGCACCGAGATCTCAGGGGTCTCACGCGACTTTCTATGGTTATCGTTCTCGCTATCGGTGTGACGACAACGGCGATATGGGGAACCACATACGCGCTCTCGCGAACCATAAACCCTAAACTTGAAAATCAGGGCTTCTTCTCCGCATCGACTCAACTGCAAGAGATCTTAACATCTGAGCAACCTCGCCCGATTGCGGGAACGATGTACCTCGTACAGGACTACTTCTCCTTCCTCACTCGCTACACACGAGGAGTGCCAGCCCTCAACTATTGTAAGGACTCCGAGAACGGGAGCTACCCTCTCCTGTGGCCCCTAGGAGCGAAAACCATCAGCTACCGATGGAACCGCAGTGGGGATACAACGAGCTACCTGTACTTAGTACCCAATCCCGCTATCTGGTGGACCGCCCTGGCTGCGCTCCTTACTACCTGTGCGCTGCTGGTAACACGGGCGTTGGGTCTTCGGACTCAAAAGCTATCACAAGAGAATCTTCTGATCTTTCTCGTGGTCCTCTACCTCCTGTACATGGTGACCGTGCTCAACGTGACGAGAGCTCTCTACCTTTACCACTACTTTATTCCTCTCATCTTGACGTTCATGATGGTGGGGATCCTCGCGTCTGACCTTAGCTCTCTAGGCCGATGTAGAGGATGGAGCGCTTCAAGGAAAGCCGTGAGCTTACTGTGCTGGGTTGCGCTGTGTATCGGAACCTTCCTCTTTTATGCACCCCTCACGTACTACTCCCCCCTCACAATTGATCAGTTTGAACGTCGGTCACTACTCAAATTGTGGGACATGACGTGCGCGGGATGCTCTCGAGTTAATCCGATCGCGAGACCGATTAAACGTGACGAGGGAAGTTTCCCATCAAAGCCCGAGTGGAGGCTCCACCTGGGCGATCTTACTTCGAAGAAGGTATCTCAGGCGTGGGGGGAGCCACGTGAAGGGGTATCGGTTACGGGCGAACGCGTCACGATTAATGGGGCCCCCTTTACCAACGTCTTCGGGCTTCACGCGCGATCCGAAGTCATCTTCGCGCTTGATAAACGCTTCTCTCGCTTCTCGGTGCTCGTCGGCCTACCGGATTACCTTGCGTCCCGCCACCCTGACAAGGCCGAGGGCTCGGTCGAATTTGAGATCTATGGCGATGATAAGAAGCTATGGTCATCCGGCATCGTAAAGGCTGGCACGTCGGCGATACCAACGGAGGTGGACGTATCTGGGGTCACGCAGTTAAAGCTCCTCGTGACAGATGCCGCTGACGGCAGGAATTACGACCACGCCTGTTGGGTCAATCCCGAACTACGATAAGACAGACACGTGACCGACTAGGGAAGCAGGGCAAAACGACGCGCGCGCGTCACGTGCTAGAGCGGTATCTCAGCCCCGTCGCTTAGCAAAAGCATGCGACAGGGGGGGAGCCTCTTCCCTTGAGGCTCATCTCTTTAAGAGATCCTCCTGAATCGCTTTGATTGTGTCCCGTAACTTGGCGGCGTTTTCATACTCTCGACGGGCGGCGGCCTCAAACATCTGTTTCTTGAGGGATTCGAGAAGTTTCTGTTGCTCCTTCGGATCCTCTGGAACAACGACACCGTACTTAGGAGCGCTCTCGCCGACCGCCTCCTCAACAGCGGCATCCCCGAGCGCGATCTGCTCGGAGCGGGTCGCCGTTCGAGGAACGATACCGTGCGCTTTATTAAATTCGGCTTGTATCATTCGTCGTCGATCGGTCTCCGCGATCGCCTCCTTCATCGAGCGGGTCATCTGATCCGCGTAGAGGATGACGCGACCGTTAATATTTCGCGCAGCTCGCCCCATGATCTGAATGAGGGAGCGGGTTGAACGGAGGAAGCCCTCTTTGTCGGCGTCTAGAATCGCTACGAGACTCACCTCAACGAGATCGAGCCCCTCTCTCAAGAGGTTGATGCCGATGAGCACATCGAAATCGCCCCGTCGCAGACCGCGAAGGATCTCCACACGCTCAATGGTCGTAATGTCTGAGTGAAGATACCGCGCCCGAACTCCGATCTCTCGTAAGTACGCCGAAAGATCTTCAGCCATCTTCTTAGTCAGGGTGATAGCGAGAACGCGCTCGCCCTTGGCGATAGTGGCTTGCATCTCGGTGATGAGATCATCAACTTGGTGAGTCGCGGGCTTAATCGTTACCGGCGGATCAAGGAGTCCGGTCGGTCGATTGACCTGTTCAATAACGATACCTTCGCTCTTCTCCAGCTCAAAGTCGGCCGGCGTCGCTGACACAAAGACGGTCTGTCCTACCCGACCCCAAAACTCATCAAGGTTTAACGGACGATTATCAAGGGCGGACGGCAAACGAAATCCGAAATTCACAAGGGTCTGCTTACGAGCACGATCACCTCGATACATACCGCCGATTTGCGAAACGGTAACGTGGCTCTCATCGAGGATCAGAAGGAAATCATCAGGAAAGTAATCTAAGAGGGTCGTTGGTGGCTCACCCGCTTGGCGCCCCGCCAAGTGGCGGCTGTAGTTCTCAACACCGGGACAGAATCCGATCTCTTCGAGAAGCTCCAGGTCATACAGGGTGCGTTGCTCCAGGCGTTGAGATTCGAGCGCCTTTCCTTCAACGACGAGCTCACGGCATCGCGCTTTGAGCTCCTGGCGAATTGTTACGATAGCTTTATCAACCGCCTCTCGATCGGTCACGAAGTGGCTCACGGGATACACGGTGCACGAGTCGATCTTGCGTATTGTGGCGCCAGTTAAGGGATCTATCTCCCTAATCTCCTCGATTTCGTCCCCGAAGAAGAGGAGTCGAATCGCGGCCGAATCTTGGTCGGATGGAAAGATATCGATATTCTCCCCGCGAACCCGGAATGTGCCGCGCGTAAAGTCGATGTCCGTGCGTTTGTACTGCATGTACACAAGTTGCCGGATGATCTTCTCGCGCTCGGCTTTGTCCCCCTTTTCCAGGTAGAGCATCAACTTGAAGTAATCCTCTGGAGCACCCAGTCCGTAGATACAGCTCACGCTGGCGATAACCACTGAGTCACGGGATTCCAGGAGCGCCTTGGTCGCCGCGTGGCGCATCTTGTCGATCTCGTCGTTTACCGCCGAGTCCTTCTCGATATACGTATCGGTTGAGGGAACGTACGCTTCAGGTTGGTAGTAATCGTAGTAGCTGACGAAGTACCGCACTCTATTCTCGGGAAAGAACTCTTTGAACTCAGCGTACAACTGAGCAGCTAGCGTCTTATTTGGCGCGATAATGAGCGCGGGGCGATTAATCTTGTTGATGACGTTAGCCATCGTGAAGGTCTTTCCTGACCCCGTCACACCGAGCAGGGTCTGAAACCTCACATTTTTCTGGATATTCTCGGTTAACTGAGCGATAGCTTGCGGCTGATCACCCGCGGGCGCGAATTTCGTGGAGAGCTTGAAGGGCTCTGACGCTGGATGGGCGGAGGTGGGTCGCCGATTCACTGAGGGACTCGATTCTTAGCCGCGTTGATCACTTCCTTCGCGAGCTCGACCGCAACCTCTTCAGTGAATCTGTCGCGGCGCGCCGCTTCGTCGAGCACCTTAGATGTCGTAGCGTAGATATCGTTCACCTTCGCGGTAATCCATTCGGTATTGTGTCCACGCGCGGCGACCTCAGCGCAGACGGAGATAACTCCCCCGGAGTTAATGACGAAATCGGGGCAGTAGAGAATGCCCTTCTCGTTGATGGTGGAGTACACCGAGCGATCAGGGAGCTGATTGTTAGCGGCCCCAGCGATTATCTTGCACGACAACCGAGGCAAGGTCGTCGCGTTAACCGTTTGACCGACGGCACACGGCGCGAAGATGTCACACGGAACATCATAGATAGCGTCTGGGGAAACAACCTTCGCTCCGTATTTTGACGACGCCTCGGTGAGATTGTGCGCATTGGTATCCGTAACGGTCACATCGGCTCCCACCTCTGTCAAATAACCGAGGAGATACATCCCAACATGCCCTACACCTTGAATAGCGACACGTTTACCCGCGAGGGATCGACCATCACCGAATACGCGCTCCGCGGCCGCTTGCATGGAGACAAAAACGCCCTTCGCGGTCCAAGGTGAAGGATCACCAGCACCACCGAGCTTCGGATCCGTTCCAACCACATGCTTAGAGACAGCTTTCATCACCATCATATCGGCGACAGAGGTGCCCATATCCTCAGCGGTGATATAGCGCCCTTGGAGGTAGTTCAGACACTCACCAAATTTTTTGAATAGAGCCTCTCGCCCATCTCTCATCGCTGGGTCCGCGATGATACACGCCTTACCGCCTCCCAACGGAAGCCCCGCAAGCGCGCTCTTGTAGGTCATCCCTTCTGAGAGACGCATCACGTCATCGATCGCGGCGGCCTCATTCGGGTAGAGGCGCATACGACAACCACCGAGCCCTGGTCCGAGCACCGTGTCGTGAATACCGACGATGGCCTTAAGGCCAACCTCTGGATAGTTAAAGAATACTACCTGCTCGTGGCCGCGCGCTTCACATTCGGCGAGAACGGTTCCTGCCATAGGGTTGTACCAAGCGTGCTAACCACCTCTGGTGAGGGGCTATTGATTGTTGCTTTGAGGATTAATCGGCGCAGCATCCTTATCGAGGGGGAGCCCACCGTAAGGTCGAGGCCGACGGTCACATCCGCTGGTGCTCACGATGACACACGCCATCACCAAAAGAGCGAAACAAAAAGTGCGAGAAAATTTCATACAGTCCTTCGACGTAACCAAAAAGTAGCGACGGTACCGACTCGCTTGTCGTAGGGGCTCGCTCCTACGCGTCAGCCGTGATCCACCACCTCCCTAAATATACCCCATCACACGCGGACCGGGGAATATAAGGAATGCCCTGGAGAGGACTTGAACCTCCACACCCTTACGGACACATGACCCTGAATCATGCCTGTCTACCAATTCCAGCACCAGGGCTAACTAGTGACTAGCAGGGTGGTAAAAAATGATTTCCTGCTGCGCATTTCGATAGTTTGACTGCAACTTCGTTGGAGATGTCAAAAAAATCCTCAACGTATCTCAGAGGATACGTCTGCGGTTTTTTCGCCATCTCCGCCTCGTTTCGTCTAAACTCTCAAAATGCTCGCGACAGAACCATTTTTCACCACCCTGCCAGAATTCATCTTTCTAGCACACCGCCCAGGGAATGGAAACATGACAGGTGCCACGAATATTCTTAAGTAATTAGGTAGTTACCCTCTATACGGAACCCCTCAGGACAGCTACGTCCCCCAACCTGAACGTGCTCGTAAACGTGAACGTACCCGAAACTAAAAAGTCTTGCGCTCGAGGAGCTACCCTACCCGAACACAACTCCTTGCGCGAGCGGAGCGTCATCGCCGTAATTGATAGTCGTTGTCTGACGACGCATGTACTGTTTCCATGAGTCAGAGCCGGATTCACGCCCTCCCCCGGTATCCTTCTCTCCACCGAAAGCGCCACCGATCTCAGCACCCGACGTTCCGATGTTCACATTGGCGATGCCACAATCGCTTCCTGCAGCCGAAAGAAAGCGCTCAGCCACCTTGATGTCACCCGTGAAGATTGCGGAGCTGAGCCCTTGCGGCACTCCGTTGTTGAGCGAGATCGCCTCTTCAACCGAACTGAATGGAATCACGTACAGAATGGGAGCGAAGGTCTCCTCAGCTACAAGCCCCATCGTAGCGTGTGCCTTCACGATCGTTGGCTCTACATAAAGTGAAGAGGGCAGCCCTGAAACAACTTTTCCACCATACAGGATCTCTCCCCCTTCCTGAGGAACTCGCGCCATGGCGGCGCGATATGCCTCAACAGCGGACGGAGATACCAAAGGCCCCATGAGGACACCCTTTTCAAGTGGATTTCCGATACGAATCTGCTTATAGGCGCCGGTCATCCTCTCTACAAAGGTGTCATATATCTTTTCATGCACCAACGCCCGACGGATCGTTGTGCACCGCTGCCCTGCCGTTCCAACCGCGCCAAAAAGCACGCCGGGCATGACGAGATCCATATCGGCGTCATCCATCACTATCACCGCGTTGTTTCCGCCAAGCTCAAGGATAGATCTCCCGAGACGATCACCAACGGCTTTCGCGACATCGCGCCCCATCCGACACGAGCCGGTCGCGGACACGCACGGAATGCGTCGGTCCGCCGCGATACGCTTGCCTAACTCGGGACCATTGCCAACGACGAGGGAGAACACACCTTCGAATCCCCTCTCCTTCGCGACATCCCGACAGATCGAATTAATAGCCACTGCCGTGAGCGGCGTGAGCTCTGAAGGCTTCCACACCACGGTGTCACCACACACGGCGGCTATCATCGAATTCCACGCCCATACCGCGGCTGGGAAATTAAACGCCGTAATGACACCGATAACTCCGAGCGGATGCCACTGCTCGTACATCCGATGATTTCGGCGCTCCGAGTGCATCGACTTCCCGTAGAGCTGTCGAGAGAGCCCCACCGCGAAGTCGGCGATATCGATGGCCTCCTGCACCTCTCCTTCCCCTTCCGTCAAAATCTTTCCCATTTCAAGGGAAACAAGCTTGCCGAGAGACGCCTTCGAATCCCGAAGCGCGTTACCGATCTTACGAACGAGATCCCCTCGCTCCGGCGCCGGGACCTTTCGCCACTCAAGGAACACCTCCTGAGCATCCTGAACCACCCGATCGTATGCCGCGTCATCTGCACACACGACTCGGCCGAGCTCAGCGCCATCGATGGGAGAAGTACTCACGAGCGTGCTACCGGAAGAGCTGATAACGGCTCTACCAAAAGCACCTGGATTGGTAGTCTCAAGACGCAAAGAGGAGAGAATGTCGCGCATAATTCACCGTGATAATTCCGGGGCACATTAATTCTAACCCCTCACGACAGGATACCACCGGGATGTACGAGCTACGAGGCTAAAAAACACCTTAGAGAACAGAGAGCTACGCGAAGTCCGCGATGAAGAGGCGAACAGAGCGTCAATCAGGCCACACCCTGATCACGAGATCACCGAGCTCTATGGGACCACCAGCCTTTTCACCTTCAGCCTCCCAAGCCTGCGGTCTTGGAACCATGCCTTGAGGCACTTCCCCGCCCCACAGCGAGATCTTTACCGCGAAGAGAGCAACACCATTTTTTACCGGCATCGGATAGACCTGCTGCGCGGCTTCCTGAATCGCGTTCGCAGCCTCCGCGGGAAGCCCAGGAAAAAGATCAAGCCAAACGCGCGAACGACCGCCGGGCTTCACGGCTACAACAAGGAATCCTCCTGTCGGGCCCAACTTTGGGAGCTTCCCAACAGCCTTATCGACGCCGTCCACGAGCTCCTTCACATACACCTCGAAGGAGCTCATACCGGGCACTCGCTGAAAAAATACCTGTTCGGTCTGAAGTATCGTGATCCCCTTTTGTTCAAAGGGTTTCTGGGCCTCACATAGGGCCGTAGTCACGAGGAGGGTGACGAAAATAAAGAGAGATCGTAATGCCATGTCTCTACGGTACGGCATAGCGCTCAGTTCACTCAATCTCTTTTTGAGGCGATGCGGCTTTATATTCTCCTTCTCCGAAACATAGGGATAGAGGGCGAGGGTTCAGAATTCTTTTTTTCCATGAAGGATTGTTTTGACTTAAGAACCCACTTCAGGAAATATGAGTGCCGTGAACGCGAACTCTCAACCATTTTCAGCTTCGATGCGCGCCAAACCGTGGCGCTCCGCATTCCGCTGCGCGCTCACCCTCCATCTCGTGATGCGTTGTCGCGCGTAGCGCGTACGTTCTCCCTGCGGTGGCGCTCCCACCACCATATACCTAAACCGTTTCAAAACTAGCAGCCCGTTGAGGCACCGACAGACACCATGGAAGCTTCTTTTATCAATCAATTTTCCGTACAGCTCTCTGAGCCCCCTTCTTTTTCGAAGGGAACGTACAGAAAACTGCTGGCCGCGTACGCCGCGTTACCGTTCGTAAACATCGAGACCATCTCTACGATCACATCCCCCGACTTCGGAGAGATACCTTTCCCGTTCGTGAGATACGCTCTGCCGACGGAACGCGCTTCTCGACCGTTGAGGCTTTTATTGACGGCGGGAATTCACGGTGATGAGCCCGCGGGAGTGTTCGCGCTCTACAGCTTTATCGCGAGCTTGAGCATCCGAGAGCTTCCGATTGAGATTTACGCGTTCCCATGCGTCATCCCGATCGGTGCGCTTCGAAACTCACGACTGAGCTCCGCGCACTTCGATCTTAATCGACAGGTGACTCGCAACTCGATAGCGCCAGAGGTTCGAGCTCTCGTTTCAACGCTGGAGAAACTGGACATCTCTTTTGACGCCGCCTTCGATCTTCACGAGGACAATCCATCGGTGCCGTGTGATTTTAGCGGTGAGAGCACGCAGGTCGACGCGTTCTACCTCTACGAGAGCAGTTTCAACCCGGTGCGCA
>JAULVA010000167.1:0-4741 GCA_032111275.1 Bdellovibrionota bacterium
GACCGCGGGGATCTTTACGATCTGACCTATCTTGAGCGCTCGTGGATTGCGTATCTGATTGTATTCAGAGAGCTCCTCAGCGGAGAGTCCAGCTCGGGTAGCGATCCGCTCCAAGGTGTCGCCCTTCGCGACGGTGTAGATACGCTCCTGGTCCGAGGTAGGAACGCTCCGCCGAGCGAAGCATCCGGTCGTCAACACGACCAGTACGAGCAACACAGCGCGGATAGCCATCTGACCTCCCCTTGCGACCCGTCTCCTATCGACGAGCGCCAAACCTATCGAAACTCAACCTCTTCGAAAACAACCCGGCGAGCGGTATCACCGGTACGTGTCCATAGTGCGAAGTTGGTAATTCCGTGTGAGGCGATCGGCGCGACAAGAACGCCACCATCAGCGAGCTGATTAAGGGGCAACTCACTTTCAAGGAGTACAGGATACGACACGACGATCGCGTCGAATGGAGCCGCATCGGCCCATCCCTTTCTTCCCTCACCTCGACGAACGATCACACCATGGTGCTTAAGGGCATCGAGAACTCTACGAGAGCTTTGCGCGAGGGTGCCGATCGTATCGACGCCGAACACCTGCGCTCCTGCGGCTGACATAACCGCGCAGAGGTACCCACTACCGAATCCAAGTTCTAGAACCCGCATGCGCTTGTCCAGATTGATCAACCCCATCATGCGAATGAGAGTCGATGGCCGGGTGAGCCACTGGCCCTCCTCGATCGGAAGATCAACATCTTTCACGGCGTGATGGAGATACATCGGCTCGATGAAGTGGTGGCGAGGGACATCGGTGAAGCTCTCCAGCACGCGGCGCTCGACCTCTTCATCGAGGATACCGGCATCAGCAACCCACTGCTCAACACACTGAGCCCACAGGGAATCGTCCGGTATTGCGTTAGCACTCTGCATAGAAAAAACACCTGAAGGTGCGCTCGGTACGGCGCACGGTGATTAGATATCTAATTCATCATGAAGCGTGGTTTTTGGAAAGGTGGAAAAGGTCAACAGCAGCGGGATTCCCGGAGGGCCCGTCTCCTGACGGGCCGGGTATGTCCGATCATTCCATCGCGGGTTCCGGCCCGTCCGGAGACGGGCCCTCCGGATTATTGACCTTTCACCACCCCCATCTTCTGGAACAGGATGGGCGGCTGTGAGAGCGGGCCGCCAAAGAGTTCGAAATTGACCGCATCTGTCCAAGCCACCTTATCCGCCTCACGACCGAAGGCCGAAAGGATCTTCGCTGCCGCTGTCGGAATGAAAGGCGACAACATGATGCCGAGTGCGTGGATTGCGCGAAGGGAGTAGGCAAGTGTTACCTTTGTCCCCTCCATATCGGTCTTGCGCATCGTCCACGGCGCCTTCTCGTCGACATATCGATTACATTGTCGACTGAACTCCATCACAGCTTCCAACGCCCCCTTGAACGAGTGCGCCTCAAGCTCCTTAGTCACCGCCTCAAACGAGGAGTTCAGCGCGTCATCGAACGACCTATCGGTATCAGTCAGGAGCTGCTTATCGAAGAGCGGCACGTTTGACCCACAGTGCTTGAGGGTGAACGAGGTGATTCGGTTCACAAAGTTACCAACCGAATCCGCCAGCTCAGAGTTAAACCGCTGCTCCAGATCCTCTGGCTTGTACACGGTGCGCGCCTTCTCCGACGCGATCGAGGTAAGATAGTACCGCAATGCATCCGGGTCTTTCCCTTCCGCCAGGTAATCACCAACCCAGACCGCCGTACCACGAGATTTTGAGATCTTCTCGACCTCTTTGCCAGGGAACTGAATGTTGAAATAGTGATTAACAACCACCCCCTTCGGAAGTTTCATCGTTCCGACGGCGCTCAACATCGCGATCCAAATAACGCAGTGGAAGACCGTATTGTCCTCACCGATGAAGTGCACGATCTCGGTATCATCGCCCGTCTGCCACATGCGCTCAGCGGCGGCAACATCGTGTCCACGCTTCGCCTCAAGCTCAATGGTGTTGGAGATGTAGCCGATCGGCGCGTCGAACCACACGTAGAGCACCTTCCCCTGAGCGTCCGGATCATCGAGCGGCACCGGAATACCCCACGTGAGATCGCGGGTCATCGCGCGCTTGACGAGTCCGGTTCCCAGTAAGCCTCGAACGTACGCTTTCGTCTGATCACGAAGCTCAGCTCTATCGAGCCACTCGGTAACCTCCTTCTCGAAACGAGAGAGGTCCAGAAACCAGTGTACCGTCTCACGGATCGTCGCCGGCTGTCCCGACACCGTGCTCTTTGGATTCTTGAGCGTATCGATATCAAGCATCTTTCCGCAGTTCTCGCACTGGTCGCTATTCTGCTCGACCGTGCCGCAATAGCCGCACGTCCCCTTCACATACCGGTCAGGAAGGAACGCCGCGCGCGCCTCATCATAAAACTGACGGGAGCTCTGCTTCTCGAAGTATCCCTTGTCGTGAATCGCTGTGAAGAAGTCCTGGCTCACCTTCGCGTGGTAGGGATTGGTACTCGTACCGCTGTAGATGTCGAAGCTCACCCCCATCCCAGCGAAATCTTGCGCCTGCAACTTCTGGTAGTGTTGCGCGACCTCAGCCGGGGTCTTCCCCTCCTGCTCCGCCGTAATCATGATCGCCACGCCGTGATCGTCAGATCCGCACACGAAGCGAACCTCGGCACCGGTCATTCGAAGGTACCGTACGTAGATATCAGCCGGGATATAGGCACCTCCGAGGTGGCCTACATGCAAGCGACCGTTCGAGTACGGGAGACCTGCGGTGACGAGAACCTTACGGGGAGTTGTACCCTTCTGAGCAGCATTCATGGTGAAATTCCAAACAACCCCCGTTCGAGGGGCATACAAACGCGAGAAACCGACCTAAACGGCAAATTTCATTGGGATATTAACCACCTAGGTGCGCCAAAGTAAAGCCATCACCCACCCAGGCACCCCTTTACCAGGAAGCCTCTCCACAAAGTTTCATCTAATCGCACCGTTATCGGCGCCCCCTGGCGAAAAACGCTCATCTAGCAGTATAGGGAAGGTCGATGGGTTAGACCTCGGCACACCCCGCTACGAACACTCGGCCCGCGTATGCGCGATCTCTACACAATCCTTGGCCTCTCCTCAGCCGCGACACGCGAGGAGATTCGACGTGCCTACCGGATACTCGCTCGTCGATACCATCCGGACGTAAATCCAGGGCACACAACGGCCGAGAGGTTCAGAGAGATCTCCGCCGCCTATGAAGTTCTCTCCGACCCGGAGAGACGAAAGCAGTACGACAGCGAGCGTGATCTTGAGGAGACCTTCTCCTCAGCCTTCGATCGGGCGCACCAAGCGTACCGCAAACAGCAAGCCTCGGCCCCAAAGGGCGCGCGGCCGAAGCCTCAGCACGCATCCTCAGAGCAGAAACGGCCCAGACCAGAGGCCACGCAACCTCCCCCTCGCGAGGAACCGAAACCTCCCCCAAAACCGGAGCCGAAGCCCGAACCGAGGATCGTTCGTACAACCACAAAACCACGACCCACCCGATTCTCGAATCTACGGAGGACCCTTGAGAGCTCGCTCTTCCGAGCAAAGAATATCCTCTCCAAGCCAACGCCGCCCAAGTCCGATCGACCAACGATCTCCTCGATCGCTCTGATGGAGGTGTCGGTCTCAGTCTTTGAGGCGATCGCGGGAGTGCGAAAAACGATCGAGGTCGCCGAGAAGAACGGAGAGATGAAGAAGCTCTCGATCTCAATCCCCGCTGGCGTTCGCCAAGGGAGTATCGTCCGGCTGCGCAGCAAGGGGAATGAGTCCGAGGAGATCATCGTCGTGATTCGGGTAGCGCACCATCCGTGGCTCTCGATCTCTCATCGGGGACTCACCCTCGATCTTCCGATCACGGTGTCGGAAGCGATCGGTGGCGCCAAGGTACAGATCCCATCCCTTCAAGAACCTCTCTTAGTGACCGTTGAACCGGGAACGCAGAGCGGCAAGGAGGTGCGACTCAAGGGACAAGGGATCCCCCTTCCCGATGGAACTCGGGGCGATCTCTACGTGCGATTCCAGATCAAGGTTCCTGTCCTTCCGAAATCCCCCGAAAGCGCAGCTAAGCTCGTTGAGCTTGAATCGACATGTGCTGATATTGGCACCCCCCACACAACCCTGCCAAGGAACATTTCGGTATGACTCGATCAGGACTTGGTTCCAAAACTTTTACTAAATCGGCTTCTGAGTATTGCTTTTGATTCCGAAAGATTCGAACAACACACAATTCCCCCACTACGACATGAGGCACCATAATAACCCATAATCGTTCGGGACTTTTTTCATTTCCTGGGCCCGTACTGCCCATGCCGCCGTCGGTTATGACGATACTCTCCTCGCTATCTTCTTGTTGTTGTGCAGGTAGTAATTGTACATCATCATCTAAAGGAACTCGTCCGATCCCCCAACCCATGTTGGTGAGAGAATCGATTCGAATTGTCAACTCTTGATGATACTAGGAATGTAAATAAAGCACAAACAAGAATACAACACAAACAATGGATGGCATGGTTGGAGAGATTGAGTGAGGTTGGTGAATTCCTGAAGTCCGTAAGAGACTACTTCCATCCAGAAACAACAAACGTACCTGGAAGGGATACGCGACAAACTTTCTGGGTGTCCCCACTGGCATCACAGGTACTGGGATGATAGTTGGAGAGGATTCGTGATTAATTGAAGTCGATGATAATGATGATGATGATGATAATGATGATTTCA
>JAULVA010000168.1:0-11172 GCA_032111275.1 Bdellovibrionota bacterium
TGAACACTTCGCCCTGATCGAGGGAGAGCGACTCAACGATGTAGTGGAACGTATGGTTGTGAACAGCCTCCTCAAACGCTTGACGCAGAAGAAACTGACGGCACTCGGGGTTTGTCACGTGCTTAAAGATAGCGAGCACGATGTTATTTCCAACCAAGCTCTCAGCGGTGCTGAAGAAGCCAAGGTTTCGCATGATAACACGGCGCTCGTCGTTGCTGAGGCGATCTGACTTCCAGAGCTCGATGTCCTTACCCATCGGCACCTCTGTTGGGAGCCAGTTATTCGCGCATCCGTTGAGGTAATGCTCCCACGCCCACTTGTACTTAAGAGGCATGAGCTGGTTAACATCAACCGTGCTGCAGTTGATGAGGCGCTTGTCGGCTACCTTAACGCGCTTCGCGGTATCGTTGCCGTCTTCGATAGACGAGCTTGAACTTCCTGTTGTATCTGAATCATCAAACGTAAGCATATTCCTTCTCCTTACAGTATAACTCTAAAAATCCTACTGACAGCTCTCACAGTCACCATCAAGTCCGCACACCTTTGGAACCTCCGCCTTCGCGGCGGCCTCGGCAACAGGTTTGCGCTCAACAACAACCTCGCTTGACGCCGACTTGTTCTTCATCCATCGAGGCTGAAGACCTCGGCGGTTGATGTCTGTCGTCGACTTCTCAATTTGCGTAGCTCCAAGCGAACGGAGGTAGTAGGTGGTCTTAAGTCCCTTCGTCCACGCTTGCATGTACATGTCATTCAACTTCTTACCGCTCGGTTGAGCCATGTAGAGGTTGAGGGATTGTCCCATGTCGATCCACTTCTGGCGGCGGCTACCACACTCAATCAACCACTCAGGCTCGATCTCGAACGCTGTGGGGTAGATCTTGCGGAGATTCTCAGGAATCCGCTCAATTTCTTGAATGGATCCGTCGAAGTACTTGAGGTCATCGATCATATCCTCATCCCAGAGGTTGAGAGCCTTAAGCTCATCAACCAGGAAGGTATTGTGAACGATAAACTCTCCGGACAAGTTCGACTTGGCGTAGAGGTGCTTGTAGTTAGGCTCAATCGACTGACTCACTCCAGTAATGTTGGAGATAGTCGCTGTCGGCGCAATCGCCATGGTGTTGCTGTTGCGCATACCGTTCTTCTTCAACGCGTCACGTACGACCTTCCAGTCGAGAGTCGATGAACGATCCACCTCAAGGTTACCTCCACGCTCCTCCTCAAGGACCTTCAGCGTGTCGATCGGGAGCAATCCACGATCCCACTTAGAACCCTTGTAGCTGGAGTAGGTTCCCTTCTCCTGCGCGAGCTCGGTTGAAGCGAGGATCGCGTAGTACGAGATAGCCTCCATACTCTCATCCGCGAACTTCACAGCCTCTGGACTCGCGTAGCTGATCCGTTGCGCGTACAACGCGTCTTGGAAGCCCATGAGTCCGAGACCAATCGGTCTGTGTCGGAGGTTAGCAGTTTTGGCCTCGGCTGTCGGGTAAAAGTTAATATCGATGACGTTATCCAACATGCGAACTGCCGTGCGAACGGTCTTCGCGATGGCTGCTCGATCAAGCCCGTCTTTACTGACGAATTTGACGAGATTAATAGAACCGAGGTTGCAGACTGCGGTCTCCTCTGGAGATGTGTTGAGCAAGATCTCTGTGCAGAGATTCGAACTGTGAACAACTCCAACGTGATCCTGTGGCGAACGGAGGTTCGATGGATCCTTAAATGTGATCCAAGGATGTCCCGTCTCGAACAACATGCTCAGCATCTTGCGCCACAGACCTACCGCCTCAATCTTCTTGTGAAGCTTGAGCTCTCCGCGCTCAGCCTTCTTCTCATACTCAACGTAACGCTCCTCGAACTTCTTACCGTAAAGGTCATGAAGGTCCGAAACATCGCTTGGGCTGAAGAGTGTCCAGGTTCCGTTTGCAGCCACACGCTTCATGAAAAGGTCTGGAATCCAGTTAGCCGTATTCATGTCGTGTGTACGACGACGCTCGTCACCGGTGTTCTTTCGGAGATCAAGGAAATCCTCGATATCCAAGTGCCACGACTCAAGGTACGCGCACATCGCGCCCTTACGCTTGCCGCCCTGGTTAACGGCGACCGCGGTGTCGTTAGCGACCTTAAGGAATGGAATCACTCCCTGGCTGCGTCCGTTGGTTCCCTTAATGCGAGAACCGGTAGCACGCACGTTGGTCCAGTCGTTTCCAAGTCCGCCAGCCCACTTCGAAAGCTGCGCGTCGTCAGCGACACACTTGAATATGTGCTGAAGATCGTCGGCGATCGTGGTGAGGTAGCAGGAGCTGAGTTGCGGATGCAACGTTCCGGCGTTGAAGAGGGTTGGCGTACTTGAGGTGAATACGCATCTTGAGAGAACATCGTAGAACTCAATAGCTCGTTCGTTCTTCTGGGCGCCCTCGTTAACGCTCAATCCCATCGCGACTCGCATCCAGAAGATCTGTGGAGTCTCAAGGCGAACGTCCTCGTGGTGGATGAGGTAACGATCGTAGAGGGTCTGAAGTCCCAGGTACTGGAACTCAAGATCGCAATCGAGCCTAAGAGCCTGCCCAAGCTTCTCGAGGTCGAACTCAAGGAGCTTCGGATCCATACGCTCTACGGACACCGCCTTCTTCAGGCAGTCCTTGAAATACTGTTGGTGAGCCTTCTCAAGCTTCGCGCTGTGAGCTTCAACGCCCATCGTCTCACGGTAGATAACATCGAGGAGCAATCGAGCCGCGACATTTGAGTAGGCAGGATCCTTCTCGATCTTCGCGCGAGCGGCCATGATGTTCGCCTGATCAACCTCCTCGAGCTTGATTCCCTCGTAGAAGTTGCGAACCGACTCTTGAAGAACCTCTTCGCTCGACACGATAGACTCTAAGCCCTTGCACGCGTGAACGATGCGCCTGCGAAGCTCTCCCTCAGAGAGATCCACCTGCTTGCCGTCCGTCGTTACAGCCTTAAAGATCGTTCCAGGAGCAACCTCAACCGCCGCCTCTGTTGTCTGCTCCGTCTCTCCCTCAACCTCACGCCGAGCGGCGCGAGTCGAGCGATAGAGGATGAAGTCCTTCGCTACTTGATAGAAGCCGGACGCCATCATCTGACGCTCAACTTCATCTTGGATGAGTTCAATATCAACCTGCGCACCAGCTGCGGAAAGCTCTACAACTCGAGCTACCACCTTATCGGTGAGCGCGTTGACGTTCGCGATGGTCTCTTCCGGGATTTGTCCCTCGATCTTGAGCGAAGCGCGGAAAGCGCTCTCGATCGCAGAGGCGATCTTCATCGGGTTAAATCTAACGAGGGTCTTTCCATCACGGCGGAGGACCTTGATGTTGCGGGGAGAATCCTCACGAAGAGCCTTCTGCTCGTTGCGGTAGATAATGTAGTTACGGCCGACGTCGAAGTAGCCGCCCTTAACGAGCTTCACCTCAACGAGGTCCTGGATACCCTCTACGGTCACGCAAGCGCCCTTGCCGGCCTCTAAAGCCACCGCCTGAGCTACCTGCTCGGTAAGACCTTGGATAACTGTTTGAAGTTCTTGTGGAAGGGGAGCGCCTTCACCAAGCCCCTTGGTAGCTCTGAAGGCGAGCTCAATGGCGCGAGCGATGCGGTCCTTGCGGAATGGGACGAGGGAGCCACTCCGCTTTACCACCGCGACAGAGCCGAGATCCACCGTGCGCCCACCCTCACCTGGGGTGGCACCGGCCGTTGCCAAGATACCGTTAACACTCTTCTTTCCGCCTACTTCTGAGCCACTCGATGCTACCGTCATACGCCTCTTACTCCCTCGCTACCTACGCACTCTTTCGCCAATTCCAGACAACACAATCACCTTCGCCTATTCAGGCGTTCTCAAAAATCGCGATGCCATACTACCTAATGTGAAGATTAGTATTTGGGGACCTTCCTACTATATATAGTAGCCACCCAGGGAACTAACTACAATATATATGTATGAATAACTCCCGCTGCTGTCTACCTGAAATATGTCGGGTGCCACAAAAAACTTATGTGCTGCGCCTAACACCTTATAACAACAAGGGTCGCCACTTTGAGACCGCGTTTTTATAGCAGCATCACCCCGCCCCTTCAATGAGAATCGACCGATTGCGTGGCCCTAACTAATTATTTTTATTAAATTTATCTTGACCTGCGCTTGCGACACTACGTAGTTCCAAATCGCGTTACAAAACCCCACAAGGGGCACCGACGAGATGCTCAGCGTCGGTCATAGGTCGAGAACGGCTTGCAGTCATCACACATCGCCCACTATTCGATTGCGCACACGAAAGCCTGATTTCAGAAAAGAGCTCAGAAAAACGGAGCGTTTGAGTCTGCCGCGTTGTACGCAGTCCTCAAGTCTCGTGGCAGAGCAACCATGTGGCGAGCGCGGAATGTCGAAAACAGCCAAGATTTTAGCCATTTTTAAGGCGACAAGCCGCGACGTCCCCAGTTCCAACGACGTCAACATGCATCGGCTTTTTAAGAACAATGCGCAGATGAGGATGGACGCACAAACGTACATCCCGTTCACGATTGGCGCCAGATTTCATAATCCGCAATTACCGCATGATACTTCCAGCCAGCGCGCTCTAGTGAGCTCTTAAAATCGCTGAGTGTTACTCGGGAACATGGAGGGCCAAGAGCGGTGCGAAACTGCGCTCCTGGAATAAGCACAGGTTCCGGTATTGCAAATACAATCCACTTCGAACGTTTTTTCGCCTCTATGAAGGCAGTCTCCCAATTACTATCTGATGGGCATCTGAAATATTCGAATTTTACCTCTCCTAATACTCCCGCAATCTTGGCGTCTTGAGAAAGTGACCTGCCAACAAGGATGATCGGATCGCCCTGGGTTATAGAGATCAGCTCCCTATTGTACTGGTGCTCTGGATTGAAGCGAACGCGTCCGCCATCTAGAAACCCTGTGCCTGGGGTATAGCGCAAAGTTTGGAAAGACACGAACAACAACAGGATGGATGTTACGAAAGGAGACTTTGAAGCGCGTGCTCCGAAGAGGACGCAAAATGCGCCAACAGGTATGATCGCGAATCGGGCACCCACATGGTTGATACTAAGTGGCGCGAATTGAGCGAAGAAAATTACCAGAAACCCGAGGGTCGCCATAATTCTGTTTTTCCAGCCATCAAAAGACGCGATGAGCCAGGGCAGGAATAGCAGGGTTAGTAGGCCTGCCCGGGAGCGCTCCTTGTCAGGCGCGGACAGCACACGATGATAACCTTCAAAGCCAAAATAGGCGAATATGTCGCCGATGCCGAACCCTTCAAAGACCCCACTCCGAGCTGGGGGCGGTAAAAACTGTAGCGGTTCGAATGTCCACTCAAGGACAACAAGGCGCAAACTATCCCAGACACTTTTCCATCCTGCTCCTATATTAGATAGAGACATGGCTACGCCATCACCAGAGAGGTTGCCGAATGCTTGGTAGATCGGAAAGAAGGACAAAAAGGCGAACAGCAGCGCCGAAAGCGTGCCACACAGAGCGCTTAGCACAAGTTGACGGGTTGTAAATATCTCCCTGATGCGCGGAGCAAAGAGCGCGAGAGCCGCTGGTATCGCTGGAAACAACACATATTGCTTGATGGCGAATCCGACACCGACCAATAGTGGAAAGGTAAACACCGCCCCTCGTAGACTAAGCGGCGAGCGTACAATCGCGATGGCGGCAAGAACAGGGAAACAAGCGGCGATATCTGTACTGGTATCAACCAGCCGCCATCCGACCACAGGGCAGGATAAAAATAGCATCGCAGCCACCCAGCCAGCGCGTGAACAAAATCCTAGCGAGCGGCAGATCATAAAGATTGATAGCGCCGCTCCAATCGAGAATATGATTGTAGTGTATGCCCCTCCAAGCCAACCACATCCCAAAAAGGTCATCGGCAAGAGTGTCGAGGCACCTCCATAAGGATGACCCAGTTGTTGCCAGATATTGGTAGCGGTAGGAGCGAAAGAACCTTGCCACGACCAGTTTAGCGCTCGGGGTATATGATAATTTAAGCTGTCAAAAGAGGACGTGCCCGCTGACCAATCGTTTACGAAGCTGACATCGATGAGGCGTAGTGTATTCCAAGCGCAGCCGAGCAGGATCAGATCTACCCAGGAAGGTCGATAGCGAAGGGTCTTAACGGCCGAAATTAGTGAAGGCAAGCCCCGCACTGAGATAATCGCCAAGACGAGGCAGATAGACGAATACATTGCCCGGTAATATTCGGGCGCTAGAAACCCGAGATTGCCCAATATTGTGCCGAGCAGAAAAAGTAGTACTTCGTACAACGCGAATCCCGCGACGAAGCACCATGTTAAACCTCGAACGGGAGCTCTGCGCGAGAAGCTCAACACGCAGAGGAATGGAAAGATGATAGATAGAACTTGGAAAACGCCGCAAAAACTGGAGACGCCCGGGAGCGCAGGTAAATTGATCATAGTTTGTACCCAGGCGATTCACTCCTCATATCTCTAACCATCAATTCAGTTCCGGAGGGAGAGCGCCTTAGAAGCTAGAATCACTGGGAAATTCGACTTTAACAAGTGGTAAGTTGGAGCCATCTGCTCAAGAATCGGGATGCCCATACGTGGCTCGGTAAGCGATTGAGTTCCTCGGAGTGTGATTATCTTGGTCATGTAACGCGGTGGCGCGGAAAACGCAGAGTTCGCAGATAACGAGCAATGCGCTCCTGCGCTCTCCGCGTCTTCCGCGGCTCTGCGTTCATTCACCAAATAACTGCTATGCACTGACGATTGCTAAGAGAACATAGCATTGTACGCATCTGCCCACCTAGAGACTTCCCTTCTGTTCCGTTCGCCAGCAAGTCTTATCCTCCGTTATTAAACATCGGTTTTTCGCGTCTCATCCCTTGAAAAGCCTGACAACTAATCGCATCGTACCGGCATGAATTCACATGACGCCAAGCGATCTCTTCGGGTCCCTCTTCTCTCAGCGTTCATCGGAGCCGCGCTCGTTGTCGGCGCGTTCTTCGGAATAAAGCGATGGTACCCCTCTCCTTCGCGACACGGCCAACGCGCTATCACTCCACGAGGAGAGCTGAGCTCTGAGGAGCGGGGCACTATCGATCTCTTCCAAGTCGCGGTGTCATCGGTCGTGTACATCACGAGCGTCGCGGTGGAGCGAGACGCGTTCTCTATGAACGTCTTTGAGATCCCACAGGGCGCGGGGTCCGGGTTTATTTGGGATGATCGTGGATATATCGTGACGAACTTTCACGTTATCCAAAACGCCTCCGCCGCGCGCATTACCCTTTCCGATCATTCGTCGTGGGAGGCAAAACTCGTGGGCGTTGAGCCGGACAAGGATATCGCGGTCCTCAAGATAGACCCAGTAGGAACGAAACTAACGCCGATAGCGATAGGAACCTCGAAAGACCTCCGCGTTGGGCAACGTGTATACGCGATCGGAAATCCGTTTGGATTCGATCACACGTTGACTACGGGCGTAATCAGTGGGCTGGGTCGTGAGATCAAATCCGTTACCGATAGACCGATCCAGGGCGTCATTCAAACAGACGCGGCGATCAATCCAGGGAATTCTGGCGGCCCCCTTCTCGATAGCGCTGGAAGGCTGATCGGAATGAACACAGCGATCCTGAGCCCGTCAGGCTCATACGCCGGTATCGGTTTCGCTGTGCTGGTGGACACGATCAATCGAATCGTTCCTCAGCTCATCAGAAACGGCGTCGTCAAAAAACCTGGCCTCGGCATTCAAGTGCTTGAGAGCGATCTCCTCCGTGGCAATGGAATCATGGGCGCCATCGTGGCGAACGTACTGAAGGAATCTCCAGCGGACAAAGCGGGATTGATCCCACTCGGCAGAGACAACCGTGGCAAGATACAGCTCGGCGACATCATCGTCACGGTCGATGACAAGCCGATCTTAGATGGCGATGATCTTTTGAACGTTCTCGATGAGAGGCAGCCTGGTGATAAACTGCGAATGCGAGTTTTGAACAACGGTCAGGAGCGTCTCGTTACCGTCACGCTCGGGCTCCTCCGGGAGTAGCGCCCACAAATAGTCTGTGAACAGCTACGTCGCACCACTCAAAGAATGATCACGTGTCTTTTAGCTAGCCGGCAGTTTCGGCCAAGGCCTTCGATACCGACCTGCCTACGGTACTCAGACGTACAACTTGCCCCACAACCTGCTTGAGCTCCTCACCCATCGCGCTAGCTACCACAGGGTCTCGCTCTCCCTCAATGATAGCGGCACCGATGTTTGCAATCGCGTCGAGCAGAGAGTAGCGCATCGTTGAGGTGGGATTTAGAAGCCGCTGTGCTACCTGAAGATCTGGAAAATGTATGCTTCGCGCTGCTTCATACTCCAGAGCGGACACCGCGACAGTAAATCTAACGACGTCAAGCAGACAAGAAAGGGAGTCTCCGTTCCTAGGAGCGCACTCTGGCACTCTAAACCCACTCTGTACGCACTCATGCAGGTATTCGCGATCTACGCGAGCAGCTTGCAGTGTATCGAAGAATCCGCAATCGTTTACCTCCTGCGCTAAGGGCACTCGCAGAGGAGAGTCTGTGCGTCTCATCACGGACTGGATCGTCATCAGAACTCCGAGTCGAACGTTGAGTCGGGCGCGCTCTGGGTTAAAGGATCCGTCTTGGGGAAGGCGGGGATCGTGATGAGTAAAGAAGATACGAGACCTATGGAGTATGTTTTCTAAAAGCCCGGTAACAGCGCCTATTCCCTCACGTTCGTAGGTCCGTTCGCAGAGTTCAGCCAAATTTCGAGCCCCGCGCAGCCGAACAGAAACATCTGGATCTGAGAACGCGAACTCAATTGCTGAGACCCGGTGGCGAAGGTCGGGCAGGTCGAGCGCACGTAGCCGCATGCTCGCCGCATCTGTGCCGCTCCGTTCCTTGCCGGTATGGGTCGCAATCGCTTTTTTGGTCACCGCCGGATTCATCGCTATCCGTTATGGCGCCTGGCACGGTTTAAGTAGCTGGTTAAAACGAGGCGGGCCGGGTCACCGGTAACACCCGTGATCACGAGGCCGTCTGAGGCTGTCTCTAACAGATCTTTCTAGATAGCAGTTGTTTTTCGGCAGTAGCGCTCAAAAAATTCCTGATTACTTGAACACTCTCTTGCTCCTGCGTAGCGAAGGGATGATGCGCGCTGTGCTCAAAAACATGGGTCCGTGAGCCGGTCATGAGTGCCGCGAAGTAGGCGTGTGCCTCCGGGGTAGCCTCATCGAATCGACCGCACATAAATATCGTCGGAGCTCGAAGCTCAGCTAAACGAGGAGAGAGCGAGTAATCGCGCACGATACCGTTTACAACGAGCTCGTTACCTCCCCACACCATCTGATAGGTTTGCGAATCAGCCTCCTTTTCAGAGCGACGAATGCTCTCAGGAACGATGTCAGTCCCGTAGATATGTTTCTTGTAGTAAGCGTCCAATGCGGCGAGATAGTGGGGCGAGGATATCGCTCCTGTACGAGCGCCTTCACGCAACACCATAAGAGATGCATCCTCTCAATCTTGAGTTCGCGTCGAATATCCTCCAGCTCCGCGACAAATCCCTCAATTGAGAATATCTTTCGCGCCCCGCCACAACGGGAACGGCCACACCCCGCTTGGTCATAGAGAATCACCGGGAAATCGGATGAGAGCGCCGTGAGGGGCTCCATGTAATGGCTCGTAAATCCAGGACCTCCGTGCACACAGACTAAGGGCACGCCCTGCTCCGCACCGTGCCACGCATAGAAAACCTCTCCCGCGCCCGTTTGTAGATAACCCTCTGTCGACATACCGCCCCACCGTGTACCGTTACTCTATTCGACGATGCTAGATCAATACGTTATACCTGGGGAAGCGAGGCAACCCCCCTCCCTGCTGCGAAAGCGGAGGTTTTGCCTCGCTTGCATAAGCGTAGTTTTTTAGCTCTCAAAAGTAATGCTTTTTCGTAGCCCATCCGATCTCAAGAGACGAAGGGGTTAAAGCACGCGCACCTATGGCACCATTACACAAAGACCTCCATCTCTCCGCCGAATTTCTCGCGTTTTTGCGCGGTGGCTTCTACTCGCAGGTAATGCTTGAGAGCGCGGCTTCTCGTCTGAGCGCGACCTTTCTTCAAGAGGACTACGTCGAGGGAGCCCACAAAGCGCTCGATAAAATAGACGGATGGCTCAAAGAGCTTGAGGATAACATGCCCCTCTTCTCGACCTCGTGGACAACCCCTGACACCTTTGACGCTATCAACGCTATGGGCTTCATGAAGGAGCTCAAGCGAGATCTTCTCTGGTTCGCTGATCGAGCCGATGCCGCGCTCGTAGTGCCGAGTCTCGTCGAGGACAGGGAGTCTACGAAGCTGTTAGCCGCTGGGGTACTTCGTTCTGCCGCGGCTCGATTCTCGTATATCGAGACGCTCAACGAGATCTTTCTTAAACTAAAAGCGCCCGAGCGCACTCAGCAATTCGCTGCCGAGGTCCCCGAAGCCAAAGGCTTCCTCCAAACCGCTCACACCATCGTCGATATCTTTTCCGATGATAGACCGTATTCTGAGGAGCTCTGCGAACGGCTGAGGATCGAGGCTCTTCTCGTTCCATCGAGCATGCGAGCGTACGCTCACGACGCGCGAGTACTCTTACATGTCTACTCGAAGGAGTTCACCTACGAACTTGCGGAGATTCCGCCAGAGGATGCTCAGAGGTGGTTTAACATGAAGATACCGGCCGTTGCGGCTGGTTACTGGTATGCGTATCGATTCACGCCGCAAGACTGCGCCCACTGGGTCTCAGTTGGAATACGAGGAGCTCCGCTTGCCGCCTACTGGAGGCGGGCAGGGTTCGCTCCCGAAGCCGCCGTTCAGTGGATTCAACAAGGAATCCCACCGATGATCGCTGTCGAATGGGCTCGAGCGGGCTTCGATGCCCAGAGAGCGGTTGCAATGCTCCAAAGGGGCATCACCGACCCCACCAAAGCACCCCGAAATCGGGACGGAGAATAACACCGACACACGGCGAAGTGAGGTAGGCGGCCCTGTTATATTACCCAAACATTCGCTAGGTCACAAAAACATGCGGTTCATAGAGCCACCAATTGACATAAGGCACAAACGCAGAGTATATGACTAAATAGGCGACTGGAGATATCGCTTGGCGGATTGATATACACATCCGACCT
>JAULVA010000169.1:0-2451 GCA_032111275.1 Bdellovibrionota bacterium
CTCGAGTGCTCTTCAGGTAATAAAACGTTCGATAAGTTCCTTGCCTATCTTGTATTCGTAACTCCGATGCTCCTAAAGCGATGGAGGGCATGGCGTGCGCTAATGGCATGGTTAGACGTCTACCACGCTGAAGTTCCCGAATAGCCTTGCCGACCGCCTTCCGGGTTTCTTTTGAAAACCCCCGAAGGGTCTCTAATGCTTTAGGATGAATAATCGCTTCTCGTTCCACTACAGAGTCTCAAAAGTGGGACATTAGATCAACCATAATGATCGGGTGCTCACCACTAGGGGCGGGGGTAGGAGCGCTACCCGATCTCGGTCATATTCATGTATCGAACGAAGAGCGTTTAAGTTGCGCTGACAGAGGGGTCGTAGGGCCCCCATGAGCTTGGTGGATGGTACCTCGTATACATGCCCCAAGAAGATACAGCGATTGACTGCGTAGCTGGGCCTGATGCGGTCGCATTTCTAGGATATACCTTCCCGACGGCGCACCTACTGAGAGACTTCTAGTATGTGTGCCGGGACAAGCTCGTCCCTCTCCAGGTCAGCCCGAACCTGCTCTGGGTCCGGTAAGTACTCCGAGGAGAGCGCCATTTGGTCAAAGATCGGGAATGTGGTTGTGAGGTGGTCACGGTAGATCTGTGCTTGCTCCTCCGTGAGGATAGCGAAGCCCTCTTGAGCTACGGAGAGGAGCGCTCTTTCTTCCTCATCAGGCGGAGAGTCGGGCGAAAGCGATAGATTCCCACCTAGATTCAGGGTGATCTCCGGATTGTTTCGTCTCGAGGACAATTTCCGAACCTTGTCGCTGACCTCTTGTAGGGCAGCTCTTTGTTGGTCAGTTAAGTGGAGAACGCCGGCCATCGTCTCCTCGATGCGATCGTAAAACTGCTGCCGGGAGGTGCTCGCGCTCTCAAGGCAGGCGCCGATGTGTTGAAGGTATCGGTCTCTGCCGAGTTGGTCTTCAAGGAGCGCATGTACCCGTTCCTCGTCGGGGTGGGGTTCGAGCTGTGTGTTCACGCTGATCTGTGGCTTTAAGGGGAATCTCCTTCGAAAGGCTTCTTGGATCGTATCTCTCTCCGTTTTGGTTAACCCATCGATGCATACGTAGCTTTCTATTGAGACGCCCATACTGAAAACGTCGGCAGAGGCCAGGTCAGGGGACATCTTTTGAATTATCCTCTCGTGCGCATCCTCCTCAGTCGTCGCAAAGCATTCGGCAGCGGCTTTGTTTGCGTTGTCCCTCTTCGTCCCTCGGACACGAGCGATCGCTCGGAGCGCTTTACGTTGATAGGCGAGGGTGGAGCGTGATGGAGACACTGAAGCATCCGCGGGGTTATGGGGGGCGCTACGCTCCGTGGCTACGACACAGGCTAGGCTGATAAGCGCTATAGTTAGTATCGCCAGGAGATGCCTAATTGGCCGTCTGTGTGAGCGGTGCTGCTTCATTGCTTCCTATCTCGGTGGTAGCGAGTTATCCACCAAGCCCCTGTAATGGTTATGGGGTGGTTGGGAGCTCGCGGCTCATAGTGAAACTTAACTCGCTCGCAGATGGGGATGTTGAGGGTCAATTCCCTGAGATCGTAAGGATGCTTCAACTCGCCCTTTAAATTCCTCATATGTGGCGGGGATCTCATGTGAGGAAAAAAGATCCCTGTGAAGACGGCTCCCACGGCCCATGTAATCGTTAATGACGCGCGCGATGGCCTCTGTTTTGTAAGGTCCACTGCAATCTTGGTGCCCCCGTGATTTGTAGGGTGTCCCAAGGGACAGGGGCGCAACCTGCTGGAGGGGCATATTTACCTGATTCAATCCCCAAATTTCAAAAATCCTCATTTCCTAGCAACTGTTCCGGCAAATCTTCGATTAAGCAAGTAAGACGAGGGAACACACCCTTTGGCAAGAATACCGTGTAGCGAGGAGGAGACCATGAAGGCTATTGAATTTGACTTCACAGACGCGGCTACGCCGGAGATGCGGACCGCGCTTTTAAGGCTTATTGAACGCGCCGCAACGCTCGATGAGATATTCGAGGAGTGGTTTTTGACGCAGAGAGGCCGTTTTGGTCTCAGCTTCGCCACGGATGACGATGACAATCAGATACCAGAAACCCTTGCGCTCTTCTTCGACACGACAGATGGAGACAGTATTCTGTGTGCTACTATCTCGCACAGCGAGCTAATCAAAGCGTATCCACAGGTTGCGCCGTTTAACATCTTTGTGAAGGGGTGGAAAGTCGAGAGCCCTAGTCTCGAATTACACGAGCAAAAGTACAAAAGGTGGCTTCAGAGGCTTGGATTCACCCCCAGCTACGCGCTGATGGCCCGAATCGGATCGCGTAGTGGAGCCTTGTCAGTTATGGTCTCCTTCGCGTTAAGTGGCCGAGGTATTGCAGAGGCGCACCATATTGTGAAGTGGACCCCATTTTTTGGACAGGTGTTTAGGGGTAAT
>JAULVA010000170.1:0-4845 GCA_032111275.1 Bdellovibrionota bacterium
ACGTCAGTTGTTCTGAAGAAGAACTGAGGACGGTACCCGGAGAAGAATGGCTTATGACGTCCACCCTCTTCCTTCTTAAGGATGTAAGCCTCAGCCTTGAACTTCTTGTGAGGCTTAACGGAACCTGGAAGGCAGAGGATTTGTCCACGCTCTACGTCGTCACGCTTGAGACCACGAAGCAGACATCCTACGTTGTCACCAGCATGTCCTTCGTCGAGGAGCTTCTTGAACATCTCAACGCCGGTTACTACGGTCTTAGCGGTGTCGCGGAGACCAACGATCTCAACTTCCTCACCAACCTTGATCTTACCGCGCTCAATACGGCCTGTTGCTACAGTTCCACGACCAGCGATCGAGAACACGTCCTCAACTGGCATGAGGAATGGCTTGTCGATATCACGCTGAGGAACTGGGATGTACTCGTCGATCGTAGCGAGGAGCTTGTCGAAAGCGCCTACGCCGATCTCGGACTGCTCACCCTGAAGAGCCTTAAGAGCGGATCCACGAACTACTGGAGTATCAGCCCCTGGGTAGTCGTACTCAGAGAGGAGGTCACGAACTTCCATCTCAACGAGGTCGAGAAGCTCAGGATCATCAACTGTGTCCACCTTGTTAAGGAACACAACGATCTTTGGAACTCCTACCTGACGAGCGAGAAGGATGTGCTCACGGGTCTGTGGCATCGGTCCATCTGAAGCGCTTACTACGAGGATAGCTCCGTCCATCTGAGCTGCTCCCGTGATCATGTTCTTAACGTAGTCAGCGTGGCCCGGGCAGTCTACGTGAGCGTAGTGGCGGGTTGCTGTCTCGTACTCTACGTGAGCTGACGCGATCGTTACGGTCTTGCTGTCGTCACGAACTGTTCCGCCCTTAGCGATGTCCTTGTACGACTTAACAGTAGCGAGACCCTTAGCAGCTTGTACGGATACAAGCGCCGCTGTGGTCGTCGTCTTACCGTGGTCTACGTGACCAATCGTTCCGACGTTCACGTGCGCCTTGGTTCTATCAAACTTCTTAGTTGACATGTTTTTCTCCGGTTAAGTTAAACAAGACACCATTAAAATTACTTCTTGGCCACGCTCTCCGCGACGTGTTGCGGCACGGCTGCGTAGTGGTGGTACTCCATAGTGAAGGTGGCTCGCCCTTGTGAGTTTGAACGAAGGTCCGTTGAGTAGCCGAACATCTCGGCCAGCGGTACCTCACACTTCACCGTCTGAGCACCTGCTCTCGGCTCCATGCCAAGAATACGTGCACGTCGTCGGTTCAGGTCACCTACGATATTGCTGACGAAATCGTCGGGACATACGACTTCCACAGACATGACTGGCTCAAGAAGCTGAATCTTCGCCTTCTGACAAGCTTCCTTAACGCACATGGAGCCTGCAATCTTGAACGCGATTTCGCTTGAGTCAACCTCGTGGAAGCTTCCGTAGTAGAGTGTCACTCGGAGGTCGATTAGAGGGAATCCTGCGAGGATTCCACCTTCGAGGGCGCCTTCAACGCCATCTTCGACAGCCGGGATGAACTCTTTCGGGATAACACCTCCCTTAATCTCATCAACAAATTCAAATCCAGAACCTGGCTCGAGCGGCTCAACCTTGAGCAACACGTGCCCAAACTGTCCACGACCACCGGTCTGCTTAGCGTACTTAACTTCAGCCTCAGCTTTGTTAAGGATCGTCTCACGGTACGCTACCTGTGGTTTACCTACCGTGGTGTCTACGCCGAACTCTCGGAAGAGACGTTGCTTAATGATATCGAGATGAAGCTCTCCCATTCCTGAGATGAGGGTCTGAGCCGACTCTTTATCAACGCTAACCTTGAGGGATGGATCTTCTTTGGCGAGCTTCATGAGGGAGAGTCCCATCTTTTGCTCGTCAGCCTTAGTCTTTGGCTCGATCGCGATGCTGATTACCGGTGCTGGAGCGTGGATCGACTCAAGCACAATCGGCTTATCAACGTCACAAAGGGTATCTCCGGTGATGGTCTCTTTGAGACCTACAGCGGCACCGATATCTCCGGCCGATACCTCAGAGACTTCCTCTCGCTTGTCAGCGTGCATCCGAACTACACGTCCGATACGCTCCTTCTTGTCACGAGTGGAGTTAAGAACGGTCGAGCCAGCCGAGACTGTACCCGAGTACACGCGGAAGAACGTAAGAACTCCAACGTACGGGTCAGTAACGATCTTGAATGCAAGAGCCGCCATCGGAGCATCCGAATCAGGAGTGCGCAAAACCTCAACTGGCTCCTTGCTGTTTGGATCTGTTCCCTTAACCGCTGGGATGTCGAGTGGGCTCGGGAGGTAATCAATCACGGCATCAAGAAGAGGCTGAACACCCTTGTTCTTGAACGCGCTTCCGCAAATTACAGGGAAGTGCTCCATCTTGAGCGTTCCCTTACGGATACCGAACTTCACCTCATCAAGGGTAAGCTCCTCTCCTCCGAGGTACTTCTCCATGAGCTTGTCATCTACTTCACAGATGCACTCAAGGAGGTACTCACGAGCCTTAGCGGCCTCAGCCTTCATATCCTCGGGAATGTCGGTAACCTCAAACTTAGCGCCCTTGGTCTCATCCTTGTAAAGAATCGCCTTCATCTCAACAAGATCTACAACTCCAAGGAACTCGCTCTCAGCGCCGATAGGAAGCTGAATTGGGAGAGCCTTAGCGCCGAGACGCTCGCGGATAGACGCAACGCACTTCTCAAAGCTAGCGCCCATTCGGTCCATCTTGTTGATGAAACAGAAACGGGGAACGCTGAACTTGTTAGCTTGGCGCCATACGGTCTCAGACTGTGGCTCTACTCCGCTCACCGCGTCGAATACAGCGACTGCGCCGTCGAGAACGCGAAGCGAACGCTCTACTTCGATAGTAAAGTCTACGTGGCCAGGGGTATCGATTACGTTTACCTGATGCTCAGGGAGATCTCCGTTCGAACCACTCCACTTACATGTCGTAGCAGCAGAGGTAATCGTGATTCCACGCTCCTGCTCAAGCTCCATGTAATCCATGGTAGCAGCACCCTCATGCACCTCACCTATCTTATAGGTGATACCGGTGTAGAAAAGGATACGCTCGGTGGTCGTCGTCTTACCAGCATCGATGTGTGCCATGATGCCGATATTACGAACCTTGTTTAAATCTCTCTTAGCCACGGTCTAGAATCTCCTAGTCAAACCTTTATCGAATTACCACCGGAAGTGAGCAAATGCCTTGTTTGCATCTGCCATGCGGTGAGTATCTTCTCTCTTCTTAACCGCAGAGCCACGGCCGTTCATAGCATCGAGGAGCTCGTTCGCGAGCCGCTCTGCGAGACTTCGCTCAGAACGTCCATTAGCGGCTTCCTTCAACCAACGAAGGGCAAGCGACTGTCCACGCTCGCTGCGAACCTCAGTGGGAACCTGGTAGTTCGCGCCACCAACTCGGCGAGAACGAACCTCAACAACTGGCTTGATATTGTTGAGTGCCTTGTGGAAGGTCTCAACAGCGTCAGCGCCGGTCTTCTTAGACATAGTATCGAGGGCCGCGTAGAGAGCTCGCTCAGCGACGCCCTTCTTTCCGCTGTCCATGATTACGTTAATGGCTTTGCCAACAACAACATCGCCGTAACGTGGGTCTGGTAAAACAACTCGCTTAAAATCGCGCTTCTTTCGTGACATAGCATCCTCTATTGAAAAACTTACTTAGGTCGCTTAGAGCCATACTTCGAGCGGCTCTGCTTGCGGTCAGCAACGCCATGAGCCTCTAACTTTCCTCGGACGATGTGGTAACGAACTCCTGGCAAGTCCTTAACACGGCCGCCACGAATCAATACTACTGAGTGCTCTTGAAGGTTATGCCCTACTCCTGGGATGTAGCTGGTCACTTCCATTCCTGTCGTGAGACGAACACGCGCTACCTTACGAAGAGCTGAGTTCGGCTTCTTCGGGGTCTGAGTGTACACACGTGTGCACACGCCACGCTTTTGCGGGCAACGAACAAGCGCTGGAGACTTGCTCTTGGTAACTTTTTGGCGACGTCGGTTTCGTACTAACTGATTTATCGTTGGCATTTCTAGCCTAGCCTCTTACTCGATCGATTTGCCCAATTGCCTTTGTCCCGGCGCCCTTTGTCCCGGCGCTTTGGGGACCTAAATGCTTTAGGGACCTAAATTACGCCTTGGCGTAGTCCACACTTATAAGGACCACCCCCAAGACGAGGCGCCGTGATTACCATATTCAGCGTGCGATTCAAAGAGGCCCAGCCGTAAAACAGCTTACCTCTCTTGAATAAAATTCCCCTTATCTCCTACGGAGCTGCAAGGGTCACGCCTCTAGTTTGGCTTTCTTGGCTTTTTCCCGGGCAGAATGGCTATTCCTAGAAGCAACCGCCTGTGTTGGGGCCGCTGGAAAAGTCGAAGGTCATCGACTTTCAAGGATTCGTCCTTTCTGACAACTCTTTTGCGCAGATGATACCACCGGGAACCGGCATTGCATCCCCCGCAAGGCCCTTAAATCCTTAGATTATGGGGCATGCGATTAGCTCTTCCGGATCGTACTCCCTTCGAAAAGGGCGATATCCGCAGGAACACTGCAAAAACTCGTTGCCCGGGGTAAGTATCACGGGGGAAAAAGTGAGTCAACCAATGGGGCCCGGGTCGCTGCAAGGGAAGGCGCCGTAGCGCTCATTTCCTCCATGTTCCGACCATTTCAACCACCGCTTTCTACCGACGGTCGATTATCGCGTCCTGGCCCTGGGAAGCGGGGCGAATACTACATAGTCTCACGTTGGAACGCACCTCAAACCATCGCTGACGAGGACGAGTATGTTTACCGTATACCGCAAACCGATAGCAGTGGACGGT
>JAULVA010000170.1:4855-6431 GCA_032111275.1 Bdellovibrionota bacterium
GGTTATCGTATCGCGTCACACGTAGCCGTCAGCGTCAGCGATTATTCCTCTAAAAATCGAATATCACCCCACCCTGCTAGTACCCTACGATCCGAGACACCACCTCGACCAACCGTGCCCGCGCAAGGAACTCCCTCTCAAGGCTTGAGCAAAACGGCACAGGGGTGTCGAGGCTCGCGACCCGCGACACCGGAGCATCGAGATACTCGAAGAGGTTCTCGCCGATATACGCCGCTATCTCGCCCCCGATCCCTCCAAAGAGGGTATCCTCGTGAAAGACCACGACCCTTCCGATACGCCTCACAAGCTCATCGATCGCCGCGTAGTCCAAGGGAACCAAGCTTCGCAGATCGAGAATAGCCATCGACAACTCCGGATGCTCGTCAGCGATCGTGTTGGCCCAATGCACACCCGCGCCGTAGGTAATAACCGCGACCTGCTCACCCTCACGATGGAGTCGCGCTTTTCCGAAGGGCACAAAGTACGCTCCATGTGGAACCTCTCCCGAAACACTTCGGTAGAGTCCCTTGTGCTCAAAGAACATCACCGGATTAGGATCCTCAAGCGCGGTCATTAACAAACCCTTGGCGTCGGATGGAATCGACGGATACGCGATCTTCAATCCCGGCGTATGAGCGAACCACGCCTCGTTTGATTGCGAGTGAAATGGCCCAGCGCCCGTTCCAGCACCGGTTGGCATACGAACAACGACGTTCGCGCTCTGTCCCCACCGATAGTGAGTTTTGGCGATATTATTTACGACCTGCGTAAAACCACTTGAGACGAAATCCGCGAATTGCATCTCAACCATCGTCGTCCCGCGACGCTTAATCCCAAGGCGCTCCCCAGAATCGCCGACTCACACAACGGCGTATTTCGCACACGGTCCCTACCGAACTCCTTGACGAAACCATCCGTAACTTTAAAGACACCTCCGTACTCAGCGATATCCTGCCCCATCAATACAAGATCGGTGTGACGACGCATCCCTTCTCTAAGTCCATCTGAGATGGCGTCGATAAATCTCATCGATTTCGACTCACCCGGAATCTCTGAGGGCAGCTCCGGCGGCGGCGCGTACACATCAACGAGCTCCTGCTCTACCGAAGACTCCACCTCCGGCTCCGAGAACGCTCGATCAACGTGAGCCTCAATCTCTTCCTGGAGCTCAGCGCGTACGGCGTTCATCTCTCTGCGAGAGAGTACTTTTCTCTTCAGCAGGTATCTCTCATACCGAGCGATTGGATCTCGCTTCTCCCACTCCGCGAGCAGCTTCTTTGGAACGTACTTAATTCCAGACGCCTCCTCATGGCCACGCATACGAAAGGTCATGCACTCTACCAGGACCGGTCGCGGTTTCTTGCGAATCGAATCAGCGAGCTTCGAGATAGTCGAGTGCACGACAACGAAATCGTTTCCATCTATCGTCACCCCCTCAATCCCGTATCCTTGCGCTTTATCGGCGATAGAATCACACCGAAACTGCTCGTTCGTCGGCGTCGAGAGCGCGTAGCCGTTATTCTCGACAACGAAGATCACGGGAAGGCTCCACACCGCCGCGACGTTAAGCGCCTCA
>JAULVA010000170.1:6441-10047 GCA_032111275.1 Bdellovibrionota bacterium
CCATAACCAATTGCTTTATCTATAAACTGCTTGCAGCGGAATTGCTCCTGAGAAGGGGTAGACAGGCCATATCCGTTGTTTTCCACCAGAAAAATCACGGGCAGTTGCCACACGGCTGCCACATTCAGCGCCTCATGAAAGTCGCCCTCAGAGGTCCCACCTTCACCACTAAAGACCAACGTCACCGTGCCGCTCTTATCGAGCTTCGAGGCGAGCGCTATCCCATCAGCCACCGCGAGTTGCGGGCCGAGGTGCGATATCATACCAACGATCTTGTAATCTTGCGCGCCGAAATGAAAGGAGCGATCCCTCCCCTTTGTAAAACCCGTTGATTTTCCCTGCCATTGCGCGATGAGTTTCCAGAGCGGAATGTTACGTGAGGTGAAGACACCAAGATTCCGGTGTAGCGGCAGGATGTACTCATCAGAACGGAGAGCTAACGTACTTCCCACAGCGATCGCCTCCTGCCCAATTCCTGAGAACCATTTGCTGACACGCCCCTGTCTGAGGAGCAGAAGCATCTTCTCTTCAATCAAGCGAGGATAGACGAGCGCTCGATAGAGCTCTCGTGGCGCGAACTTTGTCTTCTTCGTCGTGGATTTTTTTGAAGCGCGTTTTGTTTTCGTCGCTCGAGCCTTTGAAATCTTCCTCAGCATATGCCTCTCCATGGAGTGTTAACTGTGTTCCATGATAGGACACACCGACGTATTCCACCAAGCTCCTTTAGGGAAGCGAAACGGAAGTCCCCGGTTACGAGCACGTTCACGTCAGGAGTTCCAAAGTGAAACCACTAGTAGGCTTCGCCTCGCCTCCTTTGATCTCTGATACAAATACGCGATGAATACCGGCGTTACGCCAGATGCTGCGCAAGCACTTGACACGCGTCCACGGCGGTGAAGATACCAAGAAGTTTTCCGTATTCATCTTCGACAAGCGCGCACCCGAGACGGTCATTCCCCATTCGAGCGGCAACCTCACTCAGGGGTGTCGTTGGAAGCACCGAGAACACATCCGCGGTATGAGCACTCTCAACTTTAACCTGCGCCGCATCCGCCTTCTCAACGCGAAGGGCAAAATTAATATCGCGCTCAGAGAGGATACCAACGATCCGTCCAGCGTGACGCACTGGTAGATGGCGAATATTGTGCTCACGCATCAACTCAAGCGCGACTGAGAGTGATTGCTCCTGTCCAATCGTGTGTGGGGCCTTAACCATTACCTCTTCGATTAACATTCGCTTTGCCATACCATCTCCTTCGCTCTCATACTTCGTTGCGTCAGCAACGACAGCAACCTGTTTTTGAAACTATACCTTCCTCTCGTGTACCAAAGTCTAGCCGCTTCGAACAGGCTGTACACACCTTTTATGCGCCTTACGTCCACAAGGTCAGTTGACCATCACAGGAAAGATAGTTGAACAAAACGATCATAATGATAAGGCGCGACTCATCACTGCGATGAGATCATGGTCTGAAAGGTCTTCCAAAGAGAGCACAGCCTCATACGGGTCTCCTCCCATTCCTAAACATCGCGCAAGCGCCGGCTCGGTCTTCATGCCACCGAGCTTCAACGTTCGAATGGCTTCACGCCATGAGACTTTACCGAGACCCAATACCCGATCGATCTGCACGAGATGGCGAAAGGCAGCCTGACGCTCGACAGGAAGGTTTTGGCCAAATATCTCGTACTCCCAAGAGTCGTGAAAGAACTGCGCCACGATCGCGGGCGGCGACCGATCCGAGCGATGCAGGGAAAATCCTCGAAAGGTCCCAAACGTAGAGGAAAGAAAGGTTGAGAACGCCTCCAGGTCTTGCGCCTCACAGATCAGATCGAGGTCGCTCGACGGAATATCAACATCAACACATACCGTGCTGACAAGTACCGGATCATAGCCACCAAGTATCTCAAGCATGCGAGACTCTCGAAGACTCGCATAGGCGCTCCGTTGGCGCTCGGTGCCGCCCTGAAGATATGTAATGTCACGCCAATCTTTACCCATGTCGATTGCCTTTGGAGCTCCCGTTTCTCAGGACCATTCTGTATCTCAACAGAGAAACATTCGGTGAAACAGGCTTCAGAAAAGGGGCCTAAACACGTCTTTTCAGTAGGTTAGGTCATCATATTTCTCAGAAAAGGGCTAACCTACCTGATCGGCCCATGCTAAGGTTCCGGTGCCCGAGAGCGATACTCACCCTCTCGTTGACTTATATATTCTCTACGCGGTCCTTCTGTCCCCACTTTCTTAGGGGGTAAAGCCGGAAGGTCCCAGATAGCCATAACGAGGCGCGGCGCTTCACCGCTGTGCGCATGCGACAAAAGCTCTCCACGGAAGGAGGCTAGGTTTGGGACCGAGGCCATAGTACCGCACGTCCCACCGAACGTTTTGTCCCCTCTGCGCGACAGAGCCTGGCTATCGCTTAATGACAAAAACTCACGACGTTTGCCTGCGAGGCGAAGGGTCGTTGTAACAGGGGGCGATTTAAAGCCCCTAGGGATATTTTTGCTTCTAGGGATACCATGACACCATCACCTTTAGGCCCAATCGAGCCTCGTGTAGGGAAAGCTTCGTCTCCTACCCCCGCGCAGACCTCACCATCTCAATCTGACCTGGCCCACGCGCAGGTTCCACAGCATCGACCGACCTTTCTTGAGGGCGACAAAGGCTACAAGAGCCATGTCCATGGTCACTCTCGGATGGACCTCCACCCCCCTCTCCTTTCCTATCTCTCCGCCCCTCGAGACGAGTTCATCATCGCCTCCTCCACGAAAGCGCTCGTGATCGATTTCGATGGAACAACGATGAAACTCAACTACTCAGAGGGTGAGCGCCAAGAGGCCTATCGCATAGCCCTTAAGCACCTTGTCAAAGAGGACCACGCTCTTGAACTCTCTGAGGATCAAGTTGATTCATGCCACCGAGCGGCCGTGAACAATCCGGAAGCCAAGATGGCTAAGCTCATCGCTGATGAGGTCGCGAAGAATCACGGACTCCTTATCGACCACGCGAAGATGTACGCCACATGGCTCAATCAGTGTGACGTTCAGCTTAAATCCCACGAGGCGCGCTTCGGAAGGCCGGTCAAGTCAGCGCTGGTTCCGGGAATCGAGGAGATCATCGACACGGCCAACGCCCGCGGAGTTCCCGTCTCTGTGTGTACCGCGGGAGACAACCAGTTCGTCACCCCGCTTCTCCATCAATCAGGGATCATGCCACGACTCCATGACGCGGCGAACGTCTTCATCAACTGCCACCCGAATATACAATCCAAGCCGGCGTGAGATCCGTATATTCTCGCCGCGAAGCTCCTCGGCGTAGAACCGTGCGAGATGCTCGTACTTGAGGATACCGCTACCGGCGCGCTCGCCGCGCTCCGCGCCGGAGCTCGAGTGCTGCTTCAACCATCAGGGGATCGGGAGCAGACCATCCGCAATCTGCTCTATCACGTTCGCAAGCACCACCCCGAATGGTTGCAGGAGAAGATGGGAGCAGTCACGGTGCTGTCGGAAGGTCGCGGGTGGCTCCAAGTTAAATTCCCCTCTCAAGAACCAGGGGAGTAACCCAAGAAAAACACCGCAGGCGCTCACGAAGGCATATCATGCCTCAAT
>JAULVA010000171.1:0-1335 GCA_032111275.1 Bdellovibrionota bacterium
GAGAGATGATTACCAACGCGCGGCATCGTGGCGACCAGGAATAGTCGCCCTCCCAGTGATCGCCAGGCGGGAGGGCGACCGTCCTCGGTCGCCGGAATGTCGCATGCTACGGAGGGACTTCGCCGCACGCAACCACTCGGCGGTCGGGGACGACCGCCCTCCCATTCACAGGGGGAACGTCGGGAGGGCGCGCATTCCTGCGCGCCATAAGGTCACGTACATTGGAAGGTCGGACGCGATTCCGGCCCGTCGGGAGACGGGCCCTCCGGGTAGGGTTCATTCTCCGATGACTTGCGAGAAACTTGGTGGTAATTCTTACCTTGCACGACGCCCCGTGCGGTGGGGCGCGAGCAAAGGCGCGTTGTGCGCGCAGTAGGAACCACGATGCAGTCTGATCTCTCTACGCACCTTAGCTTACGCGATTCCTCCCTTCGACTCCCCTCCATCTCCACTTCGCATATCCTGCAATCCTCAGCCAGGATCGTGATGATTAGTGACACGCATGGGATTCATCGGCAGCTCGCGAACCTTCCTGAGGGAGATGTGCTGGTACACGCGGGGGACTGTTGCTCAAAGGATACCGTGAGGGGTGATCCTACCTTGAGAAAGGCGGGGAGCTCCCTGATTGATTTTCTTGATTGGTTCGGATCGTTTCCGCACCCGGTGAAGATCTTGGTAGGCGGTAATCACGATACGCCATTTACGGGGCGGGATTGGTTTTCGGGGAAGCCCCTCGCTATGACGGTGGAGCGGGCTCGGCAATGCTGCGCCAACGCTGGTGTATTGTACCTTGAGCACCAGGAGCTGCTCATTGATAGATTGAGGGTGTTTGGCACGCCGTGGCAGCCTGAATATAAGTCGATGGCGTTTAACGCCGATGACGAGACGCGCCGTTCGCTCTTCGGACAGGTTCCGCGGGGGATCGATATCCTCGTCTCGCATTGTCCACCCGCTGGTGTGCTTGATGTGAACGATAAGAAGCAGAGCTGCGGGTGTCCGGTGCTGGCTGAAAATCTGGCGACGATCGATCCGCGACTCCACGTCTTTGGGCACATTCATAAGTCGGCCGGTACCGTGAGGGATGGCAAGCGAATATTCGTGAACGCGGCGCTTCCTGGTGAGAAGTTTACGTTGTCGAATCCGCCAACGGTTGTTGACCTGAGCGTGTAAGGAAACCTGTTTCGGTCGTGAGTTTTCGCTCTGAGCCGGTGTGTTAGAGCCGAACCTCAATCTTCCCATGCCCGGCGCGAGCCTTCTCGAGCGCTTCGTCGATCGTCTCACCCCGAGCAAGAAACACGCCCATCCGCCGATGGCCCGATACCTCTGGCTTTCCAA
>JAULVA010000171.1:1345-3687 GCA_032111275.1 Bdellovibrionota bacterium
GATTGCCATAGGTGATTGAGGAGCTCTCTCCCGTCACTAAGAGCGCTACCGATGCCGATGGACCGAGCGCTCTGATGTTTGGTATAGGGAGCCCAAGGATGGCGCGCGCGTGAAGCGCGAACTCCGAGAGCTCTTGTGAGATGAGGGTAACGAGTCCCGTATCGTGAGGTCGCGGAGAGACCTCACTGAAGTATACCGTATCTCCCTTAACGAAGAGCTCAACACCGAAGAGCCCCCGTCCGCCGAGCGCCTCTGTTATCGCCGACGCTATCCGTTTTGATTCTTCAAGCGCCTTTGCGCTCATCGGGTGGGGCTGCCACGACTCTCGATAATCTCCATCGATCTGTTTGTGTCCAATAGGGGCGCAGAAGGAGACACCACCTACGTGACGAACGGTGAGGAGGGTGATCTCAAAATCGAAATCGATGAATCCCTCGATGATCACCTTGCCCGCCCCAGCTCGGCCACCCGATTGCGCATACCGCCAGGCGGGTTCGATGTCCTGAGGACCGCGCACAACGCTTTGTCCCTTTCCTGAGGAGCTCATGACCGGCTTCACCACACATGGCGTTCCGATCTCCTCGATCGCTGCCTTGTACTCGGCTTCGGTCTCCGCAAATCGGTAGGGGGAGGTCTTTAACCCAAGGGTCTCCGCCGCTAATCGACGAATTCCTTCTCTATTCATCGTAAGCTTCGCGGCCTGCGCGGTTGGAACTACGGTGAATCCCTCACGCTCAAGTTCGATCAGGGTATCGGTCGCGATAGCCTCAATCTCAGGCACGATGTAGGTGGGCTTCTCTCGCTCGATAACCTCTCGCAGCGCGTCGCCGTCTAACATCGAGACTACATAGGATCGGTGCGCCACCTGCATGGCGGGGGCGTTCGCGTAGCGGTCAACCGCGATGACCTCAACACCGAAGCGCTGTAACTCGAGTACCACCTCTTTACCTAACTCTCCTGAGCCACAGAGGAGGACCTTGGTCGCGGAGGGTGAGTATGGGGTTCCGATAGTAATCATAAGGGCCTGTAGGGGTTAAGAGCTAGTTACCTGGGCACTATTTCGCGTGAGTGGCGTAACGTCAACTGCTTTCCCGGAGGGGCGATAGTGGACTACGTCGAGTGCGCTGTGCAGTTGGAAAATTTGAAGTTTTCACGCAACTTTATATCACGGACCTCGATATGAGTGGGACTGTAGATTGTAACCGACGAGGATCACTACTATGCAGATGACCGACTACACATTTACCGAGGGGGCAAGCCCCGAGGCTCAGAGCGGGTAACGACGTGCGTCGAGAAGGCTCAATCTCTCGACGATATATTTGAAGACTGGTTTATCAAAAAGGGGGGCGCTTTGGGTTGGGAGTGGCCCTACACGACGATTGCACACTGGATCGTGACACAATCGTGCTCTCCTTGGATGCTTCTGATGGGGCTGAACTGTGTACGATAGATATTCCCCGCGGTGAGATCAGTAGGATGTATCCCTCAGCGATGTCACTCGACTCCTTCGTGAAGGGGTGGAGAAAGAAACCGCTCCACTTGGAGCTTCATGATAAAACGTATAAGGCATGGATGCGGGAATTGGGGTTTCTTGAGAGCTATGCGCTCATGAGCGTTACAGGTCCTCGACGAGCGGCGATTCCGCTTATGGTGTGCTTTGCCCTCAGTAAGGGAGGTGTGATTGAGGCGCGTCACATTCGGCGCGACGAATATCCAGATGAGGATTATGGTCAGGATTTGGCGGAGGAGGGGATCGACCTCGACGAGTACTTCTCCCTGTATGGAATGTATGTAAAGGATCCTGCAGGTGGCTTGAGCTACCGGTCGATGTTTGATCCCTTTTACTGTCGGAAGTTCGAATGACCCATAAGCGGGGGCTCAGCTTGCGAAACGGGCAACGGAGAAGCGACTCACGTGAACCGTTTATCAACCACCCCGCCACCAGTGGGTCCATTTAAGATGGATACCTGGGTATCGCGCGGAGTTATAATCGTCATTGTGCCTCGATTGACGACATCAACTGTTGTGCGCTCGTGGTCGAGGATAGCGCCGGTATGGTGAATGATGGTCGGGCTCCCTTCCGGAGCTGGATGAATCTCAATCGTACCTTGCTGATTGACACCCTCTATCTTGGTCACGTTGTTGAATACCTGCTGTGACTGCGCCGGTGCAGTCGTGAGTTCCTTGAGTGACGCCGGCGCCGCGAAGGAGGGGGGCTGTTGGATCGCGGCTGGGGGGTGTGCTACATCCGTGCGCTCGTCGGCGATAGTTGATCTGTTGCTCGTCACAGCGACGTTCACCCCGCGTGGCACGAGCAGCTCAAAGATGGCCGCGTTTCCAGT
>JAULVA010000172.1:0-2445 GCA_032111275.1 Bdellovibrionota bacterium
TGGATGTTTCGCTTCCCTGGACGAGCCGTATGATGGGAGACTATCACGTACGGTTCTGTGAGGGACTAGGGGGGAGGTTCCCCTGGTCTACTCGGCACCTACTCGCGTCGTCACTCTGCAACTTCCCACGTGAACGTGGTGGGATAGGAGGTTTTGCCTCGCTTCCCTAAGCTTTCCTCGCCTCGCTAGGCGCCTTGCGACCTTTGCGTCGGAGTGTGACGAGTCGGTCAGTGGGTTGGGCGGTGGTTACTAAGGTTTCAAGGGTCTGATAGAGCACCGCAAAGGTACAGGGCTTGGGGAGAAAGGTGCACGGGCGGTTGTCGTTGGGCAGCTGATCAGCGGCTGATGGGTCCCCGCTCGTGATGATAATCGGTATATTGGGGCGCTTCGAGTGAATCACTTTAAGGAGCTCCGACCCAGATGTGCCCGGCATATCGTCATCGATAATAACAGCGTCAAAAACCCTCGGGGAGTCTTCAAGGATCCTCAGGAGCGTATCCCCGTTCTCGCAGAGAGTTGGAGCGTGTCCCCGCGCAAGAAGGGCTTCCCGAAAAACCTTACGGATAGTGCCGTCGTCGTCGGCGACCAACACAGAGAGTGCCCGAACGGCATTCGGCGCGTGCCGTCTCGGTAGAGTGCCTTCGCGTAATCCGCCCAACGCGGCGGGAAGGCAGAGGGTAAAGGTCGTGCCGAGGCCCTCGGCGCTCGTCGCCGATACCTGACCATTATTTCGCTCGATCAGTGTCTTCACCATCACGAGACCTAAACCTCGCGGCGTTCGGGACCTCTTTGTGGAGATGAAGGGAGTAAAGATCGTTGGAAGGATCTCCCGGTCAATACCAGGACCGTTATCCGACACAGAGATGCATACCACCTCACTCTCTTGTATCGGGCATCCGATAGAGGGATCTCGCCCCCGGATCGTGGCGGAGAGGGTTATGTTTCCAGCGCGCCCACATGCCTCGCGGGCGTTTAAGATCAGATTCGTAAGGATCTGGCGAAGGTGCGTACGATCGGCTCGAACATAAATGCTCTCCGTTCTAATTGCTGTCGTAAGAGCGATATCAACGGGCATGACTGCACGTAATTCCGAAGCTACCTCCCCAAGAATCGCCCCCACATCCATATCGGTAAACGTGGGAGTTATTCCTTTCTCAAGGTTGCGAGCCTGATTGTAGATCTCTGAGGATTGGCCTATCGCGGAGAGCGCCGCCCGGAGAGACGCTATCGCGGGATGATCTTCGCCGAGCGACCGCTCCGCGTTTTGGATATGCGCCGCGGCTATAAAAAGATGATTGTTGGCGTCGTGCGCCAATCCGGAGGCGAGAAAAGAGGGGGGAAGTGAGTGTCCATTCCCTGTTTCGAGTCCGACGATATCGTAATGATCGACGTCGTCGCCGGTGTAGTGAGGAATTTGGTTGAGGAGATACTGTCGCACGCCGGCGCGCTGACCTACCAATCGCACGGACTCCCGGGTTGTCTCCATAGAGAGTTGATGACGCTTGAAGGCGAGCCGATTGAGCGCCTCGCGGTCCTCAGGATGGCAGCGAGGAGAGAGGATCTCGTCGAGGGTCTGTGTGGCGGCGCTCTCAAGGCCAAGGGCCTTCTGAGTTTCTTCGGTGTAAAAGGAGACCGTCCCATCGGTGTACACGCGGAGAAAGAGCATCCCCGGTTGATTGAGCAGACCTCGAAAATGATTCTCGTTCCGCGCGTTCGCTCGAATGGCTTGGATCATCGCCGAGATATCTCGGGTGATGATCCAAACGCGGTGCAGCGCGTTGTTCACACAGTGACCGTAGCATGCGACATGCTGGGTAACGGGACGGCCCGAGCTATCAGCGGTATGCCATTCAAATCCATCACGAGAGAGGTTATGGCGATGCCAATGCTCAAACATCTCCTTAAATCCTAGACGCACCGGAAAAAGGGTTTCAAGGCTCTTTCCAAGAAGCGGAGCTGGTGATTCGTAGGATCGAAATCGGGCAAAGCTCTGGTTAGCCTCAAGACATTCGGATGGCGAGGAGTAGAGAAGGTCCGCGAAGCTTCGCGAGTCCACGTCGCACGATATGGGAGTGGCAAAGGAGATGAAGGCTATGCCAGCGGAGCTCGCTTGTACCAGGCCGACAAGGTCGCCGAGTGTGAGGTCGTTATTCCGAGGATGTTGAAAGGGAGCATGGCCGTGCTCACTACGCGTTTCAGAACCGCGATACTGTGGCGCCAGGGGAGTCTCTGATGGAGTACTCTCACTCGCCGTGGAGTGCGGAAACCCTTTACGCATCTCTCCTCTCGCACGAACGTCCGACGGAAAGGCAGGTACACCTGACCCGAGCGAACTCGGATGGGCACCTTTTACCTCCGCTGGATGGTATCAAAAGTTCATAACACACTTTCCCAGTGAGGTGAGAAAAATCTACGGTTATGCTGAATGTATGCAAAAAATAAGGT
>JAULVA010000172.1:2455-3309 GCA_032111275.1 Bdellovibrionota bacterium
TGACCTAAAAAGGTCCTATAATTTAAGTGCTTAGACCTCTAGTGCTTTGATTCCTGGGAGAGAGTTCCCCTCAAGGAGCGCGAGGAACGCACCGCCGGCCGTTGAGATGAAGCTAAATTTGTGTCCGAGCTGCATCTGGTGAATGGCGGCGTCAGTATCCCCTCCACCAACGACCGTGAGGCCGTGAGAGTTGGCTATCGACTCGCACATATCGTGCGTTCCCTTAGAGAAGTCTTCATTCTCAAAGGCGCCCATCGGGCCGTTCCATACGATAGTCTCCGCCGTGTGGAGGGCTTCGCGATAGAGCAGGCTCGTCGCTGGGCCGATATCGAGCGCCATCGTGTCAGCGGGAATCTCCTGCACGGGAACCGCGCGTCCCAATCCCTTGCTGGAGAGCGATGGCGCGACAACAACGTCAACCGGAAGATACACCTTGCAATCTCGACGAGCGAGGGTACCAAGGAGTTCAAGACATTTCGCGGCGAGATCTGACTCGAAGAGAGAGCGGCCCACCTGGAGTCCCTGAGCCGCAAGGAATGTATTGGCCATTGCTCCACCGATGATGAGCTTGTCCGCCTTCGACGCGAGATTGACCAACGCGTTGAGCTTGCTGGAAACCTTTGAGCCTCCGATAACCACGCAGAGAGGCTTTTTCGGCTTTTCCATCGCCTGATGGTAGTAATCAACCTCTTTCTGCATCAGAAGTCCGGCGGCTTTTTGTTTGAACAGCTTAGGAACGCCTACCATTGATGCGTGCGATCGGTGCGCTGTCGCAAACGCGTCTCCGACGAAAACCTCGCCGAGCTTGGCGAGTTGTTGAGAGAACTCCGGATCGGTCTTCTTCTCTCCGGCGT
>JAULVA010000173.1:0-2548 GCA_032111275.1 Bdellovibrionota bacterium
TTGCTCCTCGTTCTCTACAAAGACTATCTCCGCCTTTGAGTCGAAGAGGATGTACCCCGCCTCGTGCGCGGGGAGGCTTTGATAGATGCTTACCGTGATTCCGCCGAGGGTTTGAATCGCGATATCCGCGATCATCCATTCGGGGCGGGTCTGAGAGATGATCGCCACGGTGGTACCCATCCCGACCCCAATGGAGCTGAGGTAGTGGGCGAGTCGAGCTATCTTGCGAGTGGTGGTAGCGTAGCTCTCGGTATGCCATACCCGTGTCGCGTCCGCGCGTGAAGCGGTCGCCCACTTGTAGAGAGGAGCGTGAGGAGTCAGTGCCCCTCGTCGCCAGAACGCCTCAGCGATATTCGAGGCCGTTGATACATTGTCGTACAGGTGAGCTTCGTTTGCGCCCATGATCGCTCGCGAGAGATGGTATTCCTAGGGATCGGAGTCTTGCTAGTAGGCGAAGACGCCGTGAGGGGAGGAGATAATGACCTCATTTTCCCCCTCACTAGAGGTTACTCGCCCTATGACCTGGGCGGCAATCCCAAATTCCCGTGCGCAAGAGATCGCCTCATCCGCCGCTCCCGCCGGCATGCACGCCTCAAGGCGGTGCCCCATGTTAAATACCGAATACATCTCGTTCCACGGGACGGATCCATGCTTTTGAATAAGCGCGAAGAGTGGAGGTACTGGAAAGAGATTATCTTTGTGGTATCGCACACCCCGACCGAACCGTTTGATCTTCACCTGTCCACCTCCGGTGCAGTGTATCAGGGCGTGGATGTGGTCTTGGAAGTTAGTGAGGAGTTGTTTGATAAGTGGTGCGTACGTTCGCGTTGGTGAGAGGAGCGCCTCTCCAACGGTCATGCCGAGCGATTCGTGGTAATCGGTGACCGAGAACGGCCCCCGATACGCTACCTCCTGAGGAAGATTCGGATCGCACACCTCGGGATAGACGTTGGCGAGCTTCCTGCTGAGGAGGACGTTTCGCGCCAGGGTGAGGCCATTACTTCCCATTCCGGAGTTCGGTTCCCTCTCAAAGCGAGCGGTTCCCGAGGAGCTAAAACCTACGACGACATCTCCTGCCATCACGTGTGTCGTGTCAACGAGATGGGCTCGGGGGATTCGTGAAGAGAGCGTTGAGTCCACGATGAGGGTCCGTACCAGGTCGCCGACATCAGCTGTTTCTCCGCCGCTCATGCGGATAGAGATACCTTCGGCCTCAAGCATAGCGACGCAATCCTTGTAACCACCGATGATCTCGGCGATCGCTTGGTCGGGGATAAGCGAACGATTTCGTCCGATCGTGTTACTCAAGATCAGCGCTTCAAGACCGCCTGAGCAGGCGATGTCATCGAGGTTCATCACCAGGCTGTCGGTGGCAAGGGAGCGGAACCATTTCGTCTCCCCCGTCTCTTTGTAGAGGAGGTAGGACACGATGCTCTTTGTGCCCGCGCCGTCGGCGTGAAGAAAGAACGCGTAGTTAGGATCTCCGGCGGGGTCGTCAACCGGAGCGGCGAAATATCGGGCCGGGCCCGTTTCACCAACTGCGGCAAGAACTCCCCCTTTAGCGGAGGACGCTCCAAGGGCGGCGTATGCCGAGCTCTCTGGGGAGTTCTTGCTCACAATGGCTCCGTTACTTCTTCAGAGTCTTCACGAAAGCGATGATGTTATCGAGATCCTCTGGCTTAAGATCGGACTGGGCTGGCATGAGAGGGCTCAATCCAACGCCGGCTCCACCTTTCTGAAGGAGCTCTTTGAACTTAGCGTCATCGGTCGCGTACTTGTATGTCTCTGAGAGGTTGCGAGGCTTCATTCCCTCGGGGATCGTTGCCGCGACAGGGCCGTCGCCTGCTCCTTTATCTCCGTGACACATAGCGCAACGTTGCGCGTAGAGCTCACCACCTTTGGCGGTATCGGCCGCGAACGCGCCATTCGCGTTGGCGAGAAGAGCGGAAAATAGGGCGATCGTCATATATCTAGTCTTCATGGGACCTCGTTCAGATTTCAATAATAAGCGCTTTAGGAGCGCCGGCTTTCATCTAAGCAAGCGAAGCAACGCTTTCTCTTGAAGCCGACGCAAGTATAGACCCGGAGGCAGTCAGTTGCAAAGAAAGATGACTCACCCTCCGAGAAGAAATCTGGCGTTTCACTGGCGACCATCATAGGATAACGAGAGGGCTTGAATTCATGCGAAACGTGTGGAAAGACATAACGGAGTTTGCTCGTTCTCGAACCGCTGAGGAGTGGAAGACGCTTGCGTCTGAACGCTATGATCAGCTCCGTATCACGGTTCGAGAAAATGGTGAAAAGTCCGCCCTGATGGCGTTCGGGGTTGGCATACTCGTGGTCATCTTTTTTAAGCTCTTCCTTATGCTTGTGGCGCTCGCCGCTCTCTCATTTTTGACCCTTCTTTGGCTCGCGGAAGCTTAAGGAAGCGAGGCAAAACAACGCATTCGCGTTGTTTTGCATGGGTGTGAAGGCTATTTTGGTTGCGGAGACGCGAGATTTTGGTTTTTTAGCCCCGAATTTCTTCGGGAGCCCCCGGAAAGGGGCT
>JAULVA010000174.1:0-8251 GCA_032111275.1 Bdellovibrionota bacterium
AACCAAAATAGCCTTCACACCTATGCAAAACAACGCGAACGCGTTGTTTTGCCTCGCTTCCCTAGAAGTTAAGCGTTTCCTCAACCGCGGCCGCGATATCATCGGTCTGTGGCAAAACGATATCCTCAAGTATCGGGGCGTGAGGTACCGCCGCCGCATACTTCATGCCGACCCGTTTAACTGGGGCATCAAGATTGGTGAAGCACCTCTCGGCGATCTGAGCCGCGATCTCGCCACCGAAGCCACCGAACAGGACATCCTCGTGAGCAATGACAACACGACCGGTCTTTTGGACGCTCGCCACGATGTGCTCGATATCCAACGGAACGATTGAACGAACATCGATCACCTCGATCGAATAGCCCTTAGACTCCATCATGTGCGCGGTGAGGAGGCTTTTATGAACCAGCGCACCCCACGTTACGATGGTAAGGTCGCTACCCTCTCGAACGGTCTTCGCTTTGCCGATCGGTACGATGAAATCGGCGTCGCCTTCCGGACCTTTCGCGTACACCTGACGGTACAAGCCTTTGTGTTCAAGGAATAGTACGGGATCTTGCGCTCGAATAGCCGCTTTTAAAAGTCCCTTCGCGTCGGTCGCGTTGGATGGATAAAGGACGAAGAGTCCTGGAAAGTGAGCGAAGGTAGCCTCGATGTTCTGCGAATGATACGCGCCACCGCGAATGTAACCCCCTACCGGTATTCGGATGACGGCCGGACATCCGTAGTCACCCGCGCAGCGGTAATGGAACATCGCCATTTCATTCCGGATCTGATTGGCTCCCGTCCACACATAGTCACCGAACTGGATCTCGGCGATCGGCTTCAATCCTCGGGTGGCTAATCCGACCGCGGCTCCAACGATTGAACTCTCGGCTAGTTGGCTATTGAAAACGCGGCTCGCGCCGTATTTCGCGGTCAGTCCCGCGGTTACGGTAAATACGCCGCCCTTCCCATGCGCTACATCCTCACCAAAGATGCAGGTGTCCGGATTCCGCGCTAATTCCTCATCGAGAGCGTGATTGAGGGCGTCCACCATAAAGATCTCGTCCCCGGTCGCTTCCCGCTCGGAGACGCCGACCCACGGCGTTGGATCCTTAAAGGTATGGGAGGTGGCGTCGTCGACGGATGGATCCGGAGTTTGTTCAGCTTCCTCCGCGGCCCGATCGACGAGCTCCTTGAGTTCGGCGTGAATCTCCTCAACTTGGGGTTGGGTGAGCACCTTGCGATCGAGGAGCATCGCTCGAGTGAGCCGCAGAGGGCATCGAAGTTGCTCTTTGGCGAGATCCTCGGAGGTTCGGTACTTGAGGTGATTGTCTGAGATTGAGTGACTCTGCAGGCGTGGCACATGCGCTTCGATGAGCGATGGTCCTTCTCCACGACGAGCTCTGTCGTGAGCGAATGTGAGCGCAGCGGTCGATGCCTCGACATCCGATCCATTAACTTGCGCTGTGTGAAGGTGCTCGTAGTTTTGGGCTATCGTGGCGATACTGGAACCAGCGAGCTGCTCTGAGATGTGCACCGAGATAGCGTAGTCGTTATTTTGGATGACGAAAACGATCGGAAGTTTTTCCCGAGCGGCCCAGTTTAACGCTTCGTGGAAATCGCCCTGTGAGCAGGTACCCTCACCAGCGGAGACGTACACGACCTCATCTAGGTGCTTCATCTTAGCTCCGAGCGCGCACCCAACAGCTTGCAGGAATTGGCTACCGGTTGGAGAGCTCTGCGGTGGGATGCGAAGGGGGACCGAGCAATAGTGCATCGGCATCATGCGCCCATGCGAGTTAGGGTCGTTGACCTTGTTCATGGCGCTCATCATGATCTCCTCAGCTGTCATGCCGAGCCCAACAACGAGCGCCATGTCTCGATAGTAGGGATAAAACCAATCCTGTCCGGAGCGGAATACGCGGGCGGCCGCGACCTGAACCCCTTCGTGTCCGGCGCAGCTAATTTGGAAGTGACACTTATTTTGCTTGTAGAGCGTTATCGTTTTCTCGTCGAGTAACCGAGAAAGAAGCATGGCTTTATAGGCCCATAACAACTGCTCACTAGTCATGGTGGCGATAGGTGGGGTTGATGATGTTTTAAGGGAGGGCCCCTTTTTCTCACTGCTCGCTTTATGTGCTCGCTGCATCGTTATCTCTTCAGTAGTAGGAGGTCCTGATGAGTACCTCTATATCCTTGAGTGAACTCGTCTTCCTACAGCAGGTGGCTTCTTTTATTTTGAACCACTTTCTCTCAATCGTGTAGGGCATTCGATATTATTTAGGGTCAATCCGTATAATTTGACCCTACTATGGGAGATATTGGAAGAGCCAGAGCGCAAAATGATACGTTTTAGCGAAGGGTTAGGGGGACGATTGATGACATCGGCGAGCTTCCCCTCCAACGTACCGACGGGCTTGTGGCTTTCTTTTTTGTATCTCCAGCATTCGTAGCGAGGCGCCGCGGTCGATGCCACCGGATAGGCGCCACTACACGCACCTCGAGTCGTGAGCAGTTCGCCTCAGTCTAAAACAGGAGAGGTTTTGTTGAACGTTGCGTCGTTCGTTACCTGACCTGTAAGGAACCAGAGAGCGCGTTATCAGCGGTATCGACCTCTCCCGATACGACCGATGCTCTGCCGGTCGCTGTGTACGTGCCCTTGCTGGCCGGAAGGGTCCACGAAATAGTCGCGGAGCCCTTCGCGCCGGCAGCAAGAGTTACGGTCTTGGATGTTCCAGCCCTGCCCGCGCTTACCGACAGAGAAACGGTGAAGGTCTCGGACTTAGTACCTTGATTGGCGACGCCGATCACCATCGAAACGGTGGCGCCCTTTCGAACCTTGCCAGATACCCCCAGTGAGGTGACCGCAACATCGGCGATAACTGGTGCTGGTGTGGGTGTAGCCGTAGGAGGTACCGGTGTAAAGGTGAAGGTCGCCGTGGGTGTCACGGTTGGTGTCGCTGTCGGCAACGTTGGATCCACCGTATCTGTCGGGGTCGGCGTTGCTGTGGCTGTTGGGGTAAAGGTTGTTGTGGGTGTTACGGTACTGGTAGGCGTAGCTGTTGCCGTCGGTGTTATCGTCCTTGTCGGGGTAGGCGTAAAGGTCGGTGTCGACGTCCCCACCGGTGTCGGTGTTACCGGAGAGCCAGAGAAGAGTCCGTTCAGATTGAGTCGACCACCCTTAACGGTGCGGCCGACGAGGGAGGCGGTTGGGGCCGCGTTCGCGAGGAGAGCGGAGCGAATCTGCTGCGCGGTAGCGGATGGAAACGCCGATGCGTAGAGCGCGACCGCGCCTGAAACGTGCGGAGCCGCCATTGAGGTGCCGCTGTACGAGGCGTAGCTATTGGTCGGAACCGTTGAGAGGATGCCGACTCCTGGCGCTCCGATGTCGACGGTAGTGGCTCCGTAATTTGAGAAAGACGCGAGGCCGCCAGCGGAATCGATTGCGGCTACAGCGATGACCGCTTCGTAGGAGGCGGGGGCCTCAATGCTCGTTCCCTGAAGGGTGGTGTAGTTTGAGGGATAGTTGGCTGTGGTGTCGTTGTTGGCGGAGGCATTACCTGCCGCTGCAACAAATAGAATTCCTTGTTTGGCGGCGCGCAAGATTGCGGTGTGGAGCGCGGAGCTGTAGCCACCACCACCCCATGAGTTGCTGCTCGCGACGATGTTAAGACCGTGACGGGTCTTCAGGTCTCGAAGGTAGTTTATTGCGCTCACAGCGTCAGATGTATATCCGCCGGTCGGTCCTAAAAACTTGGTGGAGATGATAGAGACGTTCCAGTTCACTCCCGCGACGCCGGCCCCGTTTCCTCCTCGACCACCTATCGTTCCTGAAACGTGAGTTCCGTGAGCGTCACCATCTCCGGAGTCGTAGACGGTTCTATCTTTGTTGTAGAAATCCCATCCGTTGGTGTCATCGACGTATCCGTTACCATCGTTATCGATGCCGTCAGCCACGTCATAAGGGTTGACCCACATATTCCCAGTAAGGTCGGGGTGGGTAACTTGAACACCTTCATCGATAACACCGATGTATACAGAATTAGAGCCGGTGAAGCCGAGGGTCCACGCCTCCTCAGCGTCTGTACCGTTGGTATTGGTAGTTCCTGTTGGACCGCATACGGGAAGATCGTTGCCGTACATTCCCCATAAGCTTCCGTTGGTGTAGTAGGAATCGTTTGAGGTTTGAACCTTCTGGATCAAGTAGTTCGGCTCAACGAAGGCTACGGATGGATCATTTTGAAGAGCCTCAAGCGCTCTGCTCACCGAACCAGATATCTTGATGTGGTCGATCCCAGGCGCACTGAGCTCCGCGTCGCGCTTTGAACGCAAGCGCTTGATGAATTTTCCTTGTACCTTAGCTAACGCTCGAGTCGTATCTCTCTCTGATGCCGTCCGCTTAAAACCGATCAGGAGTTCGCCTGCGGCGTGAGGACGAAGTGATTGAGGAGCGGCGTGTCCTACAGAGAGGTTTACATACGCATCGACAACGGCAACAACACACGTGATGACGATGATTCGAATACATCGAGAAGGCCTTCTCACGGGGACTCCGATAACAAATGAACGTACAACAGCACCATCAGCATAGCAGATCTGAAAAGCTCAGCTAGAGAAGTGTCCGATAGGTAACATGCTGAAAATACTGAATCCGTGGAAAATAAGCCGAGCTAGGTGCGTGATCTTCCGCACATAGTTGTACCTGTCTGTGAGGTACAAGGCTTTGAGGTCGCAAGAGGCCGTTGACCACTTTGTGGTAAGACTTTAGTCTGTGGTGTGCCGATGTCCTATAACGGTTTAGCATCCCCGTGGAGAATTCCGATGAGACGAACATTTCAATTAGCCTCTTTCATTCTCTCAATTCTCGGCACCCTCGATTCATCCTCAGCAGCGTCATCGGCTACATGCGAGCAAAAGTTCGCGGCTCTCAACGATCGACTCTCGGCGGCCTATATCGCTCTCGACACGGAGTGCTATCCGAATGATTCCTCTCTTGGAACCACTTCATGTGGATTCGAACTCTCGCCCGAGTGTCAGGAGAAGTACGACGGCCTCGCTCAGGAGGGGAATGATGCTTACAATGAGTTGTACCTGGAGTGCTCTGAGTTTCTAACCCCGGTGCTTGTTGATGTGAAGCCCGGTGAGGATGCGCCGCGTATGGGTGATACTCAGAGCAAAACGATTCCTCGTCCGGTCGTTCGGGCTCCCTCCAAGAAGGAGATGCTCACGAAGATTAAATCCCTCAAAAAGCAACTGAAGCGGGAGCAAGCCAAGAGCAAAAAGCTCAGGAAACGCTGCGGCAAATAAGTTTAGCTATCTCCGCTATCGAACGGGAATCCAGCTCAAATCTGGATTCAATGCTTGTATTTCTTGAGCGATCGCATCTGTCTTTGGGCCAAGATTTTTTTGGTAGATGAGCCCGTCCGGGCCGGTCACGAAGGTCATGACGCCACTCTCGCCGAACTTGACTGGGTACGCGAGGAGTCCAAATCCCTTTGTCATCCGGCCGTTTTGATCGATGTAGCTCATAGCTCCACCACGCGCCTTCGCCCCCTGCGCGGTGAGGATGGTAAAGCGATACCCGTAATACGCCCCACGCGCTCTTAGATCTTTGAGGGTGTACCCTTGAGAAGACGCAGTCGCAATCGCGGCACCCAACGGACTTGCCGGAGTTCCCTCCTCGTTCTCCCAATAGAGCCCATCGCGTTTTCCTGGGGAGCTCAAGAGTCGTTGAGCGTACTGATGGGGCTTTCCTTCGGTCGCCTGCGACTCAAAGAAATCTCGCTGAGCCGCGACGATGTGGTTAATAGCCTCGATCGCTTTGATCTCGTTTCTGCCAATCCGGCGATTGATAAACTCCTCTTTGCCTACCGCGGTGTCGAATCTCCACCCATTCGCTCGTTTGTGAAGCGCGATTGGAAAGGGGTAACGACGGTCTCCTACATAGAGGAATGCGAGTCGCTGATTTTTGAGGGAGGGGTATTGATTGACGGTCTCAACGATATCGACGTTCTCGCTCATATCATCAGCGAACGCTTTAAATGATCGCGTATCGGCTACATCGTCCCCTGATGCAATGAGGTCGGCGCTCTTGGGGCCGAAGATGCGCTGGAGCTCCGCCCGGTCATTTTTTTCGAGCGCGGTTCGCAGCGTCACGACCGCCTGCTTTGGCGTGGTAAAGGTATACTGCTCACTCTCGAAGGTTGGGTGAGAGACGTGTCCCCGTGGAGCGCAGGCTGACGTGTTGAGAGCGAGCAGCCCGGCGAAGATAACGTTTTGAATATGCTTGTTCATAGATGGCCTTATCGTAACGAACTCGTGAATAGTGATACCTAGCGACGTCCCCCACGGAAGCCGCCTCCGCCAAAGCCACCTCCGCCAAACGATCCGCGACTCCCTGCGCCTCGATCCGCGTAATCGGAGCTCCAATCATCGTGACGAGCGTCGGAGAAGAGGTTGTCCGAGCGAGAGCTCGAATCAAAGAGTCCGTTGTCTCGCTCCGCCGTTATATCACCGTCACGATCACTGATGGAGTCGTTCACTGTCTGGCCATCGCGATTGATGCCTGAGATATCCGCGTATCCACCACTCGTTGTGCCGTTCGTTCCGGCCGCGCCATGAACATTGTAGACCCCGTTATCAGTGGTGACCGTTCGCGAGAAGGTGCCTCCCTCGGTATCGCCGTTGGAGTATGTGGTGCCACGTCCCGTCGCTGTTTCGTCCCACCCGACAGCCGAGCCTTGATATCTCGTGAGGTCGCCACCGTTCGCCAAGGTTCTCGAGTTGCTCTGTCCAGCGTAGGAGGTCCCGTTCCAGGTTTGCCCCACCACGGCGTGATATGTGCCGTTCGAGTAGGCGTTTCTCCATCCATACCCGGGTGGATAATTGACGACGGATCCGCCGATCCAGTCCACAGAGGTTCCGACGAGCTCATCACCGACCGCCCAGCCCGTTCCGTAGGTGATCAGAGGGGCGGCTCCCCACACCGCGGATTGGTTGTACACTACGAGCGGATCGTAGTTCGGAATGTAGAAGGTGTTGGGGTCGGTCGGATAGATCTGCACCGTTCCGCCTGTGGAAACCACCTGTTGTTGTGAGTTCGTCTTCAAGTTTCCAACGGTTATCGCCTGCTGACGCATAGCCTGGATTGCTTGGAGCACAGGCCCTTGTTGCGCGAGGTATGCCTGACCAAGGTTCGTCATCCAGTTGCTCTGCTGCGCCATCATCTCAAGCACCGGGGGATAGTGGCTTACCGCGAGCACACTCGCGTCCCACGGCTCACTCACCAGAGATTGACCGGGATGCATGGATACCTCGACGGCTGCCTCCGATACTTGGTCTGGATAGGTGGACGCTTGGAGTATCTGCGCGACGAGTGGATCTGGATAGAGCGCGATCGGCGCGACGAGGGTTTGTAGCTGCGCCGCGGTTTGACCCTCGGGGACATCGACCGAGTCGAAGCCGTCCTGCGCGAAAGATGTGGTAGGCAAGAGGAGAGCGAGCGCGAAAGCGCCGTAGATAGAGGTGGCGATCAGGTGTTTCTTTGTTCTCATAGCTCTCGTCGTCCTTTAGTGCTGCACGGCGACGGTAAGTAGGCGGCCACATCTAAGCAAGTGGGAAAAGGTCGCTGAGAGTGGAATTTCCCGAGAGAACCGACGAAAAACCTACTGATAGTCTGATTGTGGAGCTCGACACGTGAGTAAGCGCCCTTAACTAGGCACCCCTCAAAAAACGACAGTTTTTACGGCAGAGAGATGGGGAGTAGGCTACGTCTATCGGCGCGCCTTAGCCCAAGCGACCGGCGTTAATTCTGCCGTCGACTTCTCCCCCAGTGAGCTTAGGACGTCTGTGAAATACTCTTGAATATTGATGCCGTTCATCTTGCACGTGCATACAAGGGAGTTAAAGATGGCGACCGTTTCCGCCCCGACCTCACTCGCCGCAAAGAGCCAGTTCTTCGCCCCTAATTTCAGGTTACGAATCTGCTGCTCGATAATCACGTTGCTGATAGGCACTATCCCATGCTCAAGATACACCGTTAAGCCATCCCAGTGGTTTATCACGTAGCTAAAAGCCTCTAGGAGTTTGGATTTCGGTAACAGGCTCGCCGTATCCCTGATCTTCTTGCTCCACGCTAAGAATTCATTCAATTTCGGCAGCGTGTGCAGCTTGCGGTAGTCAGAGATCTTGCCGACCTCTATACCAAGCTCCTTAATGTCACGCTCAACTTTGTAAATGTCACTTTGGTACGGGGCCACGGCCATTA
>JAULVA010000175.1:0-362 GCA_032111275.1 Bdellovibrionota bacterium
TCTTAGCCGTGCTAAGTTTTGCTAGGAGTAAACAGGAAGGGTCGTTAGGGATGACCCTAACCCGTCATCGAAATCTTAGCCGTGCTAAGTTTTGCTAGGAGTAAACAGGAAGGGTCGTTAGGGATGACCCTAACCCGCCATCGAAATCTTAGCCGTGCTAAGTTTTGATAGGAAGAAAACGACAAGGCCCGAGCCGGATTCGAACCGGCGAATGACGGTTTTGCAAACCGTTGCCTTAGCCAACTTGGCGATCGGGCCGCAAGAGCGGTAGGAGAGTGTTTCTACCGTGCAGAGTGTAAAATATCAATAACTCACGGGGACTTGGCCGATTTTCCTTGTTTAACCAAGTAACATCCCCACAA
>JAULVA010000175.1:372-3250 GCA_032111275.1 Bdellovibrionota bacterium
CCAGAAGGGGATCTGGAGAGCAGGTTGTATCCTGATACGCAGGAAATATCAATAAGTGATGGAGGTTGCCTAGGTGGCAGGCTCAAGAGCGTCGTCTCGTGCCTCCCCTGTAAATCTAGCTAATATTAGCAACTTAGGCGTGATCAATAAAAAGGTTTTCAAAAGAGCCTCGATTCCTAACGCTTTCCCGAAATCCGACGAAACTATACAGGTTATAAGACTACTGCCTTTCTGCATGGGCGGTCCTGCTAAACCAGGACCGCCCATTTTTTATCACTCGCCAACATCCTATACGGTCTTTTTTCTCCCGGTTTAATTGTGTAACATCCAGCCCGTAAAAGATTTTTCACCACGGGTTACTAATCATGGCTTATGTAGTTACTGTAAATTGTCTGGGAACCAAGGATCGTTCGTGTGTTGAGGTTTGCCCGGTCGACTGCTTCTACAACATCAAGAAGAAAGAATTTAATGACAAGTTCGGTCGCGCCGCTAAGGGCGATGACAGCGGTATGCTCATGATTAATCCGGATGAGTGTATCCATTGTGGTGCGTGTGAGACTGAGTGCCCAGTTGAGGCGATCTTTGAGGATTCCGGTGTGCCTGAGAATCTTAAGGATTTCGTCGCTCTCAACGCTGAAGAGACCACCTCTATGAGCGAGTCGGATCTCGACGCGGCTCGTTGTACCTCTAAATAAGCCACGGAAGCCCTCCAGAGGGAGGGGCATGGCTCATTCTGAGAAAACGCGGACATTTTGCGCATCCAGTCGCAACTAGTGGTTGTGCGTAGCAAATGTCCGTGTCAATTATAAAGATAGGTGCGCTGTCATGGAGCGGTGTGCCCGTCTCTAACCCTTAATTCGGGCACCGATGAAGAGAGTTTCCGCCTTTGCCTTGTTCCTATCGACCCTTATGGTTGGCACCGCCCACTCAGCGGATGCTACCCCAGGCTTTGGCTCTAACCTCGGCCTCCAGAGTGGGGTGCGTGAGAGTAGCATTTCGGGTCCTTTCCAAGCTCCCCCGAAGCTCAGAGGACGGGTGGATTTCTGGAAGGATGTTTTCGCCAAGTATGGTAGGAATCAGGTGGTCATCCATCACCGTGAATTCCCCCAAGTGGTATTCGGTGTGCTCGACTTTTCGGCTGAAGCCGAGACGATGGGCGACATCGAATTGAAGCGCCACAAAGATCGGGTGGAGAAAGACACCGTAGTCTCGATGAAGCAACAGATTCGTCGACTCGTTGACGGTGAGGAACCATCAACTCCATTTCAAGAGAGCTTCGTTGAAAAGATGCGGATGGTGCCAGAAGTGGCTCGATCCTATCGACGACTCTTAGATGAGGATCTGATCCGAACGCAGACCGGTATTCGTGAGCGATACGCTCAGGCTATAGGAAGAGCGTGGAAGTATATCCCAGTTATGGAGCAGATATTTACCTCAGAGTACGGTCTGCCCAAGGAGCTTACTCGTCTCCCGTTCATTGAGAGCTCTTTCGATTATACCGCCTACAGTAGCGTGGGCGCCGCGGGTATTTGGCAGTTTATGCCACGGACCGCGCGCTCTCATCGAATGCTTGTCGGGCGCTACGTCGATGAACGTCGCGATCCGATTAAAGCGACACGGGGAGCGGCGGAGTACCTCCGGCTCGCCTATCAGGAGCTCGGTTCCTGGCCCCTCGCTATTACCTCATATAATCACGGCGTAGGTGGCGTTCGCTCAAAGGTACGAGCCGCTGGGACGTCAAATCTCGCCGATATTATCGAGCATCCATCCGAGCGATTCTTTGGCTTCGCTTCGACGAACTTCTATCCCGAGTTTCTCGCGGCCGTAGAGATCTTTCAGGATCACGAAAAGTACTTTCCGGAGGTCTCGGTGCAGCCGCCCCTTCGGCTAGTGGCCTATCCGATTAGGACTCCGATGTCTACGGCTCAAGCATCCCGACAGCTCGGTGTTCCTCTCGACAATTTGAAAGAGGTGAACTACGCCCTGTTAGATCCTGTCTGGAAGGGCGCGGCTAAGATTCCGGCGGGCTATGTGCTTCAAGTGCCGGTTCAGTATACCGACAAGATGAACGAGGTGCGCACACCTGAACCGATTAAGTCTCGAATTGTGACGACCTCATCGGGCGAGGGGAAGATGTATCGGGTGACCCGCAAGGATTCTTTGCAGGCCATCGCCGCGCGATTTAATACGACTCCTGAGCGAATTGCTCAAATGAATCGTCTCACTACCTCTGAGGTACAGGTAGGCCAAGTGCTCTTGGTCCCTCGGAATGGTGGAGGCTCGACTAACGAAGCGCCCGTGGCGGACGTAGTTGTAGCGGCCGCTCAGCAGCCGGTTCCCGAGGCCGCGGTAGCGAAGGTTTCAACGCAGCCTAAGAAGGTCTCAACGGCACCGACGGTGCGTAAACACAAAGTGCGAAAAGGGGAGACCCTTGCGGCTATAGCGGCTCGATACGGCCGCTCCATCGCCGATGTTAAAAAAGCCAACGGCATGCGGGGGTCAACCCTGATAGCAGGACAGGTTATCCGCATCCCCTAGGGAAGTGAGGCAAATTGTGCCACGAGGCGCACAAACCGATGGTGGTAGGTCCACCGTAGCCGCCTGCTGAGGGGGAGGCTACAAACTACCAGCCGCTGCGAAGCGCGAAAGCGTTTTTGTGGTGAACGGCGCTGGAAAAGGCGGGGTAAGACCCGTCAGGTAAGTTCCAAGGAGATGAACGCGAGTGAACCTCTGAAGACCTGTCGAAAGTTCGAGACGGTGTTGAAACGGTAGTGGTTTGCCGACTCCGGATAAGAGCTGAAGAGCGACCCTAGCAAGTCTGCTTCAGCGGCACCCGGCAGATAGGAGGCATGACCTTGGAACAGGCGGTGTGTGTGAA
>JAULVA010000176.1:0-2059 GCA_032111275.1 Bdellovibrionota bacterium
GGCAAGTGTCATGTCGCTGTCTGCGACGATATCCGAGCGCAGGATCGGAGTCGGGTAGCAAGAGAGTCCGGGGATTGAGGCTCGAAGATCATGGTGTTCGGGGAGGAGTCGTTCCAAGGAGAGTCGGGAGACGCCAACACACTCACGTGAAGGCTCGCGGCAAAGCTGTGGGTAGGTAAATGTTTCTCCTTGTCCTCGGTCGAGTGCAATCGTCATCTTTCCTCCTCCTTAAGGGGAATTCTTCTCTGAAAGAATTCGAACTTTAAGCGGTATTCCGAGCGGGAAGAGCGGTGTGCGGTATCGTTGAATGGATTTTGACCTGATGAATCACGCACACTTATGTCAGTTTCGCCTTAGGGTCCGATCTCGTGGGGCGTCCGGTGACTAAAACCGATAAATCCGAACAGGATTCGTCAGCAATCAGCACTACAACCGCGATGCTTTGGAATCGTGCCGAGGTTTCTGGAAAATTTGGCCGGTACGACTAGAGTAAGAATCAAGCAGATGATAAACCTTGAAAGCCATAGACTTAGAGGCCCTTGCTCGGGTCGTATAGGCTGAAGGTGACATGGATCCTGTAAAACCCAAAGACCGTGCCGTTCCCGACAAAAAAGCTGGCCCCCTCACGCCCGCTAACGATTCAGACCCAAAAGTTATTTTTCCTGAAAAAGCGGTACCCAAGGATGATCGTCGCTCAGACGTCCTGCGCGACCTGATTCATCCCCCTGGAAGCGCCCTCTCAATGAACCCTCTCGACGCTCCCCATCGGGGCAAAACAAACTGCGTCGGAAAGCTAGACCTAAAGTTAGTGAATGGCACCTTTACCTGCTACCTCTTCGAGACGAGTAGCTTTGGGAATCACATCATCGCTCTCACGATGGGTGACCTCACCGACAAAGAGCTAAACCAGAAGAATGCCCTACCGATACGGATCCACTCAGAGTGTATCACGAGCGAGACCCTCGGTGGGTGTGACTGCGATTGTGTTGAGCAGCTCAACGGAGCCCTCGCGGAGATCGCCAAGCAGGGACGTGGAATCGTCTTCTATATGCGGCAGGAGGGGCGTGGCGCTGGGTACGGTCAGAAGGGGCGTGATCGGATGGCGGTTGCGGGGAGCCTCGATCAGCTGGGAACGTACGAGATCTACGAGCATATGGGACTGCCGGCGGACGCGAGGCAGTACGACTCAATAAAGGATGTTGTCTACTTGCTGGGGCTGCAGAACGCGCAAGTTAAGATCCTCACAAACAATCCGGATAAAATTGACGCGCTCGGTGACGGAAGGCTCGGGCTGAACGTCGCTGGTCGTCTCCCGATTGTATATCAATCTAATCCGCAAAATGCGCACTACCTCCGCACCAAGGGGAAGTCGGGGCATTTTCTCGATGATGGCCAGCGACCCACCGCGATGTACCCATGGGAGGTGAAAGTTTTCGCGCCGCATATTCTTCCGGATGTCCAACGCTTCCGAATCGACGCGAGCTACCCGCTCCCGGTTCGTCCGAAGCACTCATCGGTGGTCGTACCCGCTGAGAAGGTGATTGGTTTCGAAAAGATGCTTAAGGGAGAGGGCTCGGTGATCGAGGGGGTCAAGCCTCTGAGTGATAACCCGGACCTTGTTCGAGTGAAGATGAATCCTGATCGTCTTCGCGAACTCCGACGGTCTGGAGCGAACAATGTTGTCGACGCGTGCTTGGCCGATACTCCGTACTGGTTCAACGACCACATATATCATGACCAGATCAGCCAACTTGATTTCGTTGTGCTTGAGTACTCGCGTGAGACCGCGCGGGACCGAGTTCCACTCGTCAGAATCCAATCGGAGAGCCTGATCAGCCGATTTCCTCTCGCGGAGGATCGCGGATCAAGTGTCTACGCCGCGGCTGTTCAGCGGATTGTTGAGCATGGCAGAGGGCTCGTGTTGCTCTACCCAGAGGATGGTAGAGGGAATGGTGTCGCCGCTGTATGGAAGGAGCGGGAGCTGATTGAATCAGGGAAAGCTAAGAATGTTGAAGAGGCGTGTGAGATCCTCGGGATTCCGGTGGACGATCGCGATTAT
>JAULVA010000177.1:0-4685 GCA_032111275.1 Bdellovibrionota bacterium
ACTCAAATTATCAGTAACCATCCACTGCCGCATCTCGTAAAGCGGTGCGGTAGCACCGCTACCTAGCAAAAGCACGCGTCAGCGTGGTTTTGCCTCCCTTACCTAGGGAGGCGGACAAAACCTACTCGCGTCGTCACTCTGTAACTTCCCACGTTCACGTGGTGGGATAGGAGGTTTTGCCTCTTCTCCTTAGGAGATCCTACGTTCCCGTATTCTTTCCTTTGCAGAGTCGCCATGCCGGTTTACACTTACTGAGAGCAGCGAGTCGTCGTGGGCCTATAGTGATGCGCAAAAGTCCGTGCCAGTAAAACTGGCAAGGCTTTTGCCGGACATCACTATAGTTTATTGTTTTGATTCGCATCCGCGAATCACCAGCGTTTTCCAAAAGTCGGGTGTTTGTTACGGACTTTTGGAGAACGCTATATCACTTCATCGAGAAAGAGCGTTCCTTGGTTACTAATTTCCCCGTACCACTGTCTGAATATGGGGACGAGCATCTTCTTGGATTGTGGGAGGTGTTGCGCCATCGAATAGAGGTTGAGCCCCTTAACCTTTTCGCTACGGTCATATTCCTCTGCGCTATTATTCACACTTTCAGCGCCTCATGGTTTCTTCGGCTCGCTAAGCGGAGAGAGGAGCAGGACCACCTCTCCTGGCTTGAGCGTTCAAAGGGTGGGGAAGAGGGGGAGCCTCCGCTTCGGTTCGTTACGGTACTCCTTCACTATCTCGGCGAGCTGGAGGCGGTGTTCGGTCTCTGGGTTATTCCTCTGATCATCGCTATCACCGCTTCGAAGGGGTGGGATGTTACTAAACACATACTCGAACACTCCGTGCATTTTAGTGAGGCGGTTTTTGTGGTGGTCGTTATGGCGATCGCGTCGTCACAACCACTTCTCTATACCGCCGAACGGGTGCTTGCGAGGATCGCTCGGATCATGGGGGGAACTCCTGGCGCATGGTGGGGAACGATCCTTATCGTAGGACCTATCTTCGGCTCCCTCATCACAGAGCCCGCCGCGATGACCCTCTGCGCGCTGCTCTTGGGCCAGCACTTCTATCGGTACAAACCATCGAAGACCCTCGCCTACGCGACGGTGGGACTCCTCTTTACTAACATCTCGGTAGGGGGCGTGCTAACGCACTTCGCGGCACCCCCTGTGGTTATCGTAGCCTCTGTGTGGAATTGGGACACCCCATTTATGTTTTTGACCTTCGGTTGGAAGGCCTTAAGCGCCGTGTGTTTCTCCACGCTCGCGTATCTCTACCTCTTTCGTCGAGAGTTTCACGCGATGGCGCAACGGCTCACCCCGTTTGACGCGTCACATCCGGTGCTTGAGAAGTCCGCCCCATTTGGCGTGATCGTGGTTAATCTTCTCTTTATGGCGTGGACCGTGGTCAACGCCAGAAGTCCGCAACTCGTCATCGGTGGGTTCCTGTTTTTCCTCGCGTTCGCTGACGCCACCCGGCATTTCCAGCGAGCCATCTCTCTGCGCATGCCGCTGCTCGTTGGCTTCTTCCTCGCTGGTCTTGTCGTGCACGGCATCTTCCAAGCGTGGTGGATCGAGCCGCTCCTTGTACGACTTGGGGAGGGGGCGCTTTTACTGAGCTCGGTATTCCTCTCCGCTTTTAACGACAACGCCGCCATCACCTATCTCTCCTCCCTGGTCCCGCACTTTTCGGCCGACCAGAGGTACATCCTGGTTTCGGGGGCGGTCGCGGCTGGTGGGCTTACTGTTTTGGCGAACGCGCCAAATCCGGCCGGAAACGCGTTGCTCTCGAGATATTTTGAAGGGGGGATATCTCAGGTTCTCCTCTTTCTTGCGGCTATCTTTCCACTTGCGGTAAATCTGATGTTCTTCGTGAGTTTTCGGTAGGGACGATGGGGACCGTACCGATGAGGTAACCTCGGTGACTGCTTGTTTCCCTCACACGCGAAGAGGTCGCGCTCGTTCGCGCCTCCAAGGAGATAAAGATGAAACACTCTCGGTTGAATGTCGTTGGATGTGGACGCCTCGGACAGGCGATCTCTACATTATTGATAGCGGCCGGTATCGTCGATGAGATTCATGCTTGTAACCGCTCCCAGGCTTCAGCGGACCACGCGGTAGCGGCTATCGGTGTCGGTGTCGCGCATCGATCGATAGGCGAGATGCCACCAAGTAGGTTGTGGCTCATCAGTTGTGGAGACGAAGCTATCGAGGCCGTAGCTCAACGCGTCGCGAGTGAGGGTGCGTGTCTGCAAGACGCGATAGTCTTTCACTGCAGCGGCTTCTTGGATTCGGCTGTTTTGGAGAGTGCGAGGAGAGCTGGAGCTCATGTGGCGAGTGTACACCCAGTTCGGAGCTTCGCCGATCGTGAGATGGCGGTGCGAGATTTTCCCGGTACCTTCTGTGGGATCGAGGGAGATCAAGCCGCTCAAGAGATTCTCACAGAGATCTTCACCACGATCGGTGGTCGAGTTTTCCCCCTCTCATCTGAGGGAAAGATCCTGTGTCACGCGGGTCACGTGTTCGCCAGCAACTATGTCGTTTCGCTCCTTGAGTGCGCTCATCGACTCTACAGAGCGGCGGGAATTCCTGAGGAGCTATCGTGGTGTCTTATGGAGCCACTGGTACGGAGCGCTGTCGATAACATGGTCCGTCTTGGCCCTGCGCGCGCTCTGACGGGTCCTATCGCGCGAGGAGAGGCTGGGGTAGTTGAGCGACAAGCGATGGCGGTATCGAGGGAGAGCCCCTTGTCGGGCGAGCTCTACAGGTTACTTGGCCGCCTAGCAGTTGAGGTCGCCTGGGCCAACGGACTCTCCGCAGAGCGAGGAGAGGAGATCCTTGGCGTTTTAGGGAAAAGGGAGGACTAACAGCCGCGCACTACCGCGCCGCGCGGCTCACGCTGACGAAGTAGCGCCGGTACGTGATAATGCCCAATATGGCTCCGATCGCTGCCATGGCAAGGCTGGCTGGGTCTCGAGGGCCGTACATACCAAGAGCTCTTCCAACGATAGACCCGAATAGGGCACCTGAGATGCCGAGCCCTGGTATGACCCAGAGGTTTTCGTCCTCCTGTCCGGAGAGTCTCGAGCGTACAATGAGACCGACGACAAAACCGATGAGGATGGTCCAAACAACAATGTACATGATCTCAGTCCACGTAAGAGCGGGGTGAAAATCCGCGCGGGATATCTCGTGGTGAGAACCCCGCGCGTGATATCAGGTGTTATCCGATGTGTGGTGGAAGCGCGTTTCTAAGTTGATTAACCTCTTTTTCAAGGTCGCTCGGCATGCGAGCGGTGAGATTCGCCTCTCGAGTCCCATAGAACGCACGCTCGTCAGAGTCGTCGCGTGATACGTTGATACCGTCGATGCTGGCGCCCAGGAAGAGTCCCTCCGCTCGCTGGTATCCTACAACTTCAGCCTGTGGCGCGTCGAAGGTCTTGTCAAACGTTCCCGCTACCGCGCTGAGCTCTCCACCAACTTTGAAGTTGCCTCGGCGCAACGCGTCTGCGGCTCGGTCTCCAGTGAGGTAGAGAACGATGTCGGCGGACTTAACACCCGCTTGAACGCCGATGCTTCCTCCGGTGAGGTTGAGGAACATAGGGTTCTCCCATGTTCCGGTCCCACTCTTACAGAAGCCGACGCCATCACCGTGGGTTCCGCCGAGTCCGGCTGAAACGGTTACCGTCTTAGGAAAGATTGCGACGCACTTCGTCTTGTCGAGTACCGATTGAGGAATCTTCCCCATCTTACCCTCAGAGATCTGCTGATAGACGGTTGTTGATTCTCGGAGGTTCGATTCAGCCTCTTTGAATGCGCGACTATTTCGGTCGATGCGCATCTCCTCCTCAGCGGCTGAGGCGGACATAAATGGAATGGTCAGTGACATCAGTGCGGTAAAGTACAACGGTGATCTCTTCATAGTGGTCTCCTAATCAGGTGGGATGAATCATAGGGGGCACGTCCATCGCTTCGAATAAAGCATTCTTAGCTTTTGAGGACGTAGCTCTCCCGTTGCACGCACGATTCCGCAGGAGTGCGTCAGTGGCTATGAGGGGCGTTAGGGACGCTTGCACAGAGGTAGGTGAAACGGTTGATGGGTTGCCATGTGCATGGTGCTCCTTCGCGGTTGGCCGGAAACACGGCAGGGCCACACCGATCAATCGGCATACATTTCGTCACGCGGTATTGATGAACCACGGTAGGGCCCGACTCCTGGCGGGCCGTACCATACCTGGAGGTATCGATGCTTCATCGATGGGCGATACGATCCGGCCCGCCAGGAGTCGGGCCCTCCGGGTGGGGAAAGGTCGCAAGGTTATGAGCGATGCGTGACCTCCCGAGTCACGGGACGTCTCAAGATTAAGGGCGAGGCGCCTTTGCCCGTCACTCAAATCTTGGCGAAGCCAAGTTTGAGTAGGAACAATATACTGGGATTGCAAAGGTGACCCCTTTGCCCGTCACTCAAATCTTGGCGAAGCCAAGTTTGAGTAGGAACAATATACTGGGATTGCAAAGGTGACCCCTTTGCCCGTCACTCAAATCTTGGCGAAGCCAAGTTTGAGTAGGAACAATACTGGAGCCGCCTGTCGGACTCGAACCGACGACCTACGGTTTACAAAACCGTTGCTCTACCAACTGAGCTAAGGCGGCTTAGTGAAGACGAAAGGGGAGGAGCGAGCGGGTAGCTCGCGGGAC
>JAULVA010000178.1:0-5081 GCA_032111275.1 Bdellovibrionota bacterium
TGATTCCTCAGCTGAAACCTTTCCAGGGAGATAGATAGAAACTTTGCCGCGAACCTTCTCGTCGAGGATGTAATTACGCTTGAGCTTGCGCGAGAAGATTCGAATGATCGAGGCTATCTCGGCGTTATTGACGTTGATCACGGTGTTCGCGTCCTTGGCGATCTCCTCACCAGCGTCCTCTTGTCGTGGCTGCGCGATGACAGGGGCGATCATGCTCTGGCTTAGGAGAGCTCCTGCCATCAAAGCTTTCATGAGGTGAGATAAACGTTTCATGACTTACCTTATGGTGTATTTAAATTCACGGTCTTGCTTCTCGCGCTCGAGAACAAGGTTGATACTGCGCTCTTGTTTAAGTTGTTCGAATAGCTTCAACGCTTGGGTAATGTCGGCGAGGCTGTTTCCGTTGATTGACTTCAAGATATCGCCGTTCTTTAAGCCTATCTTTTCGTAGAGGCTGCCGCTCTTGATGGCGAAGAGTCTCAGACCGATAGAGCGTCCATCTTTGAAGTACGGAACCGCGCGCGCCTGTGTCAGAAGAAGGGGAAGGTTCTCAAGTCCCTTGTCGAGCTCTGCTTCGTCGACGACGAAGTCATCTCCGTTCGCGGAGATGCCGCCCTCTCCGGCAGGGGCGTCAGGGCCACCGAAATCATCGAGTCTCAACACCTCGAGTTTTCCGAGTCGCTCAAGCTCAACGCGGTCTTGGTAGATCTTCTTCAGGGTCGCCTGTTCGAACACCGAGTCGCCGAGGAGGAACATGTCCTGGGTCTGCTTCTTCTTGTCTTCGATGATAGCGTACGGCTCCTGTCCATCCGTGACGAAGGTGCCGATAAGGGTAAGGCTAAGAGGACTTGGGGGAGGCGCTGCAGCTGCCGCTGGTGCCGCTGGACCTCCGAGCGTACCGAATACGGTAGTATCGGCGATGAGTTTCCAGTTCCGTTCCATCTCAGGGGTGGGTTGAGCATCGAGGGAGGAGGTGCTCATGAGCGAGCCGAGACGTCCCTCAAGTTCGCTCTCGATCCCTTTACGGGAAAGGGTGTCTCGCACAGCGACCGATAGGAACCATACGATTGAACCCGTGGCCACAAGCATCGAGAGGAGGCGAACCCCCTTTGTTATTAATACGATGTTTTGGCGCCGCATCAAACGATGCAGAATCTGCGATAGATCGAGATCCTTTATCCCCTGAAGCGAGAGAGAACTTGCCACACGCTACCTGCTAAAACCGAAACTTCAACGTCATAACACTAAATTTTCCGATGGGTTACTTTGATTTGGTCGCTCAAACCGCAGCTCGCAAGCTCCATCTGCATGGAGCCTCCGTCTTATATTGCCCATCGATGATAAGATGAGATGACGACGTTCTAAGGTGAGGAAAAATCAAGAGCTACGGTCAAAGTACCCCGCATCACGGCTAAGCGCCACGTGGAATCTGGCCCTCAGAGGGGTCTCTATGAGGTGTGCAAGGAGGACTTTTGGATAGGAGCGCGTCACTCTGAGAGGGTGGGTAGTTCATCCAGAGGTGTCTCGGGGGTTGTCTCCTGCTCCTGCGCGCGAACGAGGCGGCGGGACCACCGTTCGGCGAAGAGCTTCTCTCGAGCCTCGACTGCGGCGGTGTTACCGCGCTGCTTGTAGAAATCGATGATGAGTTGGTCGTAGGCGGCAAGCTGCTCAACTACCGGCCCACGTTCACGCTCAGCGGCTGACGCGTACGCGGAGCCTGGGTACCTCTCGACAACTCCATCGAAGAGGGCGAGGGCGCGCTCAAGGGGTTGACGGTCTCTCCCTGTTCCTCCACCGGCGGAATGAACGTGAGCGCGAGCTCCTTGCAGCTCTATGTAGGGGGAGTCTGGACTGCCGGGATAACTTTTTAGGTAGCCCTCATAGAATTTGGCGGCCTCGTTGTATTCGCCGTTGAAGTAGTAGCAGTCGGCGACCTTGAGCTCGGCGAATTGGCCGTAGGCGCCGAGCGGAAATCGATCCTTGATAGATTGGAACTTCTCCTGGGCGAGGGAATACATTCCGGCCTCATACAACTGCTTCGCCTCAGCGATAAGATCTCCCTCAGGCCCGCCCGAATCTTCGATGGCGTCCTTAGCTTTGATCTCCTTGACCTCTGGATCGGAGGGGACAGGGGATGGGTCCCCGGTTGATGCGCATGCGCTCATCATCAGGAGGACTAGGAGCAGGGGAGCGCGGTTGAGAGCACGAAAGAGGTGCCCAAATACCGGGAATGGTCGCATCCTCGCTTCGCTTTCTGAGTTATGGGTTGAATCTGCTCGCATGAGTTCTGTTCTTATCGACGTACCGTGGGGTAGGCTAGCAGCCTTGGGCCGGTTGCGCTATACCGCCTCCCGAAGCGCCCAAACACCCTGGCTGAGGCGCGACAGGAGAGGATTAACCCTATGAAGACATGCACAACGGTTGCGGCGCTCAGAGCGGAAATGTACGCGCATAGGCGAGCGGGTAGGCGGATCGGTTTCGTCCCTACCATGGGCGCGCTGCATGAGGGGCACCTCTCGCTGGCTCGAACGCTTGCACACCATTGTGATATCCGGGTGTGCTCCATATTCGTCAACCCCACGCAATTCAACGACCCCAAGGATTATGAGGCTTACGTCATCAATCTCGACAAGGACAAGGCGTTGCTGGAGCGGGAAGGGGTCGATCTCCTCTTTGCTCCTGATGTCGGGGAGATCTACCCGGCAGGATTTCAGACCACCGTCACCGTTGCTGATATCTCAAAACCTTTTGAGGGAGCGCTCCGTCCCGGTCACTTCGCGGGTGTTGCCACCGTGGTTACCGTCCTTTTCAACGCGGTAACGCCGGATGTCGCTATCTTTGGCGAGAAGGACTTTCAACAGCTCCGCCTCATCGAGCAGATGGTTGGCGATCTCAAGATGGATATCCAGATCATCCGAGGAGAGCTAGTGCGTGACGCTGATGGCCTCGCCTTGAGTTCGCGCAACGCGCGTTTAAGCGCTCTCCATCAGTCAGGGACTCTTCGCGGCGCGCGCGGCGTTTGAGGGTGGCGAGCACTCAGCCGATACGCTGCAAGCGATCGTTACGCAAGCGGTGCTCGGTGTGCCGGGAACCGAGATAGACTACATAGCGCTCGTGGATGAACGCTCCCTTGAGTACGTTTCTACTGTAAGCGGAGCGTGTCGTATGCTTGTTGTTGTTAAGGTTGAGGGGGTGCGATTGCTGGATAATATCGCGCTGCACCTCGGCGATAGTCAGGGGTGAGTGAACGGCGTGATGGAGCTGGGAACGGTAGACGAGATCGTTTTTCGGGTGGAGAGAGACTAACGAGGCGAAATCGATGAAGTTGTGGCAAATCACAAGCACGCCATCAAGCGATGACGCGGAGATCGTCACTCGAGGAGTCTTCGACTACGGGCGAGGGCTCGCCTCGGGGGGCGGAGCCCAATCTCTCGCCTGTTTTGTGCGCGAGGGTGATAGTGTTATCGGGGGAGGGATCGGTCGAACTGAGTATAATCGCCTCTTTGTGAGTTCCTTGTGGGTCTCTGAACGGTATCGGGGCCAAGGAATCGGGAGTGAGATCCTCTTGCGCATGGAGCGGGAAGCGAGTGACCGGGGATGTCGTGATGCTCTCATTGAAACCCTGATCGATGCCAATTTAGTATTGTACGGTCGTCTCGGGTACAAGAGTGTGGCCACGATTACCAACTATGTCGGACCGTTTACCCGACATATCATGGTGAAGGACCTCAGTTCGAATCGTGGTGAAAACGTTTAGGACTGTTGGGCTGAGCCGGAGATGCTGCAGTTGACCTCCTTTGTGTACTTTGCGTCCTTTGTGGTCAAAAAGCTCCTCCGACTGACAGTGACTACACATCGGCAAACGAACGGTTAGACGGTTAGGGGTGAGGAGTTACCATGAGCGCGCCAACGAGATGTGCATCCCTTGAGGAGGTGCGGGCTCGCATCGATGCGATCGACCAAAAGATTATCGCGCTTATCGGAGAGCGGAGCGAGTTCGTATCACAAGCCGCGCGATTTAAGCGAACGGCAGGTGATGTTAAAGCACCAAGCCGCGTCGAAGAGATAATCGTAAAAGTTCGTGCCCTATCCCTGGAGAGCGGTGTTAATCCAGATGTGGCGGAGGCTACGTACAGGGCTATGATCTCGGCGTTCATAGACCTAGAGTTAGCTGAACATGCGGCGCTTAATGAGCAAAAGCTCGGTGTGATGGATCAAGGATCGGTAGATCAGATCGTTTCTCGTGCGGAGGAGCTGCGTCGTGAACGGGGCAGGGTGCTTATCGCGCTGGATGGAAGAGGAGGCGCAGGGAAGTCCACCCTCGCTCGGGCGCTCGTGCAGCGGATTCCAAGGAGCGCGCAAATTGAACATGACTGGTTTCATCTTCCCAAGGATCAGGTGTCAGAGGGGCGACGGTTCGACCATGAGCGACTTATCTCGGATGTTATCTCCCCGTTTCGCTCGGGCGCTCGGGAACTTCGATTCCTTCGGTACAACTGGGGATACCTAGCTGGAATCCCAGACGGATTTCATGAGACTCCGATCACGATCTCTGATGTCGATGTCGTGGTAGTCGAAGGGGTCGAAACCCTTCACCGATCGCTTGTCGCGCACTTCGATCTCCGCATCTGGGTCGATACCTCCCCTGAACTCTCGTTGGAGCGAGGGATGAGGAGAGATATCGAGGAGTACCATTTAGATCCAGAGCGGGTGAGAGCCGCGTGGAAGGAGTGGAGTGAGAGGGAGTCCGAGAGCCTTGCGAGAGATGATCGGCGAGATCGGGCTGACGTCATTATCAAAGGTTGAGCACCTAGATGAGCTGGGGGCGGCGGTCTCCGCCTCTATGAGCAACTAGCTCCGATGTTTTCCGATATACGTGGAAGTAATCGACCACAAAGGACGCAAAGGACACAAAGGGTTCGGATTCGCTCGGATTGAGAATCATCCAACATCATTCGTCGGCTTTCTTGAGATGCCAAATGAGCGGAGCGGTTTGACAGTAACGGCTCTCTGAATCACTGGCCAATCGATAGAGCACAATGCGAGCCCCATCCCCTAGTTAGGTTCACCTTACTGACCGT
>JAULVA010000179.1:0-10031 GCA_032111275.1 Bdellovibrionota bacterium
CTTCGGTATGCCCTGGGCTGGGCGGGTCGTTTTTATGCCCAAATCTGCCAACATACGGCCGATATAGAGGGCTGTAGCGTCGCCCTCTACCGTGGCGCTCGTGGCCAAGATGACCTCCGACACAGAACCACCTCGAACCCGATCCATAAGCTCCTTGAGCTTCATGCTATCCGGCCCCTGACCGCGAAGAGGTGCCCAGAGACCGTGAAGGATGTGATAGAGCCCCTTAAACTCCCCTCCTCGCTCAATCGCGACGAGGTCAACCGGCTTCTCGACAACGCACAACACCGATGGATCTCGAGAGGTATTTCGGCAAAGCGAGCACAGAGGCTCTTCGCTCAAAAAGAAACATCGCTCGCACAATCGCACCTCTTGAGCGGCTTGCTGCAACGCGGCGCCAAGGGAGCGGGCGAGATCTCGATCGTTCGCGATAAGATGGTAGGCCAACCGCGTGGCGGTCTTTTCACCAACCGAGGGAAGCTTGGAGAGCTCCTTGATCAAACGCTGGAGAGCTGGGGGAAATACAAGCATCGCCGCGGCCTCTTAGGACAATCCTGGCATATTCATCCCGCCCGTAACCTTGGAGAGCATCACGTCGGTGTTACTACGAACCTTGGCAATCGCGTCGTTAGCCGCGGACTTCACCATATCCTGCAGAAGGTCAACGGTTGAAGGGTCAACCGCCTCTGGCTTGATCTCAACAGAGAGGACTTCGTATTTGCCGTTGACCCGGATCTTTACAGCGCCACCTCCGACGGATCCCTCCGCCTCAAAGGCTTCAGCTTGCGCTTGCGCGATCTGCATATCTCGCTGCATCTTCTGCGCCTGCTGCAGAAGCGCCTGCATATTTCCACCGCCAGGAAATCCACCAAATCCCTTCGCCATACCTCGTATCTCCTCGTGTAGTCTTGAAATTATTCCTTACCCCTAACCTGCTCAACTTTGCTGCCAGGGAATATCTTTTGCAAACTTTGCACAGCTGGATGTCCTTGAAGCTCCCGCTCGCCTTGCGCCTTGGCTTGGGCTCTCTCAGCGGCGGCCTCTCCGCCTCCCTGCCCTTTTTGGATCGCGATCTTCCATCCACGGGGGCGTTCGGTTCCTTGCTTGTCTAAAAACTGGTTGAAGATGTCGATAACCTTATCCTTCTCCCGCATTAAGCTTGTAGCGGTAAACTCAGGTCCCGTTGCCTCGAACACGCCGATCTCACACCGAGTTGGTCGAAGTCGCTTTAAGTTCTCGACAAGAACTCTACCGGTCGTGGCCGAAGCGAAGGCAACGATATCTTCCCAGGCGAATCCATCGGTGCCGGCCATAGCGCTCCCAACGGGTGGAACGGAAACAGAGGGGCTTGCGGACGATGGGGTCGGCGTCGCGCTCGAGGCGGATCGGGTAGGCACCGACATGCGTGTAGCTGTTGGACCTGAAGTGGTGGAAGCGGCGATCCGCTGTGGCGAAGCCACACCTCCTTTACGCTCTTCGCCACTCGTAAGACGTGCAATAATCGCGCCGATCTCCGCCACGGGCTGACGAGTCGCCATTCGAGCGACAAGCGCCTCAAACCCATATCGAGGATGCGCTGAACGGAGCGAGCGATCAGCACCCTCGCGAGCGACGTCCCAGAGATCTTGGACATCGGTCGCTTCAAGCGATGAAACAAGGCGAAGGAGCTCAACGATTGCGTCCTTGCTTAAGCCAAGCCCTACAAGCGCGTTCTCTCCACCCAACTTGGCGACAAAAACCTCCCGCCAAAAATGTACGAACTCCCTCAGAAGCGTTGACGGATCAATTCCGGTCGTGAAGATATCGGTGGCTCGCGCTAGAACGGTCGCTGTGTCTCGAGCGACGATGGCTTGCGCGAGCTCAAACAAGATACGTTGGTCAACGGTGCCGAGCGCTCGGCTCGTCTCAGCGGCGGTAATAGCGCCCTGACAAAAGCTCTGCACCCTATCAAGCAGCGTCTGCGCGTCACGCATCGAACCATCAGCCATGCGAGCGACCAGCTTCAACGACTCCGCGTCAGCGTCGATCTTCTCGGCGTCGCACACCTCGCGCAATCGAGCCTCAATGGTAGCCATGCTGAGCGCTCTGAAATCGTGACGCTGACAGCGCGAAATAACAGTCTCGGGAATCTTATGAACATCGGTTGTCGCGAGGATAAAGACCGTATGAGGAGGCGGCTCCTCAAGGCTCTTGAGGAGCGCGTTAAACGCCGAGATGCTCAACATGTGCACCTCATCGATGATGTAAATCTTTCGCTTGTAGCCAGGAGGAGGGAGAGACTTGAACGAATCCATCAAGTCACGCACGTTCTCAACGCTATTATGCGACGCTCCGTCTATCTCTCGAACCGCAAGACTTGTCCCCGCGCCGATCTCTAAACACGTCGAACACTCTAGGCATGGCTCGGCGTCCTGTGGATTCTGGCAATTAATCGCCTTGGCGAGGATACGCGAGACGGAGGTCTTTCCCACTCCCCGCGGTCCAGTGAAGAGATAGGCGTGCACGACCTTATCTCTTTTGAGCGCGTTCGCGAGTGTGCGAGTAACGTGCTCCTGTCCGCTGACCGAGCTAAAAACTGAGGGGCGATATTTTCTGGCGAGAACTAAGTAGGACACTCTCGTTTTCCAAAAACAAACAAGCTTCTACACGATACTCAGTCTTAGGCGAATACGCATCAAGAACTTTGCGCAACCTGCGATGAAGACGGGATTATTTTGGAAAGACCGGTATGTTAAACGACGACCGGAAACACATCACAGATACATGTAGTGCGGTTGCTATCTTCCGATCCTGGCCGGGTTCGTACACTCTCTCGCGTGCACCGATCGTCGCACCGGATTATACGCATCGCACCCGCATCTGTCATCGAATCGCCTCGTTAATTCTTGAGAAAACGATCCTGGGTATGAGGAGAGTCCCTACCAAAACAGGTTAGAGACACCTGTAGCATGATGCACCAGCCCCTGGGTCAACAGACAACAGCCATGCGCACCATTCACAAGCAAAACCAGGCACTTACACCACCGCAGTGTCGGCACGTCTTGTGCCAAGGACTTAGGCATGAAGCTCAACGAAGCCATCTTTAAAGTTATCGCGTACCAACTCCACTCCGGTAATCCATGGTGGGGTCTCCTCCTCACCAACGAGTACCTACTACCAGACTCGCCCCTACACACCACGCTCTGCGCTCTCTTCCGAAGAAGGGTTCCCGATGGATCCGCGTTAGCCGAAAGACTCCTGTCTGGCATACGTTGCAAAGATCTCTCAGCGGAGCAACGGGCCCAAATCGGAGCTCGGGCCTCTAGCACTGCGAGTTCCTTCGTCGCGCGCCCCCGCCAATTAGACCTGGCGCCGTTACCACGACACCGTCGAATACCACCCCCGCGGGCCAAAAGAGTATGCCGAACGCACGCGCAGGCAGCGGCCCTCAAAAACTCGAAACGAATCGGTGAAAAGCCTAGAGAGATGGTTTTGAGCGCCGCTCCCGCTCTTCGTATAGTATGAGAAGTCGTTCGTATGTTTTAGTAAGATCGATGAAGGTATCGGTATCCTGTTGGCTGACCTGGGGATTAATGTCTGGGTGCAATCGCTTTACGACGTTACGATAGGCGTTCTTAATATCAGCCAGGGACGCGTTAGGTCGTAACTTAAACTTCTCCAATCCCCCCGCGTACTCATCAACGTCCATAAAAGCGCCCGAGGTCAAACTCTTGCCTTCGAACTGAGCGCGATACCGCTCACGTTCAGCGGCCTCAGCTGCCCGTCGCTCAGCCTCCCCGGCGATTCTTCGCTCGACGCTCTTGGCGCGTATGAGCCGAGGAATCAGGAGAACCCACCGTATGACAATGAGACAACCGAGCGCCACCATGACAAACATGAGGATGTCTCGCTTCATTAAGATCCGAAACCGATAGAGCCACGGAAGCTCTGTCCGAACGCCCGCCAGAAGATCCTCCGCCGATCGATCGTACCCGATATCGAGGAGCGCCTCAGCGATGTCACCGCGCAGGGTGTCATTCTCCGGCGATGGATCGAGCCGAAGATCCTTGATGGAATTGAAGAGCGCACGTGCCTCATCCGGCATCCCCTCACCCAAGAGCCGTGACACCCACTCCTCTAGCTTCAAGATATATTTGCGCCGGATGTCTTCATCCTTAGTAGCATAGGACCACAAAAGGGTACGCACACTCTGCTGCTCAACACCCGCCCTATCCTGGAAACCTACTTCATCAAGCGCCTTAGAAACCAATTCGTGGTGCTTGTTGTTTCGTAATCCGAAATCGAGCAAAGAGAGCCCTTGCAAAGCGGTCAAGGGGCGGTGGTCTCGCAAAGCTTGATCACTAAACGCAGTTACGAGTTCAGGCTGCTTTTTCTCAAAGTACTCACCCAAAAGCCCGTCAAAGGTCGCCACCTTGAGCGCGGAATCGAACCGAGCGATATCCTGAGAGCGAATCGCGTCTTGAACTAAAGTGATCCTCTCAAGGGAGACCTTCGCGGCATCCGCAGCCTGATCCTTACCGGCGAATATCGTGCTCGTCGCTTCGAGTGTCGCTATCGCTAAGGACACGTCTCCCTCCACGATCTCCCGCCGCGCCGTCGCCACGAGCGCTTGAGGGCACTTTACCACAAGCCAGCTCAGTTCGGGGGACCTGTCTTTCTGAAGGGCGAGCTGGTTCGGGCGGCTTAGAAACGCCAATGAACCGCATACCTCAACGTTACCGCCGTTCGAAAGTCTTACGGCGTCGAAGAGAAGCTTCTCACCATCGGGATTCCCGACAAGTTCGGAATAGAAGCGGTTCTTGGCGCGTGGAGGGAGCTCGGACGAGGTGAGAACCTGCGTTACTCCAAGCACCGCGTCACCACCCTCGCCTTTTGCTGAGAGCGCGGCGAGCCAAGCGCCGTAGCCCTCGAAGGCGTTTCGACGCTCAAGAAACTCCGGGCGCCGGGCGTATATCTTAAAAATCAATCTTCCCGCGGCCTCTCGCGCGGCGAAGATCGATTGTCCACCGACGTCGATAGCGACGTTGGTTCCCTCTATGACTCTAATGTTATCAACCGGGAAATCTCTATCTTGATATTCGACGCTCTCGGCGTGAACTGCTTGGAACGCGATGCTCGACGAGAGAACCAACCCCATACCAATCGTGATAGCTTTGGCTGTTGGTATACCAGACCCCTTCCGAATAGAGGAGACAACGGCGCGGTTCATATCCTCACTTAGACTCAATACGATCTGATCGGTCAAGCTATTTCGGTGGTAAGACACCGGAGACATTTAAGGAGATCACTGACTCACTTGGATGATTCGTTGTCACATCAACCGTCCCCTTGAGTTCTCCGGAGACTCGACGAGGATCCACCTTCACCACCAGCACTCCCTGTCGACCCGGCTGCACCTCTATCATCGAGGCAGAGATAGCCGAATTAGATGTGGTGATAGATTCAATCGCTATCGGGGATGGTCCCTTGTTCTCAAATTGCACTCGGCGCTCTACGGGAGCATCCCCCTGCAGCACTCCGAAAGAGACAATGCCCGGATTCAGACGAAGATCTCCCTTAACGGAGGCGTTGACCGGAACGTTAACGGAGGCTCGGCGCCCTCCATCGAGCTCAAATATTACCCTGTCACGAAACTCGCCCTGTGGCACCGTCGGTAGGATCTCTATGCTAACGGTCGCTCTATTCGCCGAGGAAACAACAGGAGAGGCAACCAGGTATTTAGAGAGGCTCGAAATCTTCGTTATTTTCAAATCAGTGCCCTCCGCAATCGAAAAGGTCACCTCTTTTCGACGAGAGGCTAGGGGCGAAGATGGAAAGATCTCACCGAAATCAACACGCGCTGGCTCCAAAGTAAAGCTGGAGAGCACCTTTCCCTTCAGGGTAACTGTGACCTCGGGATTGTTAGTATCGTTACTGGCGATAAGGACGCTTTTTTTCTTGTCTCCCATGAAGCCGCTGGTGTCAAAGGTGACACGAACTTTCTCCGACGCGCCGGGCTTAATGGTGGGCGCGGAAAGCTGCGTGGCGGTACATCCACATGAAGCCGCGAGGCGCTCTATAACGAGATCAGCGCTTCCTTTGTTCGTAATCTGAAACTCATGAACAACCTTCGTCCCCTGGGCGACAGTTCCGAAATCATAGGAGTCGGTTGAGAGCGCGATGATAGGTCGTACGTCCGCTACGACCTCAACAGATGAGGCCGCTACAGCGATTAAAACTCCAACGACGACCAGCAACCGACTACGTAATGAGGGGCGAGGCGATGGAGCTCTCTGCATATATTTCACGGACTAACCGAAGAGTTGAACTTGATCGAGGAACTTCGTTGAGAAGTTACCACTCTGGAAGTCAGGGTGCGACAAGATTCGTCGGTGGAGCTCGATGTTCGTCGAGATGCCATCAATCAGATACTCATCGAGAGCGACTAGCAGCTTCTTAATGCAGGACGCTCTGTCTTTGTCCCGAACAATCAGCTTTGAGATCAAAGAATCGTAGTACGGTTTAACCGAGTATCCAGCGTAAACAGCTGAATCAACTCGAACTCCGTTCCCTCCTGGTGGGTGATAGCTCTTGATCAATCCAGGGGATGGAATGAGCGTCCGTGGATCCTCAGCGTTGATACGGGCCTCAATGGCGTGCCCTGTGATCTTGATATCTTTCTGCTGCCACGAGAGCTCCAAGCCAGCGGCAAGTCGGATCTGCTCCTTAACGAGATCAACGTCCGTAACCATTTCGGTCACTGGGTGCTCCACCTGAAGTCGGGTATTCATCTCGATGAAATAGAACTTCTGGCTCTCAAGATCCGCGAGGAACTCCACGGTTCCAAGGCTGGAGTAGTTCACTGATTTGATGAGCTCGAGCGCCGCGTCCTGGATCTGTGTCTGAAGGCCCTCAGGCAATCCGATAGACGGCGACTCCTCGATAACTTTTTGGTACCGACGCTGAATCGAGCAATCTCGAATGCCGAGATGGATAGCGTTATGTGAGAGGTCTCCGGCGACCTGAACCTCGATATGACGAACCTTGGGCAGGTATTTCTCAACAAGAAGGTGTCCATCACCGAAAGCGGCCTCTACTTCACGCTGAGCGGTTTGGAATGTGGAAACAAACTCCTCTGGCCCCTTCACGATCTTCATGCCACGGCCACCACCTCCGGCACACGCCTTGAGGAGGATCGGGTACCCAGCCTTGTCCGCTGCTTTAAGCGCCTCAGCGGCATCGAGCATCCCCTTGCTGTCGCCAGGAATGGTTGGAACGCCCACCTTATCAGCAACGCGACGAGCTCGAGCCTTATCGCCCATGATTCGCATGCTGCGAACGGTTGGTCCGATGAAGGTGATTCCGCAACTGGCGCAGATCTCGGCGAACGCGGCGTTCTCACTCAAAAATCCGTAACCGGGATGGATCGCGTCAGCGCGGGTAGCCACAGCCGCTGACATGATCGACGCGATGTTTAAGTAGCTCTCCTTGGCCAACGCGGGCCCGATGCACACGCTCTCTGTCGCGAGCTTAACGTGAAGGGCATCTTCATCAGCTTTCGAGTGAACAGCAACCGTTTTAATGCCGAGCTCGTGACAAGCTCGGATAATTCGAAGCGCTATCTCGCCGCGGTTCGCTACTAGAACTTTTTGAAATGGCACAGAGCTCATTTGAATCACCGAGGTGTTTGTGATTACACAGCTGGGTCGATGAGGAAGAGTACCTCGCCGAACTCGATCACCTGACCTTCGACACCAAGGATCTTAACGATCTTGCCAGAGGTAGGAGCCTCAATCTCATTCATAAGCTTCATAGCTTCGATGATACAGAGGGTGTCGCCCTTACTTATCGTATCTCCTTCTTTGACGAACAGTTCAGCGTCGGGAGACGGCTTACGGTAGAAGGTACCAACGATCGGAGACTCGACCTTAACGTAACGGCCCAAATCATCCTGAGGCGCGGCGCCATGAGAAACAGGAGCGGCTGGAGCGGAAAGCTGTACCGCCGGAACCATCTCGTAACGAGCCTCGGAGGTCACATAGGTGCCGCCGGTCGTTCTCGAAAGCTTTACACGGGTTCCCTCTTGCTCGAGCTCGAACTCGGTCACCTCGTTCTGTTTCAGTATCTTGATGATGTTCTCAATGTCCTTGATATCCATGGGGGCGTATCCTAGCCACGAAGCCCAAGGAAAGCCAATACCAAGTCGAACTTTTTCCCGGCCAAGCTGCGTAAGTCCAACTACTTAGGCCTATCAACGAGAGAGAATCCCCTCGTTGAGAGGGGGTGTTCACGTGACTTTACGGACACCGATTGAAGTTACTAAATGATGCGGTGGTACTCGCTGTTATGTAGGGAAGATCGTCGCTATCGACATCTTCATCTGACGATCTCTGATAGTAGAGCTTGAAAGCGATATTAAAGATTCCCTGCTGCGAAATCCTCGTGCCGGTCCCGTCAGTAGGGCTTCCCACATATTTTCCACCTTGGAACCCCTTAAATACGGGCACCTGAATGTATGTCGAGCCGTTGTTGGCCTCAATAGAGGAGTCCGATGCGCGAGTGAAGCGAATGGGACCACAATTCGCGGTGTTGTTCGTGCCATCAATACCTGTAACCGCACAATCCAAATACATGAGCGTAACCCGCTCCTCAAGATTATTCTCAACGTTGAAAACCGCGTAGGTATCATAGAATGGCTCGACATCCAGCTCGGGAGTGGAGCTGTCGCAATCAGCGGATTGAAAAATATCAACCGAAGCATCCGGGGACACGCCGCTCGAGCCTAAATTACCATCATCATCCAATCCGGCCTCGGTGATGCTAATATCCCCATTTTCGCTCGTTTGCCTGCCGCCACCGAGCCCGCCTCCACCTGCTCCAGGAAAGCCGGTGAACCCATTTGGAATATCTCCCGTGCAGGTCACTGAAACAAACTGCCTTCGATTGGCTCCAATGCTTAGGCGGCACACCATTTGGTAACTACCAGGCGTGACACATCCCACTGCTCCACTCATAACACCATCGCCGTTCGTCAGCTCATACCCGGTTGTCGGCTCGATGAGGGCGACCCCTTGTTCGGTATCACAGATGACTCTGGTATTTGGGATGGGCTGACCTTTTGAATCGGTCACGTACGCTTTAAATCCGGAGGTATCCCCGACCCGAATGTGAGACTCATTAAGCACAACCCGTATCGACCCTGTACTGGTCTCGTCCCCGACAAATACCTCATCGCGATAATCCGGATCGGCCGCGGACCCACCGTCAGTATTTCCCTGACAACCGCCAAAGCCAATAATCCCCGCTCCGGCGAGAGTGATAGCGTATAAAGAGAGTGTATGGCGTCGCATGATCATAGTTCCTTGGAAATGCTCTACGAGTAGTTCAAAAACACCTAAGCAACGATCGTCCTACTCTCCCTCCACTACAGACTCCACCTCAAAAGCGCTCTCAAGTTCATCGAGCCCCTCAGCCTCCGTGTCATCGCTACCCTCTTCAGGAGCGTTTAACGCGCTCGTATCAGGGTCGGTCGACGCGGTACCGTCACTCTCCGAGCTCGTCGTTACGGTTGGCACACCGGGAACCACCGGGATCTCCGGCACTACGCTAATCGAGAACAAACCTTGATTGGTGTCGTATCGATTCCCTCCGGACGAGAGTCCGGTCAACGTGATCACGATCTCAAGATCAAACGGAGCTTCCGGAAGCTCATTGCTGTTGAATATCAGCCACTCGCGAATTGGCGCCGGAATAATCGGAACCTGCGCAAAGGCGCGATTACATATCTGATTGAACGACGGGGGAAGGCTGGTAACGATCGGTCGGCGAATACTCGTGACGGGAGTCGCAACCGCGCCGCCCAATCCTCCCTGCGTGCCGGCCTCAGCTGGTCCCGCTAACATGTTGAGAGCTACGTTGGTTGATGGCGGTTGCACAGAGGATCCGGGAATGTAGTACTCAAGCAGAATGCGATCCGCCCTGAATACCTGCCCATAGAGATTGTTTTGGAGTCCAACGATGGCATAGACCGAGCCCGCTGGATCGATCCACAG
>JAULVA010000179.1:10041-18854 GCA_032111275.1 Bdellovibrionota bacterium
GTCGATTGCGAGCTATTCGGTGTCGCGGTTACTTGGGGCATGGTCTGTCCAAGGCTGATGTAACTGCCGGCCAGCGGCTGGGGTAGTGCTCCACAACCCGTCAAGTTGGAACCGTTACCCTGGTTGCCGTTGTTGCTGCCTCCTCCATTATTATTTTGAGAGGGAGCTGTTTGAAACAACCCCAACAGAGTAACGGACACTCCCTGATCGTTATTGGACGCGCCATTTCCTCCACACCCCATAACGCTGAGCAGAGGAATTACGGTCATAATCAATGATCGAAGATGTTTCATACCTATGCCTCTCACTTGCTCGTCTCTAGGAATCAGACTTCATAATTGAATTGTCGAAACTTCCCTCGACGATTCGCGGTGTAATAAAGAACAACAGCTCCTCATCGGTATTGGTCGTTTGGAGCCGCCGGAAGAAGGTTCCAAGCACCGGGATATCCTTAATGAAAGGAACTCCGGTAACGTCGTCCTTATCCATAAGCTTGTAGATGCCGCCCAGCGCAAAAGTTTGCCCACTCGACACGAGTACCGAAGAGCTTGCGCTACGCTCAATCTCGTTCGGAATTCCCTCCACCGTCGAATTTCCGAAGGTACTGGACTTCGCCTTAATATCGAGCAAGATGTAGTAATCAGGTGATGCTTGCGGTGTCACGTTGAGAACGATTCCGGCCTCGATAACCTCAGTCGCGGTTCCCCCCGTTCCGTTCGCCGTAGATCCCTGACCTGTAGCGACGGAGGTTCCTCCATTCGGCAATCGGACACGGTATTTCTCAACGCTCTTAATCTCCGCGGGCTTGTTGTTAGTCGTGGCGACCGCCGGGCGACTCACGATTCGAACCCGTCCTTCGGCCTCCAACTGCGTAAGTCGAAGCTCAAGGGTCTTTGTGCCATCGGCGCTATCGAACAACATGCTCACGGCGGAGCCGGCCGTAGTCGAAACAGCAGCTGGGAAGGCAGATGCTCCGAGTCCATTATTCGCGAGCGTACCACCAACCGACACCGCGGATGGGAAGTTAAGCCCCGTTCCGTTGCCCGTTGAAGGTGACTGAATGTACTGGAAGCCAAGCTCGCTGCCCAAATCGCGAGTAAGATTGCGGCTTGCCTCAACGATCTGCGTCTCAAGCAAAACCTGAGGAGTACGAAGGTCAACTTTCGAGACAAGCTCGGTAACGTTATCGATTCCCGATTGGATATCTTTAACGATGAGTTGGTTAGATCGCTCGTCGTACGCCACCGTACCTCGCTCTGAAAGAACGGTCTCAACGAGGCTCTTGAGTTCAGAGGCCTTGCCGTAACTGACGCGGATATACTTAACTACGAGCTGTGCGAGCTCCATATCGGCGATCTGCGCCTGCTTGAGCGACTCACGCTCAACACGCAATTTATCGACCGGCGCGATCCGCATCACGTTGCCCTCGAGTACCTTATCGAGACCGTGCGTTTTGAGAATGACATCGAGGGCTTGATCCCACGGTACATCCGTAAGTCTAAGGGTCACCTTACCCATAACATCCTCGCTCGCGACGATGTTGAGATTTGAAACCTCCGCGATAATTCGAAGAGCGTTGTCGATATCGGTGTCTTGTAGGTCAAGAGAGATCAGTTTACCGGTGTACCGCGCCGTATCGCCGAGCAAGGACCGAACCTCACTCTCAGACATCTCTTCGGGGTCACCTGATTCCTCGGCCTTCTCAGATTTCGCGGCTACTGAGGAATCCTTTGCTTGCTTCTCGTTCTTACCTTTAGCCGGGACCTCAGGTCTGGTTTCCTTGGGTGCGAGCTGAGCGCGCATATCATCGACAACCCGCTTGAGATCGCTTGTCTCTTCCACGATAACTTGAGAGCCGGCGACCCGAGCGGTTAAATAGATATCAGGCTGCGCGAAGATCCTAATGAGCGCGTCCTGTCCTTGAACAGTCGAACGCACTGACCTAATTGGAGCTGTTTGAGATTCCGAGAACAAGGTGGCGCTCAACGCGCTATCCGGGAGGCTCGTGTTTTTCAGGGTCAACACGTACTCAGAGGGAGCAGTTCGCTCAATCGTAAACTCAGGGGTGGATTCAACATCGATAGCGACACCGGTCGAAGAGCCCTGCGACGATGAAAGACGAACGCTTTTCACCTTTACTGCTTTGTCGTTCAGGCGGGCCGCGACCGGTATCACGGAGACCTCCTGCGCCATGACATCAGGCACCTTAGCCGGCGAGACAGCGCTCTCGACAGGCTTGACCTCCTTTAACGCGGGCGCTTCCTCTTTCTTCTCGACCTTCGGAGTCGGGTCTTTGAGCGAGGCGGGCACAACCGCGTTCTCTATCTTCGGAAGACGCTCAGTCGCGGACTTATCGTCCTTAGTGATTTCAGGCAAACGGGGCTCTGACTTCGCTTGAACAACGGCGGCCTTCACGGTGTTGTTGACAGCGGCTTTGACGGCGACCTGGTCATCCGTTTTCATCACGCCGGTCGAGAGGGTAACGACGATCTTACCTCCTTCGGCCCGAACATTATGCGAGATATCCTGGCCCTCAGCCAAATCCATCACGATTCGGGCTGACGTTGGCTGCGCGCCAATTCGAATTGAGGAAACACGGTCAAGATCCGCTATCGCGAAATTTTTATTAGAGCTAATTTTTTGTGATGGCAGATCAATAACAAGTCGAGGGGGATTTTGGAGTCGCTTAACCTCATACGTTGGCTCAGCGGAGCCCGTTTCAATCTGGACCTGATCCATACCGTTGGCGTTCGCCACCTGAACACCAACACTGCCAATCGCGAGAGGAGCCACTGACCGGCCAGTCACTATCCCGGTTGACGATGGCGTGCTACCAGACGCCTTCGAAACCGGTTCAGCGTTCGCCGAGGACGCAAGCGCGAGCGACAACGCGAACGTTGCTCTCAACATGACGTGAGGAACTGAGTGAGACTTCATGCCTTCTCCCTGAAAGCCGCCACTTCAACGCAGCGTCCACCAGCGACGTCCTCACTAACACTCTTTCGTATGTTGGACGTTTTACTTCGCTGGTGACACATGCTGCAGGATCCCTTCTAAAAAACCTCACCGGTAAAAACCGGTGAAAGCTACTCCTGAGCTCATCATTTCCATCGCCGTATACTACCTTCGACCTCGACGAGGCTTTTCGCCTCCGATGACGATTGATGATTTGAACTCTCCAAGATGAGATGGTTGCGTGATTTCAAAGGACGCTGAAAAGTTTGGGAACGGCGGCTACGAACGAAAAGGATCGCGAATCAACCATTGTCACTCGCGCAAACAAACGGCGTCACGCCTAATTCTTAAGGCAACGCTCTGATGGAGTGTGTTCATAAGACGTTGTTTTCAGCCGAAAGTGTAATTCGATCCAATGTGCTGGAGTCTCTAATCCACGCGCCGAAAAACTTTCGACACGAAGCCACTCGAATTGTGTGAGATCGCCACTCGCTAACATAACAGCGTTAGCAAACCCGCCCTTTATCGTCAGTGAATATTCTCCCACCGGCTTGAGAGACTCAAAACCCTTCATCTCCATTCCCGATTTGGTGATCGCGTCCTGCAAGCTGGAATGAATAACTCTGTCGTCCAGCACATGCGGCGCATGACGAACCAGATCCGATCGAATCATCGAAATACGAGTTCTGACCTCCTCCAACGCATCGGCTAATTTCCCTTCCCGCGCGGCGCCACTCATGAGCGTCTGATATTCCGCTCTTTCGCGTTGCAGCTCATGAACCGTTGGTGCCACAACGAGTACAGCAAGAGCCACTCCCACACCCGCGTGAAAGCACATGAGAGGTATCAAGACGCGCGGAGCCAGTAGTACACGCGGTGAGGTGAACAGAGTGGCGATAGTTTTACTGACGAGGCTCACGGAGGACCTCCTCATCACCCGCGGAAGCTGCGATACTTCCCGAGATACTAAATTCGCGCGCCCCGTGTTGCTTGCCACTACTCTCTCTCGCCGCGTCGAGCCGAACCCGCTCAATTGGGCCTTGGGAGACCAGCATCTCTAAGAATGCAGAGAGGGACTCCTCCGTTGTAGACGAGCCCACAACCGTCACATCGTTACCCTCTACGGTGACCATGGAGATCCATGCGTCGTCCGGTACGATACTGCCGAGGCTCATCAACATCAGTAGCGGTCGCCCGCGCGATACCTTGGCTTGCCTGACCCAATCACGTAGGCGCTCGAACCGTTCAAGTTCAGAGCGACAGAGAGCAAGCGTCTTGGCTACCCCTTGAGTGTGCGCGGCGCCATCGGATCGGCGAGGTTGATACCACATACTCACTACCCGCGCTCCCATCGTTACGCATACGACGAGAATGCACGAATAGACCATGTGTCGGACAAGAAGCGCACGTGCCTCAGCCGGCGATAGGGACGACCGATCAATCAGACTTCCCCTCACGGATTCCCCTCCTCCCACTGGGAAAGGGCGTGCGAAACGAGGTGACGACCGTTTCGCACGGGTAGATGTCGCGCCAAAGGGAGGTCCTCCAGATTATGCACACAACGGGAGCCATACCTCTCGGATATCATCGCAGACAGCGCTTGCGGGCCGTTGACGACAAACGATACCTCTTCGGTCGCTGCATCGAATCGATCATCACTCTCTCCGGAGAGGAATGCTCTCCTCAGCTCATTTACTGACTCTGGCAACTCATAGAGAGTTCGACGGTAGGTATCCTCATCGAATATATAGAGGATCGGACCCGTGGAGGAGGGGTAGACATAAGCTACCTGTCCATTCTCCACGCGGCCACCCCACAACACGGCTGCGTAGTGCAGCACAAAAGGTCGCGGCAGAAGGTAGCTTATTTCCAAATCAACCGACCTGCACACCTCCTGTAGCGCCTCAACGAGCGGCATCTTCGCCGCTATCAGGAGCACCATGCTCTGACCGTTGGGGAGGGAGATAGCTTGATGGATCCGTGCCTTCACATCTTGAGGTCTAAGAAGGGCTCGTTCCAAGGCGGCGTGACACCGCGCGGTGTTTGACCGCGCCCCAAGATGGGATGGCAGCGAGACCCACGACGCGAAGGAGGCACTCACAGGCAAGGCGACCGCGCACCGCCGCACCGTAGGTTTCCGCTTTGCGGTCAGTTCACGGAGAACCTCGACACATCGAGAAGCGTCATGAAAAAAATCACCGGCGAGAAGATCCGCGGAGGAGGCGTTGATGTCGACAAACCTAGCGCCACCCCGTGTATCCACGCGCGCGAACGTACTACCGTCATCACGGATATCCATCCCAAGAATGGGCTCCCGCCCAAACCACCACCTATCGATAAAAGCTCTCATAAGGTCGGCATCCGTTCCGCCCAAGTGATCGAGGATGCGAGCGCGAAGTTGCGCTGTGACCACAAAAAAAAGAGTGGGTGTCGCGCACACCGGCGCGTGCGCAAAGAAATCAGCTCGTTACCATCAGAGAAGCTATGTCAAAAGGCACATCTTCCTCGAACCCGCATATTGAGAGCATTCGACGCTTTCAACTTAAGGGGAACGGGGTAGAATAGCGAAAAGATGTCCCAGTTATCTCTCATAACAACACCCGATCCCCCGCGCCAAGAGGTACCAGACTACTTGGTTACGGTGGTGGTGCCCCCTCTGGAGGGGGAATACCTCTATGCTCTCAACGCATCCATCGCGCCTGAGGTCTCCGTCGGTTGCATCCTAGAGGTGCAACTCGGAAGACGAGCCGTTCCTGGGTTCGTCGTATCGGCGAATTCAGAGCGGGAGCGCCGTGCCGCTGAGGAGGTACTCGCGCGCGGAATCAGGATCAAGACCATCGCAACGACCTCTCGCCCCATCAAAGCTTTCACCGAGGAACACCTCGCATTTTTTGAATGGATCGCTAAGTACTACGCGGACCCCCTCTCGAAGATACTTGATGTGGCGGTACCAACTCCAGCGTTCGGTAGAAAAGACCCCTTCATCACTTTGGTCTCGCCTACCCCCGACCTCAAACGGGGCGCGGCTCAACAACGGGTTATAGACTTTCTCATTAAGGAGCAAGGGTGGACGCAGGTCTCAGTAGTCCGCCAAGCGTGTGACGTATCATCAGCGATCATTCGAACTCTTGAGGAGAAGGGATTCATTCAAAGCGCTCTCATACCTCCCTCGTCCGAGGAGCAGCGTCCCATCCACGTCGCGACCTCCCTCATAGACTCGCTCTCTCGGGAGCAACGGGACGCGACCCTACCGATCCTCTCTCATGTCACCAACAAAACGTTCTCGTCCTACCTCCTGCATGGAGTGACGGGAAGCGGAAAAACTGAGGTGTACCTGGAGCTCATCATCGAGGCTCTCAAGCATGGAAGGTCCGCGCTCGTCGTCGTGCCAGAGATCGCGCTCACACCACAGCTCCTCGATAGATTTGAGAATCGCCTTGGTCAACGTGTCGCCGTGCTCCACAGCAGCCTCAAACCACATCAGCGGTGGCAACACTGGGCCAGCGTGCTCTCAGGAGAGACGAAGGTCGTAATAGGAGCGCGATCCGCTATCTTCGCCCCCATGAAGGATCTCGGCGTCATCGTCGTCGATGAGGAGCATGACGGTTCCTTTAAACAGGGCGAGGGCATTCGATACAACGCGCGAGACCTCGCGGTTGTTCGGGCCAAACTCGTTGGCTGCCCGATCGTACTCGGCTCAGCGACACCGTCCCTTGAAAGTTTTCATCATGCCAAGAGCGGCAAGCATCAACTCCTCACCCTCAAGAGTCGATTCTTCACATCGCGCCCCCTCTCCTTCGATCTGGTGGATCTCAATCGCCTCAAACCATGGGAGATGCCCTCCCGAAATATCTCACCCAAACTCCTTACCGCCCTTAAACAGGCACTCGAGAGTGGCGAGCAAGCGTTTGTCCTCTACAACCGACGTGGATTCGCGAGTTATTTGCAGTGCACTGGATGCGAGACCGTCGTCGGGTGCCCGCACTGTAGCGTTACGCTCACCTATCACCGAAACTCGAATTCCCTCCTCTGCCACTTCTGCGGCTTCACCACCCCACCACCGGTGGCATGCTCAAGTTGCGGAGCGAAGGATCCCCGAGCATCTGGAAACCTTGAAGCGGAGCCACTTTTTAAACAAAGGGGTGCTGGCACGGAGCGAGTCTTTGAGGAGATATCGGAGCTTCTTCCCTCAGCTCGCATCGCTAAACTCGATCGAGACGCCGTTAAAACTATCGATGATTATACCGCGGTCCTCCACAAGATGCGCGCGAAGGAGATCGATATCTTAGTCGGCACTCAGATGATCGCGAAGGGGCACGATCTGCCCGATGTTACGCTTGTCGGAATTGTTGACTGCGATGTGGGGCTTCACGTGCCTGATTTTCGAGCTGGAGAACGGGCGTTTCAACTGCTCACACAGGTGGCGGGACGCGCTGGCAGACGAGAGAAACAGGGATATGTCATTCTACAAACACGAGTCCCACAGCATCCCAGCCTACGAATGACTATCGCAGCGGACTACCACGGATTTGCGCAGCAAGAGCTCGGAATGCGGGAGATGTTAGGGTATCCGCCCTATCAACGTCTGCTCAGGATTATCGTTGGCGCTGAGGACAAAAACACCGCGAGCACCATCGCCAACCACATAGCGGCTCGAGCCGCGGAGCCATGTGAGGCGCTTGGTGTAACCCTTCTCGGACCCGCACCAGCTCCAGTTGAGAAGGTTCGAAATTATTGGCGCTTCCACATCCTCTTTAAAGCGCAATCGGCGGCGAAGCTACAGAACTTGATGTTACGCTTGAAGCGAGACTCCGCCGGTGAGAAGAGCGCACGAATCGTGTTCGATCTCGATCCGCAGGACATGCTGTAGCGGGAATTATTACTGAAGGGCTCGCGTCTTCCCTTTCTCCGTGAACGCGTCACACCATAATTCGCTATTTTGCAATTTTTGGGGCTCGCCTACCTAGGGGCCGAAATAACTCCATGAAGGTCCTCGCTCGATACGCGGCTGGATCAGAAGAGTGCAGAGATGTTACCGTAACGATGGCTAGCACACGATCAAAGATTCCATACGGCTGGTGGCCCATATAATAGCAGCGCGCATTATGAGAACATCAGGCGTTCGGGCAGGGTTAATTATATTCGGCATCTTGCTGGGGGTGTTATCTCTGGAGGTTTTCCTTCAGCTTTGTCATCTCTACGCTGTGGCCACCAGACAGTCTCCTCCCCCTCCTTCCAAGGCGGGTTCAGAATCTTGTGTCTGGGAGAGTCAACAACTGAAAGTGGCGGATGGGAGAATCCCTCTAGCTGGTCCAAGCAACTTGAGTCGAAACTCCGCTCGACCATATCACCAAACATAACAGTGTATAATAGAGGCGTCGTCGGCACTAACTCTGCCAAGATTTTGAACGCCCTCCCGAAACTTCTCGAAGAGCTTCACCCGCATCTGGTTTTGACAATGATCGGGATAAACGACGACCTCAACGTGCTGATATATGAAACCGAACCTCAATCTTTCGCCGCCTCTGCAGCAGCCCACTCTCGACTCTACCGATTGATAAGAATGCTGATTCGCTCCCATCAGGCTTCATCCGACCAAGTTGTCCAACCTTCACCACCAGAGCTGCGCGAGTTACAACAACAACGTAACCGCGCACAAACGGCAGGAGATCAACTTGCTCTCACCTTGGTGCTTGAGCAGCTTGCAGAGAAGGATCCTACTACGCCCATGTATTATTACGGTTTCCTTCAGAACCTGTTTTTGGCTCTTCGTGGAATCGAGTGGGTAGATCAGCGCAAGAATCGATAGAATTAGCAAAGAGTTCGGATGGTTAAGCGGTTTTTGACAGCCCTGAGTT
>JAULVA010000180.1:0-2023 GCA_032111275.1 Bdellovibrionota bacterium
CGTTTCAAGCACCTCAAGGTATGAGGTCACTCCATCCATGTAACGGCGTCGCGAGAGCATTGCACCGCTCTTTCCGGCCTTAACCTGCGCGGCCCGCGCCGCATGCTCCTGCTTAAAAGTATCGACTGATATCCTCGCGTCCTCGACATCCTTGACAGCTTGCAGCACCGTATTCTCATACGTCTCAAGCGCCTGCCGCGCTTGGGCTTCAGCCGCGTCAACCTGGGACCAGCTCTTCCCTAGATCGAGTAAGGGTCCGAGCAACCCAGCCCCGATACTCCACGTGCGGGCATCAGCGGAGAAGAGGTTCTTATATTCCGCGGCGTTCAAACCGAGAAAGCCAGAGAGCGAGAGCGAAGGATACTGCAGCGATCGCGCGATGCCGATGCGCATTACCGCCGCTCGCGCCGTCTCCTCAGCGGCTCGCACATCCGGACGTCGCTCGAGCAACATAGCGGGCACTCCCACCGGGAGTTTGATCAGGTTGAACGGATTCCTATTCATGTCCGATCGAGTTATCGGATGTGGAACATCTCCGAGCAGAATGCTCAGGGAGTTCTCCGTGAGTCGCTTCGCTCGCTCAAGCGCGATGAGCGCCGCGCGAGCATCCTCCTCTTGTATCTGCGCTTGGTTCACGTCTAGAAGCCCAACGTACCCCCCGTTGAACCGTTGCTGATTCAAGACGGTAGCGTCGTGGCGGTTATCGAGCGTTCGCTTCGATATAGCGATCTGACGATCGATATTCTGCAGCTGAACGTACGACGCGGCGACCTGAGAAACGAGGGAGATCGTGAGCGACCGAAACGCGTACTCTGTGGAGAGGAGTTCAGCTCGCTGCCCCTCTGTCGCGCTGGCATATCGCCCCCAGAGATCAACCTCAAACGAGAGCTGCCCGAGAAGATCGTAATCATTGGTGGGAGACATTGGGAAGAGTGAAGCGTTACTCCGGTCGAGCCGCGCCGCGTCTCCTCCAACATCCATCCTTGGAAACTGATCAGGGCGCACAACTCCAAGGATCGCCCGCGCCTCATCGATCCTCGCCTTCGCGACCTGAAGGTCACGATTCTCGGCGAGGGCGATCCGGATGAGCCCTTGCAGATTAGGGTCTTGGAAAACATCCCACCAGGCGAGATTCGCGATCGTCTCCTGCGACACTGGCTGCCCGGGAAACGGAGCGTCAGTGAGCACCTCAGGCCGAGTGAAGTCAGGTTTAAGGAGACACCCATTTAGCGCGAGGAGCGCCCCAGCAGCGACAAACAACCCTCGAACAATACGTTTTCCGTTACCCATGGTTACCTACTGACTGAGATTGTTCCCCGCTTGCGCCTGAGGGTGGCACCGTCGGCTCCCCTCGCCGAGATAACCGCTCAACAAGAACGAACAACATCGGCACGAGCAGCACCCCGATAACAGTCGCCATCGCCATGCCAGCGAACACCGACATACCCATAACCTTTCGCCCCTGAGCTCCCGCGCCCTTCGCCAAAACAAGGGGCACAACGCCAAGGATGAAGGCGAACGCGGTCATGAGGATCGGCCTGAATCGGAGCTTCGCCGCCTCAAGGGTACCCTCAAGTAGGGGTGCTCCTCCGTGCACTTTCATCCGAGCGAACTCAACGATCAAGATTGAATTCTTCGCCGCGAGCCCCACCAGCGTGAGGATACCGATCTGCGCGAAGATATTGTTGACGTACGACGGGTCTACCTGCCGACACAACCACAACCCGAGCATCGCGCCGAAGACCGCGAACGGCGTTCCAAGGAGCACGCTAAACGGCAGCGACCAACTCTCGTACTGGGCCGCGAGAATCAGGAAGACGAACACCATACCGAGCACGAAAACGATCGCGCCCTTTCCAGCAGCTTTTACTTCTTGGTACGACATCGCGTTCCAGTCGTACCCCATGTCCGCTGGCAATACTGAGGCGGCAACCTCCTTAAGGGCCTCAATCGTTTGCGCGGAGGTGTACCCTCGACCAGATGCCCCTATCAGCTCGGCGGAACGATACAGGTTGAAGCGGTT
>JAULVA010000180.1:2033-2489 GCA_032111275.1 Bdellovibrionota bacterium
GCGCCTCCACGCCCGTGAGCTCCGCCGACCGGAACAGATTGAAGCGGTTCGTGAACTCGGGGCCACTCGTTGGCTTCATTGTTACCAACGTACCAAGCGAAACCATGTCACCATTCTTTCCACGAACGTAGTACGAGCGAATATCATCTGCGCTGTCTCGGTACTCCGCCTCAGCCTGGAGATATACCTTGTAGAGGCGCCCAAACCGATTGAAGTCGTTTACATAGCTACCACCTAGATACGAGCCGAGGGTGTTATTCACATCCGACATCATCACTCCCGACGAGAGCGCCTTCTCCCTGTCGACATCAGCGAACAGTTGCGGCGTTGTCGCACGGTAGGCTGTTGTGATCATACCGATCTCCGGCCGCTTCATCGCCGCTTGGATGAAAGCTTTCGCGTTCTGATCGAGGTATTCTGGCCCCTTTCCACTCTTGTCCTGGAGCATCATACTAA
>JAULVA010000181.1:0-726 GCA_032111275.1 Bdellovibrionota bacterium
CTTATGAGTCGCGCTGACTACACCTTGAAGCCAATTAATGGGCCCACCTCCTACAATCACCTTTCTGTGCGGGCGGCGTGCGCGATCATTCTTGATCGTCTCCGCGGTGAGTAAGCGTTAGCTCCCCACCAGGACTGAATCGAACAGATTGTTACCGCCGTGGCTATTGGCTGTGGCAATATTCTTGATCAACCCGCCGCTGTGAGGCACGCTAACGATTCTATGCCGTATAAAAAAGAGCAGTATCCATCTCCAGCTGAAGTCGCCGCCAAAGCCATCGCTTCGAGAGACGGTATCCTTATCGGCGAATTGCTTAAACAGATAACGTTCAGCTCGGCCCCAAAGGAGGAACGTTCCGAGGCTCTTCAACGCATAGCGATCCATCACGCTGACATGAATCACGTCATAATCGGCGTGCTATCCACTCTTTCCCAGGTGGACGCGGCGGCCGCGCGTCAAATCGCCCACGGGATCCTGATGGAACGTTTCGATCGTGAGCGTGACTTCGTGTACGCCGCGGCCGCGAGGGTGATTGTCGAGACGCACTCGAATACCGACCAAGATATAACCGCTATCGCTCGCTGTGTGTGCAGCCCTCTCGAATCAGTAAGGAGCGAAGCCCTGCGAGCCCTCAGAAATCTACAACACTATGCGACAGCGATCGTTCTGGAGAAGGCTGAATCGCTTGAGCAAACCCCCGCTCTGCGAAACCTCATTGGAGTGCTC
>JAULVA010000181.1:736-2589 GCA_032111275.1 Bdellovibrionota bacterium
GAAGACCTAGCAATGCATCTGGGGGCAATGACCACTTATGCCCTTTTCTGTTTCCATGTGCAGCATCCTCTATGGGTTCAAGAATGTCCAGAAGTGTCATGAACACCTCTCAGGATGAGCTGTACCGCCCTATTCGTCCGAGGACCACGAAGCCCCGAGAGAAGAAGACGGCCCCTGCACGAGAGACCAAGACTAAAGTCACTCCGGTGACTACCGAGAGTCCTTCACCATTACCCCATCTTCCAGAGCCACCGCCGAGCACCGAGACAACCCCTGTCAGTTCAGGCACCAAACGGACTGCATCACCAAGCTTAACCCATGAGCAGCGGTGTCTTCTCCTTCCCCTGACCTCTCCCGAGCTGCGTAACCTCTCACCTCAAGACTTGGCGAACACCACGGCTAATGAGAACGATCCCGAGAGGCTGCTCGCGCTTTTGTGTGAACTCACACTCCGAGACGGAAGCGGGGTCATTGCCTCACACATGAGCAAGATCGTGTGGCTGACCTCTGAGGCTGGACCGTCTAGTCCAACAATAAGATACTGTTGATTGTCCCCTCTCTATCTCAAAGCCGCGATAAGCGCTCGCAGGGTCGCGTGCCGATGGGAAACATACGTGCCGCGCTTCGCCAGTTCCACAAGGCTCTCTGAGTAGCCACTTGGGTGGAAAAATTGGGAGAACTGAAGCGGCTTTGACGCGGCCTCCTCTACCGATGGATCAAAACGAACAGTTCCGTGAAGAGATGTCGTCACAGATACCAACCTGCCAGAGGGCTCGCCGTACGCCATACAACACACAAACCGAGCGGGTCCCCGATAATCCGCGCCCAGAGCGTCCACGACTCTCAGCAGCCCCCAGTTCGCCGTATAAACTCCCGGCAATCCACCAAGGGCTTCGAACTCTATTCCTGTATCGTCGGCGACACATGGCCGCCCCGCCCACGCGGCAAAAGCGCGCGCTTTGGCGACCGCGTTCTCCTCATAGGTCGTGCCACTCTCTTTTACCGTTGGCGGTGGCTCGAGCAGCTCTCCGGCGATCGCCGACGCCCCCACAACCTCAATACCTAGGGGTTTGGCGTACCGAGTCACCTCAGCGCATTTTCCGGCGTTAGTAGAAGCAAAAACGAATGAGGTAGGTGGCATAGGCTCGAAACAACCCACAAACAATGATTCACTCTAGCGCACCCTCCTTAAGAGAGGGCCTTACCCGCTGACTCAGTAGGTGCTACCCTTAAGGGGCTATTGAAAAGCATTGAGACCGTACGCATCCCCAAGAGCTCGTGTGACTCTCGGGGCCTACCCCGCTCTCGTATGTCGGCTAACAACGTCTCTAAAGACGCACTAGTAATATGGAAAGTATCTCTGAGCAACTGATCTTTACCCACTCTAATATTCAGCTCTTTATCGCGGCTTTTTTGGGTGCCCTAATCGGCGTTGAACGTGAGCTGGCGGGGAAGGACCCCAGCATTCGTACGTTCTCCCTTATCGCGTTGGGAAGCTGCCTCTTCGCCATCCTTTCGCTTGAGACCTTTCAAGAGTGGCACATCGGCGACCCAAGTCGTATCGCCGCTCAGATTATCCCCGGCATCGGATTCCTCGGCGCTGGCGCGCGAGAAGGACGTGCTGTCCGAACAGGCGCGCGCTTCCGGCAAGCCCGAGGCGATCATCGAGAAGATGGTCGAGGGCCGCATCCGCAAGTACTACGAGGAAGTGGTCCTGCTCGAGCAGGTCTGGGTCCATGACGGCGAGAGCCGCGTGAAGGAAGTGGTGAAGAAGGCCGGCGGCAACCTGACCGGCTTCGCCCGCTACCAGCTCGGCGAGGGGATCGAGAAGCAGGCCACCGACTTCGCGGCTG
>JAULVA010000182.1:0-6687 GCA_032111275.1 Bdellovibrionota bacterium
CGCTCAATCGTGTCTTGTATGTTCCAGGGAGCTTACCCATACGAGTCGTTCACCGTGCGCCAATCGATCGAACTTGGACGGCCGGAGGGACGAGGGCCACTCGATATTCACGAAGCTCTGCGTCTATCTGGAGCGGAGCGAGTCGTTGCCGGACTTCCAAAGGGTCTCGATACCATTCTCGGAAGCGGCTTCAGCGGGGGCCAGGATCTTTCAAGCGGCCAACTTCAAACCCTCGTCGCCGCCCGGATGTTTTACCGCAATCCCCTGATCCTTCTCCTCGATGAGCCCGGTTCTAATCTCGACATCAAGAAACAGCTCGCGCAAGCGGACGCCGTATCACGGTTTAGCGATAACAAGCGTACGAGGCTCCTCATCTCACACAGCTTCGCGACGATCTCTAAAGCCAGCAGGATCCTCGTTGTGCATCAGGGGCGAATCATCGAGGATGGCAGCCACGAAGAACTTCTTGCTCGCGGGGGTGCGTATGCTTCCTCGTACCTCGAGGAGAAGAAGAGGTTCAGTGAGAGACGAGAAGAGGAATCGGTACCCACGTAAAGGCTCCCTGAAGATGCTCAGGCGGGTTGACATAAACACCTCATTTTAAATGGGGCATACACTCAACGGCTAACGGCCGGACCGCGGTTTACGTATACCACGGGAAGGTGAGGTCGTTTAAAATAACCCCGATGCTTTTTTTGGACCCTCATTCTCGACTCCTCAACCAAGCGGCGTTGGGAGTGTTTATCAGCGCCGTCATCTTCACCCTGGGTCTCTTTACGGGAACACATAGAGCGCGCATGGCGGCACGGTTAGCGGCAGCTGTCGCTTTCACGTACGGCGCGTTTTTTGTCCCGCCACTCTTTCAATGCGCATTAGTTGTATGTTCCTCTGTCTTGACCATCACCACGTTGAGAAACCTTGCGTGGTATACCGTAGACGCGCAACCGACACCTGGGCCAACGTTGAAGGGTATCCCACCAATTCTGATCACCCTCGTTCCGATCGCCGGCCTCCTGCTTTACCGACTGGGGTCGTTCTCTCCCACACCGCTCACCTGGGAGGGCACTACGATAGATGGACTCCTCGATGATCTGCGACGGGATCAACCTTGGTGGCAGATCCTCAAGGAACGTCTTTTGTGGAACGATGGCATCCTAAGCGCCGGGGGCACCTCCCTGCTCTTTGGAATGCCGTCCTTGATCGTATTTCGCGAATTCGGCCCCTCACTCGCCGCGCTCCGAGGTGTTTCGGTATTCTGGATCCTCGGCGCAATCCTCATGTTTGCGCTTTTGTTCAGGCGCGGATTCGGGAGACTTGCTCCGTGCGTAGCGGCCCTTGTTTTTGGATTAAATGAGGTTATCCTCATCTATGGTCGCTACGGGAGTTCGATCGCCGGCACGATGTTCGCTCTCGTGGTCGCTGTCTTACTTTGGATTCGGTTGACCCAGCGCGGAGAGCCTCTTTTCGCATTCCTCTTTAGTCTGGCTCTCTACTTGACAGCACTAGGGTATGGCGCAGCCCGAATCAGTACTCTCGTACTGCTGTTATTATTTTTTGTTCTCAGCCCCTGTATCTCATGCACGAGACGCCAGAGATGGAGTCTCGTTCTTATCGTTACCGCGACCATGACGTCCGTGTACGCCTTTGAGCAGCTACATAATCGCGTACCTTTTCTTCTCAGAGCGCGAACCGAACAACTCTTTTATATGAATTCACAACAAGGGCTTCTCTTTACATCTCAGGTGCTAGCTTCGCGCGGAGAATCTAAAATACCACTCTCATGGAAAGAGCGCGTCCTTTTAGCCAATGAGCTTGTTCAGAAAGCAACGGGACCACAGCTATCCAAGATGATGAACCCGTTTGCCCCCGAACAACGCTCCCGCTTTCCGTTTCGCGACGATCCTCCCTTTCTTAAAGTCTTCGCACCGGCGCTCTTCCCTTGGATGCTACTCGGTTTCTGGGCGGTATGGCGACCGGGGCGAAGATATCTCGCGATTACCTGTGTGAGCCTCGTAACCCTCGGGACTATGGCCCTCCTGCTCACGAACCGCGTTGACTCCTATCGCGCGATATTTTTAACGATCCCCCTCTCTATCTGGATTACGGTCGGTATCTCTGATTTTATTCGCATCATCGCGGAACTACGGCTCTCAAAGGTCCTTATCTTTGGCGGCATCGCCACAGGAATGATGTGGGGAATCCTTCCGCGAATCTATGACCTCTACGCGCCCCCTTCATCGCTTTCACTTCAGGAGCAGAATCTTTACTACGCCGTCAGTCGGATCCCTGGCCCCTTGACGGCTGTGCTCAATCTTGATCACAAGATTGAGTCGGCGGTGAGGATGGAACTTTTCAAGGGCTCCACGAGCACGGGAGGCTCACGCGGTCTCCTAGACGAGCATGTCTCTGAGAGTCTGACCAACGAAAGGGTCGACTCCAATCCAGCGGCTTTTGAACAAGCAGTCAAGCTCCTGCATACGGGAGAGGTCCTCATGCTAGCTCCCGCACATCACTACAGGATAACCGCAGGAAAATTACGAAATCGGGGGTTTGTGGTTCGAGTGAGTGGAGACTCAGTGGCCTCCGTCTTCGTCATCTCTAAGCCAAAGGTAGAGGTTGGTCTCGATTTCGCCCCTGAGGCACTCCTTCCTCCCCCGAGCGCGTTAGAGCCCTTGTATCCACCACAGTCGTTCAATAATCACATAGCTGTTGACCTAACCTCTTTAGTGCCTCTCGATACCGAATACGATTTCGCTCCTCCGCAAAAAGATAAGACTTTCTCCGGCAGCCTTGCTGGTTGGAGAAACTTACGCTTCGCCCATTTCATGGGAACTCACGCGACAACCACTCTAGAGTACGCGGTGCCCGAGGGAGCCGAAGGCTTCCAATCCTGGATCGGCATCAGTCCCGGTGTCGGCGCATGCACAAAGAGTTCAGCCCAGGTACTCGTGTGTGACCAAAACGATACTCTGCTCTACAGGTCACCGTTGTTGGAGTCCAACCACGATCCGGTTTTCCTCTCTATTCCTCTACATTCGGTAGCACGACTGCGAATTCAAATCACAGATGCCGGAGACTCTCGCGATTGCGATCACGTTGACTTGGGAGACCCCGCGTTCATGGTTCCGAAAGCTGACGCCCCTCGCCAGTAGAACGAGGCGAAGCTCCTAACTGCTCCACGTGCCACTCACAGAACTCCGACATGGTGGTGGTGGTCGAGAATCCTATACTGAGAGCGAGATTCCTGAACGACGCAGGACAATCACCTATGACCAGTGTAACGGGTAGGCACTCAAAGAATTGCCGATTTAGCTCCCATACCGCTCTCGAGAATTCGAGCTCCTCATCGGGTGGGAGGCTCATGCGACGGCTATTTTGAACGTACGGACGGACGTACGGAGCACGCGCAATCGTTCCATTAGGTAGCCGCACAACGAGCCGTCCCTCGTGAGAGCCAACAAGAAAATCGCGAAGGTCAACAGCATCGACCAGCCGGGAAGAGCTCGAGCACTCGACCGTGCGCAGGCTTTCCTTAGTATAGATCTCCTGTGCTGAGAGCACCCCTTGGATCATGATTCGCGGTGGAAGCAATGCGGACAGGGCGCGTATGGTCGCTCCGGTCGCTATATCGTCATCCATGAGAACGTACGAGCCTGAGGGAATCAGCTCAATTTGCCTCTCAAGTTCAGCTTCTCCGGGACGGTGAAATATGCCCTCACATCGCTCACCACTCGTTACTTCAAATTGTCGAGAGCTCGCGATCGTATAGTGACCCTGGATACAGGCGTCGAGGCTAATTGTAGGAATAGCGAGACCATCTATCATGGTCCCCACCATCTTACCCTGGTCGGCTAACAAAATCGGCGTTATCTCCAATGAACCAGGAGAGAATCCCGCGCGAAAGGACTTTGCAAGAATCTCTTTCAGGTGCTCCGCAAAAGCGCGTTGCGCCACATTGATGGAGTCCCCTACTCGTCGCTTCCACGGTAGGATACTCCACTCTCCCTCATCTCGAACGAAGATCGTTACCGCTTCAGGATTATCCCTCTCCGCGAACCTGCGAAACTCCTCACACACCTTAGGAGAAAGATCTCCCCACCTCCCCTGCCTCACTGTTCGAGACGCTATCTGATTGGGGAGATGATCCTGCGCGATAATGATCCGGTCGGAGGTCGCAGGATCAGAAGATAGCTCACAAGAGACCTCTGCGCCCACCCGTGGAACCACTATCAGGTGTCCACGCTCAACAAAAGCTTTTCGGAAGCCGGAATTATCTGCACCACACACGAAGATTACCTCTATCGCCACTTGTAAGTGATACTGGAGGTAGCGAGATAACCTTCGCACAATGTCGGTGAAATTGACTGCTCTATCGACATACAGCGCTGCCCACGGATCTACAGCGAGCCATTCGCTCTCCTCGGTCGCAACCTGCGCGAGGCATACCCGTTTCGGGGCTGAAAGTGTTTCCCGACCGCATTTCACCGAAACGTACCCATCGTGGTCGGGGGCAACGAATCCCCCCACAACGTTCCATCCGTGCCGTTCAGCTTCTCGTCGGGCGCTCTCCATCATCTGTAGGTGACCTTTGTGAATCGGACAAAATGCTCCGGACGTGACCAAAATGGCGTACCGTGGGGCGCGAACGTCACCGAGCCTTTGCATGGCTTTTCGAATCTTCGCGAGCGGTGTAACGAGTAGCCGGTCCTCCACATCAAGTGTCATATCGTGCCCTACGGGGCTACCATCATCGAAGAATCCAGCGTTGCGCAGCTGTGCGGCGCCGAAATGGTGCACTACACTCGCATAGAAGGGGTCGTGTAGCGCCTTTGCCACGATACGCTCCACACACGGAGTCCGTTCCGATACCTGTTTCATACCGCCCCTCATCCTCTCTGATAGACCTTCTCGAAAAGAATATCCGTCCGAATGATCACCTTTGGTGTGGCGCCGATCCACGGCTCAGAGTCGTGGAGCACCCTGTGATCGAAGATCAGCGCTCGTCCCTTCACGGGGCTCACCGCGCCGAGCACGTCGTTGGGCCGTGCCTCCCTCGTCCAATCGGATAAGTTACGCGCGGCGTACTCAAGATGAGCCTGCGAATCGCGAATAAAGCGGGTTCGGCCACCATGCTCAGAGTTGCAATCGTTGAGGTAGAGGACGAGGCTCATGAGGGTGTGCGTAACGCCATCCCCGGGGTCAAAACCCGCGTCGTAGTGCGCGACCAATTCCCCGCCACGGTCGTACCAGATAAATCGAAACGCCGGATTTACTCCGATAGGCCGCCAAACCGGGTGCCCTCCCCAATCTGTCATCGCGAATGGATCAAACTCGCGAGAGGGGGCGAGAAACGGGCGCACCCGCGCCCACATCCTTTCCGCGAGCTCTGGCGAGTATACCGTCGACCTCCACGATCCGACCTTACTGACGCCGGGTGTAAAATCCCTCACGTACCCATTCGTTCCAACCGGCACGCGCCGGTGCCGCGCTACTTCATTCAGCAGCTCATCGCATTCACCAGGGGCGAGCATATTGTCGATCGTGAACACCTCCCCTCCGACTTCCGCTATAATCTTAGCGTCTCGTTGAGGAACCGGATCGTCGTTATATAATCGAAGTGGCACAAGTGGATTGAGCGGAAACTCCCCCACCAAGGAACGCGCGCTCGGCGGTGGCGAAAAGTTTTCCTCTTCTCTCCATCCACCCGGAACAGCTCGCTCATAAACGCTCAGGTGAACTGAAGGGTTTCCCCCGGCATATTTGTGCAGATTATATCGATGCATCTCCTCAACGCGTTCACTCCATTCGTTATACTGCTCTCTTGCCTCCGGGCTGAGTTTCGCTTCCAGCTCCGTTCGCTGCTCCTCACCAAGACACAGCGCGGTGATGTAGAGCTCGACGAAATCGTAGGGCGCCCCGATCATCTCAAGGTGCGTTTTTCCGTCATACACATCGCCCGTCGGATCCGCGTTCATAGTCGTCTGAGGAACTTGGAGGAGATCTCCGATCGCGTATACCTCACTCTTGTGAAGATCAGAGACCACCTGAAGATCAACCATTCCGTCTGAGGCTTTTCCAAAGAAGCCAAGATAACTGCCCTCGTCCCGGTTGGTGGTACCACACACGATAGCGGGCGTTCCCGTTGAGGTGAGTAACGCGGAAAGGTAATAGAGAGCGGGGGTTCGTAGGTACGCGACGAGTTGTCCATCGGCCCAAGGCGAACCAACTATGCCGACGGCTTCGCCGACGGCTGAGCGAGCAGCCTCGAAAGACGCACTGAGGTCAGACGCGATAAACTCAACGTCGAATCTCTCCGCAACCCGCCTTGCTCGCGTGAGGGCACGGTCTTGATCCGCAGCGCCTTGGTCAACGAAAAAGGGAAGCGACACCGCAACTATGCGGGATATCGGTGAGTTAACCATCTGCGAAGCAACCTTTATCATCCCGAGCGCAACCGCTGAGTCGATCCCACCACTCACTCCTACGACAACGCCTGAAAGCTTATGCGCTCCAAAGTAACTGTTTATCAGATCGACCTTGTGAGCCAAACACGCTCGCGCATCGAACGCGCGACGCTCTCGCACCTCACGCAAGAGTGAATCTACCTCCTCATGTAGCCCGCCAACCGTCCGTCGTTGAACTAACATAAGCCTCCTTTCATTTAATAAAATATATGCGAGATCCTTC
>JAULVA010000183.1:0-5581 GCA_032111275.1 Bdellovibrionota bacterium
AAGGACCTGCCCGGGCACACAACCAGAATGAACTCAAACGGACAGTTTATCTCACCGTGGCGGAGCGCTATGTATCGGGGTGAATGCGGGTAATCTTAGTTCCTTGCAGCGACAAACCACCCATCAAGCCCTTCTGACTGAAGAAGAACGCGTACATCCCTTTCTGGAGCGTTGTTGTTGAAAGGGACCTCGCCACTCCTGTGTCGACAACAGTGAGGCTCGGTAACGCGCCGATCTCCCATCCCTCGGACGCATTCAAATACTTCAAGTCATCCTCGGTCATGAAAAAAAGTGCGTAGCCGAATTTCTGGACTCCCGCCTGAAATCCGAAGGACGCGGAGGTGGTATTATAGTACCCGGCGACCGCGCCTCGCTTGAACAACGCGCCATTTCCGTATTGAGCCGCGACTACAAAGCCGCCTTTGATAATTTCAGGAAAGACGAGAACGCCGGCTGCTTTTTCTCCAAGGGCGACCGCGGCGGGAGTGGTTCGATAGAGCTCCTGCAGCGCCTGGCGTGCGGAGCTTTGAAGTTCCCGGGCGGATTCGGCGTGGGCGTTCGGCGCCGCGAAACAAACGAGTGATGTCGCAATCGAGATGGCGAGAGTGCGAATAGAGAGAAAGTATAGCATAGGGATATGAGTATACGCGCGAGCGGCGCTGGCCTTATGTGAGGGGGATCACGACATACGATCCGAACCGGAGGGCCCGTGTCCTCACGGGCCGGGTATGTGAGACGATTTCAGGTCGCGAATTCCGGCCCGTCGGGAGACGGGCCCTCCGGGCAACCCGGCGCTCCCTACTTGACGGTTGGCTCCGGTTGCCACCCACCCCCAAGCGCCTTGTACAGCCTGACGATCGACGCGAGGTAGAACTCCTGCGTATTCGATTGAGCGAGCTCGGCGTTAAACAAGGAACGCTCAGTATCGAGAACCTCTAGATATGAGGTCACCCCGTCCATGTAGCGACGCCGCGAGAGAAACGACGCGCTCGTTCCCGCTTTTACCTGCGCGGTACGAACGAGATTCTCCTCTTTGAAGGTACGAACGCTCACCAGAGCGTCCTCGACCTCTCGAACCGCCTCTAGCACCGATTGCTCGTAGCTTTGGAGCGCCTGTTCGGCCTGAGCCTCAGCCGCGTCAACACGAGACCAGCTCTTGCCGAGGTCGACGAGCGGGCCGAGCATTCCCGCGCCGATATTCCAGGTGCGAGAGTCTCCCTTAAAAAGATCGGTGTGCTCTATCGAATTCAACCCGAGGAAGCCAGTGATACTGAACGCGGGATACTGCTGGGCGCGAGCGACACCGATTCGCATGACGGCGGCGCGAGCGCTCTCCTCCGCTGACCTCACGTCAGGCCTCCGCTCCAGCAACATAGCGGGAACACCGGCGGGTAACTCTTTGATAGAGACGGGGTCAATCCTCGAGGGGCCCCGCTTGATAGGATGGGGCACCTCTCCAAGCAATACACATAACGCGTTCTCGATCAGGCGCAACGCGCGCTTTTGCGCCACGAGGGCGGCGCGAGCTTCCTCCTCTTGGATCTGCGCTTGGTTTACATCGAGAAGTCCAACATATCCGCCGTTGAATCGCTGTTGGTTCAAGACCGTCGCGTCGTGACGATTCTTGAGCGTCCTCTCGGAGATATCGATCTGGCGGTCCACATTTTGCAGCTGCAGATACGCTGTCGCCACCTGCGCGACCAACGAGAGCGTTACCGCCCGCATCGCGAACTCGCTCGACAGCAGCTGAGCCCGTTGCGATTCCGTGGCGCTCGCGTATCGCCCCCATACATCGACCTCGAATCCTAAACGAGCGTACAAGACAAAATCGTTCGTGGCGTCCGTTGGAATGAGCGCGAGATCACTTCCATCAACACGGGTCGCGTTTCCAGCGACATCGAGACGGGGAAATTGATCCGGCCGCGCGATGCCGAGCAGCCCCCGAGCCTCGTCGATGCGGGCCATCGCGATCTTAAGATCACGATTCGCGGCTAGAGCACGGCGGATAAGGTCTTGGATGTCGGTATCCTTAAATATCTCCCACCAAGAAAGATTGGCTAAGGTATCCTGCGTCGGCGCGGACTCAGTAAACGGCGCGTCATCCAACACCATCGGTCGCTCAAAGTCGGGCTTAAAGATACACCCGGTGAGAAGAGCGCTTCCAGAGAACACGAATGAGAGAATGGCGTATTTCTTAACCATGGGTACCTGTCGCTTGAGTAGTCGATGGTGAGGAACCAGTCTCGTTACCGCCGTGCCCTCCCCTCCGAGTCAGCTTTTCAATCAAAACAAAGAGCATCGGCACAAGCAGCACGCCGATAACCGTCGCCATCGCCATCCCGCTGAACACAGCCATGCCCATCACCTTACGACCCTGAGCCCCCGCGCCAGACGCGATCACGAGGGGAACAACTCCAAGAATGAACGCGAACGCCGTCATCAAGATCGGTCGGAATCGAAGCTTCGCCGCCTCTAACGTTCCCTCGATGAGTGGGGCTCCACCCGCCACCTTAGCGCGGGCGAACTCCACGATCAGGATCGCGTTCTTCGCCGCCAAGCCCACAAGGGTCAGAATGCCGATCTGCGCGAAGATATTATTCACGTATGAGGGATCAAGCTGTCGACAGAGCCACACACCGAGCAACGCGCCGAATACGGCGAACGGTGTACCGAGAAGGACGCTGAACGGCAAGGACCAACTCTCATACTGAGCGGCGAGAATGAGGAATACGAACACCATACCAAGGACAAACACGATCGCGCCTTTGCCAGCGGCTTTCTCCTCCTGGTAGGACATCGCGTTCCAATCGTAGGTAATGTCCTTCGGAAGGACCTCCGCGGCGACCTCCTTGAGAGCGGTCATCGTCTGCGTGGAACTGAATCCGGGACCTGAGCTTCCAATCATTTCGGCCGATCTGAAAAGATTGAAGCGATTCGTAAACTCTGGACCATTCGTCGGCGTGAAGTTCATCAGCGTACCAAGCGATACCATGTCACCATGCTTGTTACGAACGAAGTAGGTGCGAATATCTTCCTGCTTGTCCCGATAATTCGCGTCCGCCTGGAGATAAACCTTATAGAGCCTTCCAAAGCGGTTAAAGTCGTTCACGTAGCTACCTCCGAGATACGATCCAAGGGTCGTATTTACATCACTCACTGGCACACCAGCAGCGAGAGCCTTATCTCGATCCACCTGCGCGAAGAGTTGGGGAACCGAGGCGCGGAAGGACGTCGAGATACGCCCGATCTCTGGGCGCTTCATCGCCGCTTGTATAAAGTTTTTCGCCTGCTCATCGAGGTACTCGGGCCCCTTGCCGCTCCGATCCTGAAGCATCATGCTGAACCCGGAGCCGGTACCGAGGCCCGGGATAGCTGGCGGCCCGAAGGCTATCGCGACACCGTCGGTGAACTCTCTCTGGAACCGCTTATTGAGCCTCATCAGCAACCCGAACGAGGAGTTGATCAGCCCCTTTCGCTCCTCCCAGGGTTTTAGCCAAATAAAGAAGAAGGCGGTGTTACTTGAGTAAGACTGCGAGATCAAACTGAAGCCAACGACCGTTGTCACCGAATCAACGCCAGGCGTATCCATGATGATCTGCTCGACCTGTCGGCTCGCCTCTCCAGTCCTTTCCAGGGACGACGCGTCAGGGAGCTGCACATTGGCGAGGATGTACCCCTGGTCCTCCTCTGGAACGAAGCCCGTTGGAAGCGCCTTGCCGAGGAGGACAACGCCGGCGATGACAACACCGAAGATGATGAAGCCACGAATCAGCTTACGAGCGATAAAACCAGCCATGCCAACATAGGCACCGGTGAATCGGTCAAACACGGAGTTAAATCCTTTGAAGAATCGTCCCATCAACCCCGTCGATGGAGTCGCTGGTCGTAACAACACCGAGCACAGAGCCGGGGTCAGGGTGAGAGCTCCCACCGCAGAGAAGAGAACCGACACGGCGATCGTCACGGCGAACTGCTGATAGAACTGTCCGGTTATACCCCCCATAAACACAACCGGAACGAAGACTGCGCAGAGGATAAGCGCGATAGCGATCACCGGTCCCGCCACCTCTTCCATCGCTTTATTGGTAGCCTCACGCGGCGAGAGTCCGTGTTCAATATGGTGCATCACCGCCTCAACCACGACAATGGCGTCGTCAACAACGATACCGATGGCGAGGACGAGTCCAAGAAGCGAAAGGACGTTCACCGAGAAGCCGAGCGCTGGGAACACCGAGAAGGTAGCGATGAGAGATACCGGAACTACCAAGATCGGAATCAAGGTCGCGCGCCAACTTTGCAGGAAGATGAAAACGACTATGAGGACGAGGATGATCGCGTCTCGAAGGGTGTGAATAATCTCATCAATTCCTTCAGTGACCGCCTTCGTCGTATCGAGGGAGATGATATACTCGATATCATCAGGGAAGCGGGCTTTCAGCTCATCCATCGTCTTCCGCACCGTGTCGGCGACTTGGAGCGCGTTCGACCCGGGGACCTGATAGATCGCCAAGACCGCGGCGTCATCACCGTTAAAGCGCCCCTTCGCGTTGTAGAGCTGAGTGCCGAGTTCAATGCGGGCGACATCCCGAAGTCTGATCAGAGTTCCCGTAGCGTCATCGGATTTAATAACGATCTCCCCGAACTGTTCCGGACTCTCAAGACGGCCAGCTGTTCGAACCACAAGGGTCGTATCCGTCCCCGGAGGGGCTGGAGGACCCCCGATCTGCCCCGCTGGGGCGATCACGTTCTGCTGCTGAATGGCGCGGTACACATCGGACACGGTCAAAGAGAGCTGGGCGAGTTGATCCGGCTTGACCCACACCCGCATCGCGTAGTCGCTACCGCCAAATTGGTTGACCTGCCCCACTCCACCGATTCGCGCCAAGGCGTCCAGCACGTTGATCGATGCGTAGTTGCTGAGAAAGCTGTTGTCGTAGGTACCCTTCGGGGAGCGGAGCGTCACAAGGAGAAGTGGAAAGGAGAGCGATTTCTTTACCGTGACACCGAGACGTTTTACCTCCTCGGGGAGGCTCGCTTGGGCCTCACTCACCCGGTTCTGAACGAGAACGTTCGCCATGTCGAGGTCGGTCCCTACCTCAAACGAGACACGAATTGAGGAGGTTCCATCATTCGCGTTGATACTTCGCATGTAGATGGAGTTTTCAACGCCGTTAATCTTCTGCTCAAGGGGCGTGGTAACGGACTGCTCTACCGCGAGCGCGTTCGCGCCCGAATACGAGGCGTTAACCTGAATCTCCGGGGGAACCACGTTTGGATACTGCGAGATAGGCAGGCCCATAATCGTTACAAGACCGAAGATGACGAGCACAAGCGATAACACGATTGCGACTGTTGGCCGTCGAACGAAGAAATACTCTTTCATCTTTCCCTCCGAGGAACTGAAACGAGGCGATTAGCTAACCGTTTTAGCCTTGACGGTCATGCCGTCGCGAAGTCTCTGGATCCCATCGACCGCTACGAGTTCATGTTCACTGAGTCCCGACTCCACAATACGCGAATCACCCGCGTCAGCTCCGACCTCGACGTTCCGAACATCAACCGTACCGTCCGCGCCCACAAC
>JAULVA010000184.1:0-1202 GCA_032111275.1 Bdellovibrionota bacterium
TCTACTTGATAGCGATTCTCGATTGGTTTAGTCGGGCGGTACTTGCATGGGAGCTCTCCAGTAGTCTCAGCGGGGACTTCTGCTGCGTTGCCCTTGATCGAGCGTTACGTAAGTACGGACCGCCGATTATATTCAACACCGATCAAGGCGCACAGTTCACCGCAAAGAACTTCATCGACATCCTGTTGAGTAGAAATATTCAAGTCAGTATGGATGGTCGGGGTCGCGCACTGGACAATGTTTTTATCGAGCGCCTCTGGAGAACGGTGAAGTATGAAGAGGTTTACATTCGCGACTACGGCTCCGGAGCGGAAGCGTTCACAAACTTGCTGCGTTATTTCAAATTCTATAATACGAAGCGACCTCACAGCTCTCTTGATGATGCCACGCCCTTTGAGGTATACCTTGCCGCAGCGTGAGCAAGAGTTATCCACACCCGTGGATTCCCCCCACGCCCCCCTTAACAGCCGCTACTACCGGAGTTATTAACAGGTAAGTGGGGAGCTGTTACCTGTCCAAACTTTGGGGTCCACCTCATTGATCCAAACGATCCCGGCTATGAGGATTACGAGCTGGACCTCGATAAAGAGGGGATTGACCTTAAGGATTACTTCTACATACAAGCGGCTTACCAACAGTATCCAAGTGGTAGAAGAGGTATGCGGACTATATTTGACCCCTTCTACTGCAGAAAAGCAGCCTAGGTAAGGGAGGCAAAACCACGCTGACGCGTGCTTTTGCTAGGTAGCGGTGCTACCGCACCGCTTTACAAGATGCGGCTACCGGACGTCATCTCTCCAGGACACGGCTGCTAAAGAGAGCTCTAAGCTAGACCGGCTTTGACGCCGCTGCGCATTCCCTGAACCTCGGGCTAGGCCCGCGAGTCTCGTTAAGGCAGTAGCCGGAAAATGCGAGTCTTTATAACGAGCAACTAAAAGCCCTGAGGCGCGATATGCGCATGGTGTATCTGCGTGGGCGGAGTTCGTCTTTTTTTTCGCTGAACGATCTCTTTCCAAGGCACACGAGTAAGTTGACAGATCGCTATGGTAACCATTACTATAGTAATAGTTACTATAGTGCCCGGTAGTGGGTACGACTGTGACAAAAGTGATTCGTAGCTCTCAGGAGCTTTACAAACTAAAGGATTTTGCCAAGTGGGCAAGAAAAGCGGGGGTGACAGACGCGATGCTTCTCGATGCTCT
>JAULVA010000184.1:1212-6745 GCA_032111275.1 Bdellovibrionota bacterium
GCTTGCTTGGGGATCGTTTGGGCAGCCATGTCTATAAAAAGCGCCTGGGCGTTCATGGTAAAGGGAAGAGAGGTGGAGGACGGGTTGTCGTTTTCTATAGAGCTGGGGATGTTGCTCTTTTCCTGCATGGTTACATGAAGAATGAGTGCGACGAGATCTCTGAAAACGAGGTTCAGCAGGTGAGGGTATTCGCGCAGCAGTTTTTGAAAATATCCGCTGAGGACAGGGCTCGCCTCTGCGCTGAAGGAAAGCTTGTCCCTGTTGAAGGTTAGATCTATGACTAAAAAATCTCTCTCCCAAACCCTGATCGAGGCAGCAAAGGAGCTTGGCTTTCCCAAAGCGACGGTAGCACAGCTGGAGGAGCTCGATATACCTGCCGTGAAGAGTCTAAGCGCGCGGCAGATACGTGATTTACGAAATAGGGTGCGTGTAAGTCAGGGGGTGTTCGCGGCGCTTTTGAACGTGAACCCCTCCACAGTTCAGAAGTGGGAGCAGGGGAAGGTTAAGCCGCAGAACGCGGCGCTGCGACTTCTCAATATCATCGATTCGAAGGGGATTGATATATTGCGGTAGAGGTGGCGGCTTTGGTCGAAAAAATAGGGCTACGAGCTGCGTAGCGGTTCTACAACACGACCTTCACCGCCTCCTCCAATCGGGGCAGCAGCTCTGCAACCGATCCTCGATACGCGAACCCCGAAGCGTTAAGGTGCCCTTGGCCGGAGAATTGCTCAGCGATAGCTCGCACGTCGAACGTTCCCTTTGAGCGGAGACTCACCTTGCACAGATCCCCATCAACTCGGATGACAGCGCCGATAACGACACCTGAGACCTCCATAGGAAGGTTCTTGAGGGACGCGAGATCGTATTCCGTAAACTTTCGCTGAGCGAGTGCCGCCAGGTCGAGTACGATCGGGAGATACCGTCCCTGACACCGAGGGGTGATCTGAGAGAGGATCTCCCCTTTGAGTCTCAAGAGATCGAGTGAATTATCTCGGTACATGGTATCGACGAATCGCTCAAGGTTTCCTCCACATGCGAAGAGCTCCTTGACCACCTGAAAGGTTTCGGGGGAGCTGACTAACTTCTGGAGCGAAAGGGTGTCGTTGTAGATGCCGGCGAGGAGGAGCGTCGCCAGATCGGGATCAATCTCGACCCCAAGATCGCGCAGGATGATATACGCAAGCTCCGAAGCGCATGAGACCTCATGGCTGACGAGGTTGTAGGTACCGTACCCTTTGTTCGAGAGATGGTGGTGATCGAGATTCATGATCGGCAGGGGCGTGGCGCTGAGTTCGGTGATCTCTCGACCGATCCCGTGCAGGGCGGCGCAGTCGGTGATGACTATGAGGTCGGCGTGTGAGAGCGGTGAATCTGTACGCACCTCCGAAACGAGGGGGAGGTAGGCGAGGTGCGGAAGAAGCCCGGAATGGTTGACGCACACGACCTCTTTGCCGAGCTTTCTCAGTCCCACAGTGAGAGCTACAGAGGAGCCGTAGGCGTCGGGGTCGGGATTGGCGTGGCTTGTGACCACTATGCGTTGGGCGTGCGCGAGTGTTCTGAGCACCTCGCTCATTGCGGATGAGTGAGTAAATCGGAGGTCCGTACTCAATGGTTGGGGATCGGTTCGTTGGTTTGATTGAGGAATTGCGGGTTCTAGCATGAGGTGGATCCTCTCATAGAGTTGTGAGGTGGTGAAGGAATAACTCCCTCTCTCTGTTTGATTTGTTTATCCATCAAAGCTTTCCTGCCCCGTATTTCTCGAATAAGGGACGCTCCGAGGACGTCTTTTGCCATATGCCAGCGGCGGCCAGAGCGTTGTACCTACGGCTCCGGTTCACTGCCGGTAATAACCTTTTACTGTAAGGACATTGGCTATGAAGACGACCTCTCACGATGTGCTTTTCGAGGATTCAACCGCAGACGGTGATGGAGCCCAAGCTAACCCAGATCATATACCCAGCCCGGAGCTTTCGAGGCTTGTCAGGTCGTTCGCCTCAATTCTTCTCGCAGAGGCGGTTGCTGACGGAGACGTTCAGGCCGTTGAGATAGAGCGTATAGCGCGCATCCTCAGAAGGACGTTTTATCTTGGGCATGCGGATACTGAACGCCTTGTTCGCGAGGCGCTTGGGGAATCCGTCGAAATAGGGTCGTTGGCGTTTGAAAATTCCCTTCAGACCCTTCGAGAGAGGTTCCTTCCTTATCAGCGGAAACGATTCGCTGAGGCGCTTATGGAAGTGGCTGAGAGCGATGGACAGGTAGTTGAGCGAGAGCGAAACCTCTTCGCGTATGTCTGTAAGCGCCTCGGGATCGAGAGCGCGTATAAGTGAGCAAGACACAGCCTACCGCCACGAGGTGGTGGAGGCCGGATAGCATTGAGTACATGAGTTTTGTCTTACGGAGTGCATCATGAAGGTAGCTGTTCTTGATATAGATTCGAAACGCGATGAGGTCGTATCGTTCGTTGAGGAAAAACTTCACAAGGTTCAGGCGAGATTCAAACTGAGGGGTGCTGAGTTCGCGGTGTGGTTGAGAGATATCAACGGACCACGTGGTGGGATCGATCAAGAGTGTTCGATCCGACTGTGTCGGTCGCGTCAGGCTCCGGTAGTTGTAAAATGTAAGGATGGCTCGGCGAGGGTCGCTATCCTTGGAGCGGTGGCTCGGTTACGTCGGGCCCTTGTTCGTCGACGGCGCGTTTCGGATGCATAACGGCGACCAGCGCTAGCGGAGGCGCTTCGTCATTTTAAGGGGACATTCCGGCTGTACAGATGGGTGAAGCTACATCTGTGGTGAGGGCGTAGCCCTAGCAGAGTGTAGCGAAGGGCTTCGCATTCTTGCGCGCCACGAGGTAACGCATCGCTCATACGCTTACGCCCTTTCCTACCAGGAGGGCCCGTCTGCTGACGGGCCGGGTATGTTAGGACGTATCGTATTGGATTGCGATGGATTGTGTGAGTCGGAACGCTAGTCGCGATTCCGGCCCGTCGGGAGACGGACCCTCCGGAGTATCATGGCTGGGTTCCGCTGAGTTGAAGAGTCTTTCGTGGGTGCGATGAAGAGCGCGAGTGTGTATTACGTCTCGGCAGAGGTGGATGAGCAGGAGGACGGGGGCTTCCGCGACTGCTAGACAGCCCGTTTGGACCCCTATCCTTGCTCATAGAAGGAGGTGGGAGTTCTCTGATATTTCAAGCCGTTAGCGTTTGCCGTATCACTTGTGCCAGTCAATGTTATCTATTGAAATACTTATAGAAATACCATAAGCTGGTTATGATAGTCACACTTTCCACCTATGGCACATAAACGAGCACGTGCAACGTCCGATCGTAAAGAGTCGCTCTCTCGCGCGACTCGCGCGTATTTGGCTGAGATGGGGGCGCGGGGTGGGCGTCGCAGCAAGAGGGTGCTTACGACTGAGCAATCAAGGGCGATGGTGAGAGTACGCGAGGCTCGACGCGCTTTTAAACGGTTTAAGGCGCTCTGCTTTTGGTCGTATGATCCGGAGATGAAGATCACGAGTGATGATGTAGCCTGGGTTGCAGAGATGTTACGAAGACATGGAAATCGTCAGGCCTGGGAGGTCGCTGATAGCTTATGCCCTTAACTGATTTTCAAAGGAAGGTCGCGCTCCTTCTTGCCGACAACAGGTCGGCGGATAGCTACCTTGCTGGTGGGGCCGCTCTTCACATCGCTCCGAACTCGAAACGTTACAGTAACGACCTCGATTATTTCCATGACTCTGAGGAGCGGGTCGCGAAAGCTTTTGATGGTGATCGAGAGACCCTGGTAAAAGCGGGCTACGTCATTCAACTTGAGATGAATCAACGTGGGTTCATACGGGCGGTGGTCTCCAAGAATAACAACGCCACAAAGGTTGAATGGGCACACGACTCTTCCTGGCGCTTTATGGCTCCAATCAAGAGTGATGATGTCGGTGTTCAATTGCATCCGGTTGACTTGGCGGTTAACAAAGCTCTGGCCCTCGCCGGGCGAGATGAGCCGAGGGATTTTCTCGACATTCTGTTCATTCACGAGACGATACTTCCTCTGGGTGCTCTCGTATGGGCAGCGGTTGGAAAGGATCCTGGCTTCACCCCTTTGTCCCTTCTTGAGATCATTCGACGAAGAGGACGATATCGACCTGAGGATTTCTCTCGCTTGCACCTCGCGGAGCCTGTGGATCTTGTCGCCAATAAAACGAAGTGGCTCAAGGCTCTCGACGAGTGCGAGCAATTCATCTCGACCCGTCCTATGGCCGAGGCAGGGTGTTTGTATTATTCGCCTCAGTTGGGCCGATTTTTTATGCCCAGCAAAGGAGAGGAGGCTGTTCCGCACTATGGAACGCCCGGCGGGGTGATTCCGACGTTTATCTCTGAATGACGCCAGAGCTCAATTGGATGGCTTTGCTTTGTAGAGTGGGCGCTATGGCGCACGCTCGACCACACGGTAACCGCTCTTAGTAACTCCCTAAACCGTTAACCGCGAGAGGGGGAGAATTGCTATAAATATGCAGCATACTGCTCAGGCTCGCACCATTCTCATTGACCGTGTGTGGGGTGGTGGCTAGTCTCCCATCCATACAGGGGGCACTATGCCGGCTATCTCACAAGGAGAGCTCGAGCTCGTTCGGTTCGATACCACTGAGATACTCAGGGAGCTTCAGCGCACCATTTTTCCGAAGCTCTCCTGCCATGTCACCTGTCACTACGGACGCATTCCGACCCTTGGGTCTTTGAACCGGGTAGGGGGTGACCGCTACGTTATCTCGGTTCACTCCCTCTTTAATCATCTGGACACCCCTGAGCTCGTTATCCGTCACATCTTGATTCATGAGTTACTGCACATTGAAATCCCTCCACGCCCGCTAAGGGACGGAGAGGTTGATCCCAGGATTTCTCGTAAGCGTGGAGAAGTACCGCAGGAACCTTTGGGTCCGATACATCATCCCGCTGAGTTTTGGGTTCGAGAGCGGGAGTTAAGTCCCGAGCGGATCGTGGCGATGCGGTGGATCTTTGAGGCGTTTGGTGGCCGGCTAATCTACCGGGCGAAAGAAGAAGGGATCTGGGTGCGCAAGTGGCGCAGCGAATATGGGCGCGGGATTAAACGGCCGTCGATAGAGAAGGTGAGGGAGGGGCTTAAGGAACAAGAGCTCTCGGGGCGGGACATGCCGGAGGATGTGGCGGAGGGTTTTCATATTGAGGTTGTTTCGTGAGGTCTCCCGAGTACATTGAGACCTATCGAATTGGATCGCGGTGGGTTATCTGGATCGGAACACCGGACGCGATTCCGGCCCGTCGGGAGACGGGCCCTCCGGGGGCACGCGAGAGATGATTACCAACGCGCGGCATCGTGGCGACCGTCCTCGGTCGCCGGAATGTCGCGTACCACGGAGGGAATTCGCCGCACGCAACCACTCGGCGGTCGGGGACGACCGCCCTCCCATTCACAGGGGGAACGTCGGGAGGGCGCGCATTCCTGCGCGCCACAAGGTCACGTAAATTGGAAGATCGGACGCGATTCCGGCCCGTCGGGAGAC
>JAULVA010000185.1:0-6788 GCA_032111275.1 Bdellovibrionota bacterium
CTCGAAACCGTTTCTTTGCACTCAACGAACCTCGGTCGCTCCTCTGAGTTAAACTTCGCAATCTCTAGCCCCTCACGCAGAGGAAAGAGAAATTTTCCGCGTTCATCGAGAGACTGGGAGATGTAACTTTTGAAGAAGCGATTTGTGACCGGACACCTTGCGTTTTTTTCGGAGCGCGATCGCGCGATATCATCATCAAGGATCATCTCGAGAATAAACGGACAGGGTCCTTGTTTGACCGAACAGTAGAGATACAGCACCGAAAGATATGAGACCGCGTTTTGCTTCAGATCCGGAGAGATCCCCTCTCCCGAACCTTTGATAATCGACTCAAGCCGCGAACTCCACCCGTCCAGCTCCTCAAGAGCCTCGAGTTGATGATTACGGGTTGGCGCGTCAGGATTTTCATAGGCGACCTGACCGGTTAGAGCCGGTTGCCCTCCCTTAGATGTTATTTTAGTTGTTGGGGCCTGAGCGATCGCGGCCGAACAATCGCAACTCACCAGCAGCAAAGTTATACAAGCTATGAAACGATTCATCTCTTCCTCAGATCTAGTATTCCTCTACCCTACTTCGAAACATTTGTGAAGATTCTGAAGCATCCGAGCCCATCGTGCGAGTAGTGTTTTCTTTACGACTTTTCACTACTTCCATCTCCTAGGGAAGCGAGGTGGATACACGCGACCACGGACAACGGTTCAACCGGACTCTACTTTCTGTCGGCTACCGGGATTCGAGTGTACGTGAGCTCCAAGGATTTAAAATCCTTTCCCCACGCCGTTCGGTCAAGCATGGTGACCTTATAGGAGTCCTGCGAGAGGATCTGAATGAGCGTTCGGGTCTCCTTCGGTCGGCCCAACAACGGGTCATACACCTCGCCTCGCAGAGCAAAGGTAGCGGTTTCAGGGTTGTACATTCCCTTTGCTGTCGCGATAGAGGTGTTCAAAGAATCCATCCATACCGAGGTATACACGCGAGCGCCTGCGTCGTAACCAAGAAAACCCAGTCCCTCGTATCGAGGCCCGATAGCGAGACTTTTATACTTCTCTCGTACATAACGATATCCAAGGATCCAATCTGCGCTTGACCGAGCGGAGGAGCGCTCAGGATTAGCGTCAGGAGAGCCCCATGAAATGACATCGACGGTCCAGTCGCCCACGAATGACGTGAGAAGCTCATGGGAGGTCCCCGGCTGATTGATCGCCACGAACTCCTCGGCGGTAAGGTTTCGTGGCTTAACTCCGAGCATCTCCTCAAGACTGCGAGGAGCACACCCTGCACCTACGATACACAGAGTCACGATGCACACTCGAGCTAAGGCCCGCTTTTTCCATTCGTTCACTCGCTGCGGCGTCCACCAAGCACGTCTCACGATATGCACCTACCTTGCTTTAAACTTCCAGTGCCACGGTTCGTACACGAGGTTGTGCGGATTTCCGCGAGGAAAACTCTCACTAAAACCGAAGCGGCTGGCGTGAGTCCGCAACCATCGGTGGGCGGATGTACTCTCAAAAACCTCCTCCGCGGGTGGACAGTCGGGAGCGGTAATGTCCACTGCCTCGCCAGTATGATGCTCAGAGAAACCGGGGGCCGCTAAAACCTTCAGGATATCGTCCAGAGCAACACCCTTAGCGAGTTTTGAGAGAAGGAGCCCCTGCTGGTAGAGGTAGGAACGAAAACCCGAGAAAGGGAGAAGCTCTATTCCCTCTTTAAGCGCGGCAGAGGTCATCGTCGTGAGCGCTAGAGCCGCGGGCTTTGTGAAAACAAGAGGTCTGCCAGCCTGATCAAGGCAAGCTACCACAAGTTGAGATAGCTCCACCTCGGCGTAAATCGGTAGCCCTGTCCTCTCCGCGTAATCGGAGGGAATCTTTAAGTCACGATGAATCGCGCTCAGAATGGGGCAAGGTAGTGTCATGTCGAGGTGGCTTGACCAAGTGGTAGACGTAGCGTCTCTTCAGTCTAGTCTAGCTTCCACTGAAAGGAAAAGTGGCAAAGAGGAAGCTGGCTCGGAGAGCACCATCTCAGATCCTAGTCCCCCTACTCTTTTACCCGCAACCCGTCCTCGAATTTAAGAGTCTCGGTCTTGCCCGTGCGACGGTCCTTGACTTTAACATCGACGATGTCGCGGTTGACGGGCATCGTAACCCGGTTGCCTACGTTGAAAAGAGAACCTTCACTGATGGGCCCCACCGCTCTTTTGGTGTCAGATTCGATACCCCGCAATACCAACGCCAATCGTCCGTTAAGAGCAGCGAGGCGAACGCGCATCGCGTCGCGAACCGAAAGAAGAAGTGTCACCGTAGAGGGAAGCTCGCCATCGTTATCTTTCCCATCGACGCGAGCGCCCTCAGCTTTTTTATTTGCGGATAAAACCTTTGCGTTCGGGGCGATCACATATGCCATCTGCGGTCCGAAATCCTTGGTAACCCAAACTACATCCACTCGAGCGCCGGGCTGAGCCCATCCCTCAACGCTACTGGTCGCGTCCACCGCGATCGCGATAGCCCGATAACCTTTGGGAATACTGGCGGTCAGAGCGTTTACCGGTTGCAAACTAGTAAGAAAGTCGCGGTGGATCGGTTGCTGAGCGACGAGCATCCCTCTGCTAAAAAGACCTTTGATCTCCTCAAAGTCTCTTATGATATCCGCGCCTACTACTATCTCAGGCTTACTAACACGATGAAACATTTTGGGCTCAAGCGTCGCTCCCGGAGGAATGCTTTGAAGCGGTACGATAATATCTATCATTCCCTCAGCGACCCGTTGTGCTGGCGGGGGTACAACCGTATTGGCTTTACTTGGAGGACTTGAGAAGTGAATGATCATTCCCATCACAACCGCGAAACAAACTCCAAGCGCGGTGACCATGACAAGTCTCTGAGAACTAGACCGTCCTCGCCTTTTGTTGCGACTATAGCTGCTGGTGATCGCCATAAGCTGGTATTCCCCTCCCGTTCACGTGTCCCATATATCGCGTTGCGTACGCGTTCGTCGGCCGTTGAGTGTACGGGCTCCTCCTACATGCCTATCGGCATAGTTTATGAGAACACTTCATATTTTTTTCTAATTTAGATAACTAGCTAAAAGAACGCCTCATTTATGGTACTTCCCAAGCACCTCTGGCGGTCGTCAACGTATGAGGGGCCGCGGCGGGAAGCACGAAGACCTCGCCGCCCCTCATCAGAAAACGTCTCAACACGTCGCCGTGAACTGGTTTTTCTGATGCCCAGACGATGACGCCGACGTGCGACGTAGGACGAAAACCGTCCACGGCTATCGGTTTACGTTTCTAACCTAATCGTGATCCGTTATCGTCATTCCAAGCGAATCTGCACTGTCGGCTCACTTTGGACCACACCAAAGCGCACTACGTAAATCCATCTACCATCAGGCACGAACGGATACCTACGAAGCTCTTAGCAGATCCAACTTGCCGAGCAAGAAGACAAGCGCAAGCTCCACGCGCACCACTCGGTCTCCCAATCCGATCCGGTGGAACCCGCATCGATCGAAGAGATCGATCTCCCCGTCACTCCATCCACGCTCAGGTCCGATCGCGATAATAGAAGCCCCTCCCTGAACAAGAGCGGTGTCACCACACCGCAAAGGAGTGCCACCCGGATGGGCGACAATGTTGTGAACCTTTGACGCCCCAGTCTCTTGCATGAGGGTTTCGGCTACCATCGAAAGCTTGTTCTCCATAAAATATGAGAAGGTTCGATGCACGACGATCTCAGGCTTGCGACTATCCCAAATCTGTTCAAGTGCTTTGAGCGCCTCCTCATCGATGCTCTCCTCGTCAAGGGAACGAGATTGCAGATAGCTTTTCTCTCCCTTCTCACTTTTCACGAAATGCAACGATGAGACACCGAACATAACCGCTGCTTGGATGACCTTTTTAATCGTTTGGGGGCGACTTACTCCGACAAGTAGTGAGACTGGAATCGGTTTCAAGCATTCGTCGGAAAGCACCAGCTCAATCGTTACCTTGTCGATCGAGGCGAGGATGACTCGTCCCTGCCCTCGTTGCCCTCCCATCACCCCCACCTTGAGGGATTGTCCCTCCCGCACTCCGTGAGTATCGAAGGCGTAGCGAGCCCGTGAACCTTCCAGGACGGCGACCGCGCTCTCACGCACTTCTTGAGGGAACAGGAGGAGCGAATTCATGAATTAATACCTCTAGGCGCGACGATATAACGAACGTGGCGAGAGACATCATCGCTTCCCTGGTGTTGGCGCGCTTTAGGGGTAGAAGCTCTCATATTTTATTTGTAGACTGGTCAGAGTAATTCGTCAAAATGCTTCCACGGCCCCCTATGTCACATTCCAGGACCACCACACTCGACGCGCTCATCTCCCTTCGAAGCGCCCTCTCCCCCTCCTCCCCCGATCCCGCGGCCGTTCCAACGCTCATAGAAGCCTCCCTGGCGGCTCTCTTTCCTCAACATTCAGGGGGAAAGCGACTCGAACGACCGGCCCTCAGTGCCCTACTTTCAACCATCGAAACGACACTCACCAAGCTGTGTCAGCCCATCCTCGCCGATGAACACGAGGTCGCTACACTTGTTGAAGGGTTCCTGGCACACCTTCCGGAGTTTCACGCGGTTCTCCTTGAGGATGCTCAGGCGATCTATACAGGGGATCCTGCGGCTAAAAGTTTAGATGAGGTTATTCTCGCGTACCCTGGATTCCTGGCTATCGCCGTGTACCGGGTCGCGCACTGGCTCTACCGCCACAAAGTAAACACTCTGCCGCGCATGCTCGCCGAGCACGCCCATCGCGTTACCGGTATAGACATTCACCCTGGTGCAACGATAGGAAGATCTTTTGTGATTGACCACGGAACCGGCATCGTGATCGGCGAGACCACGGTGATTCACGACAACGTTAAGATATATCAGGGGGTCACGCTCGGCGCTCTTAGTGTGAACAAGTCACTGGCTGACAAACAACGACATCCGACTATTGAGCGCGACGTGGTTATTTACGCGAACGCCACAATCCTCGGGGGAAAAACAGTAATCGGCGCCAGTAGTATCGTCGGTGGAAACGTCTGGATTACAGAGAGTGTCGCGCCAGGCTCCCGGATTTATCACCAACGCTCCTAACATCTCGCGCTTTCCAAACGTGCTGAAATGAGCCCTGTGAGAGGGCATCTCCTCCTCTTCGAACCAAAAGAGGTGTTTGTTCAAAGATAAGGAGCTGTGTCTCCTGCAGCCGTGCATACATCCACTCCGCGAGCGGTTGCCCGATCAGGTGGTCACGGAGATGCTCAGAGATCCCCACGACCTCGGGAACTACCTCATTGACCCGATGAGCCAACTCAAGAATAGAAAGCTCACGCAGCTCTCGCCCCGATGAATCAGCGGGTTCTCCCCACCACTGATGCCCCAATTCACTCAACGCGAGCGCGACAATTCGAGCGCGCAACACCGGTCCGACAACCCGCTCGCTCACGCGAGGACGGTTACCCACCATGCGATTAATATCTCTCACCACATCAAAGGGATGCAGCGTCAGAGCGCGCCCTATCGACTCAACAAGGGATGTCGCTGGCAAGCGCCGTCCCAGCTCATGAGCGTGTCGTTTTGATTCGAAGTAACGACTACAGTCTGGATATGATCTCGGAGTCACCGTGCTCACCCTCGTGAAGGGCTCTACGACACGGCGCAACCCTTGGTATCGGGCCGGAAGTGAGCACCATATCTCGTCATCATCCTCACATGCCTGGCGACTGTGCCACGCGACAGGAACACCCATGGTTATATCGAGATCCCGGCGTTCATGGTCCCGCAGTCCAAGGAGATCACAAACCTGCTGTTCGAGCAGCCCCTCAACGACGAGCAGCAGAGCTTGTAGAGAGAGATACTGATGAGGATTCCATGGCTCTCTCGGATTGAATGACACATCAGTGGGATCATGCACCACAAGCGCCCGTTTCAGGTCCACCGCGGCCTCGATGAGTGTGTCATCAATTCCATCCAGAGAGCGTGGAATAGGAAGGGAGCGAACAACACCCTCCGGAAGTTGAGCCTTTCCTCCGAGCCTTCGAGCCACAGCCGATGCCACGCGGGAGTTGAGAAACGCGATATATCGCCGGTCATCACAGAAAACCCCAGCGGCGGCGGCTCGCCCAAACGACCATCCCGCTTCCTTCTTTCGTAGGCCAAGAGCGCCATTGGCGAACCAGGTGTAGGTCCATCCCTCCCGAGCGAACCACGACTCGACCGCAAACCCACTTTTCGGGTCATCCGCGAACCACGACCGCCCCTGCCCCCAATCTAAAACATATCGATTGAGGCCAAACCATCGGTCGTATCCACCTCCCTTACTGTGAACGAGCCACCGTGACCTATCCGGCGGCACACTCCACACATATCGCACGAATCGTCGGTCATCACTTGTCTGTAATCCCACCAGTACAGACGCGACCTCCTTCAGTGTGCGAGGAGTGGAGCGTAGCGCTGTGGGGACACCGTGATTAAGAATGAACGAGCAGCTCCGACCGTGTCCGAGAAGCTCCACCTGACGCACACGGGTGTCGTGAGTCTCGGACCACGATCGCAAACGCGCGGCTTTTTCATTGGGGGAGGATTGGTCGGTTGTGGAGATAAAAGAGAAGGTATGCTCAGCCGATGGAGGCTCCTTACGGGCCGACATCAGGCAGATCCCTACTCCATCGTGCAGACTACATACCGCATCAAAAGCTCGGTGCCCAAGCTCGCACACCACATCAAGCGAAAGAGAACGATAGAGACCCGCGAACCCATTCCCTCCTGTGCGAAGTT
>JAULVA010000186.1:0-3330 GCA_032111275.1 Bdellovibrionota bacterium
AGAGGATAAGTCCCGGAAGTAGGAACCATGTAGGCATGATCTCGTAGAATGGGTTGTGGTCACCGAGGTTGGTTCCGATCTGAGTGAGCATCCACGCGCCCTGGCCGAAGTAGTTTAGGAGGAGGGCGATCTTTACAAACACCCACGAGATCTGGATATTTCCACGACCGCAGTGCCCGAGGTCGGAATAGAGAGCTTCCGCTCCGGTGGTACACAGGAATATGGCACCAAGGATCCAGAAGCCATCTTCATGGAAGAAGAGAAGTTGCAAGGCGTACCCAGGGTCGAGCGCTTTAAAGATCGCGGGATTTGTGATGGCCCAGGACGCTCCTAAAATAGAGAGCATCGAGAACCAACCGAGCATCACGGGACCGAACGAGTTGCCCACGAGCTTCGTGCCAAAGTGCTGAATAGAAAAAAGTATCGTGAGGATGGTAATTACGATGGGAACCGTTTGTATCTCGGGATACAGCTTGCGAAGTCCCTCGACGGCCGAGGAGACGGAGATCGGGGGAGTGATGATTCCGTCAGCGAGCAGCGCGCTTCCCCCGATGATCGCTGGTATGAGGAGCCACCGTGCATTCTTTCTCACGAGGGCGTAGAGCGCGAAGATACCACCCTCTCCCCGGTTATCCGCTCGCAGAATAAGGGAGACGTACTTAATGGTGGTCAGGAGGGTGATCGTCCAAAAGATGCACGAGAGCGCTCCAAGTACGACCTCCTCTTCGACGGCTGTAGACCCTGTGACCGCTCGCATTACGTAGAGGGGTGACGTGCCGATGTCGCCATAAATAATTCCGATCGCGATGAGGAGACCGCCCGCGGTTACCTTGTTGGGATGGAGTCTGTCGGACATGAACTAAACCTTTGATAACGGTGAGCGGCCTCGCGTGCTAGATTCCGGACCCCGGCGTCGAGGCCTCTCGGGTCGGGAAGCTCCCCGCACACGTCATCTCAGTGAATTAGATGAGCGGGGACCGGAAGTTTATATCAAAAATGAGAGCCCCTTGCGTATAACTTCGCTAAAAAGGGGAGAGGGAGAGCCGGGCTCTGGAGCGAGGGGCCTTTGAGAGTTGGTTTGTAGAACGCCTTTTGGCGTGGCGGAGGGTAATTCGCGCGATGACGGCATCGGGCATACCGAGGTCCGCGAGCGAATAGATCGCGGACCCCCTACGTTAGTGCTTGGGTTGGGCGTCTCCGTTCAATATCGCTTCGGCGATCTTGCTGGAGTCAACCTGGTAGGTGCCTCGTTGCAGCTCCTCCTTGATGCGCTCCGTTCGACGCATCTTGTCCGCTAGCCACTGGAGAGCAACCGACGTCAGTCCACGTTTTCTTCCTGGTTTTTGTTGGTTGTTGTTTTCGTCGTTCATATCGATGTCCTTTCGGAAAGGGACGAACTCTCCAGCTTTCCAACGAGGGAGCTTTAAAGACCGTGCCTTCTACATATAGTAACGACCTTTTCGGCTAATTCTTGACGTTCTGGCGCACAACAAATGCTAAAAACGGAAGATATCACCTTGAGTAAATTGAACGTTTTTTGTTCCAATGAGGGGTCGGAGAGGCTTTCAGCCATAATTTACTTGATGTTAGCCGGAGTGATACATTCGGCTCCCTTCCGGCCGCGGGGAGGGCGTATCCGAGAACTTCGGATAGTTGTATAGCGAGCCCAGAAATAGTGAATGAACGATAAGGGTTTACGTTCCATGAACACCAAACAGATGACAGCTATATCTCCTCGTCGAGAGGACGATTACCCAGAGTGGTACCAACAAGTAGTAAAGGCCGCGGATCTCGCGGAGAGCTCGGCCGTCCGCGGTTGCATGGTGATTAAACCGTGGGGATACGGTATCTGGGAGAACCTCCAGCGTCAGCTCGACAAACGCATCAAAGAGACCGGACACAGCAACGCGTATTTCCCTCTATTCATCCCCCTTAGCTACCTTGAGAAAGAAGCCGCGCACGTTGAAGGTTTCGCCAAGGAGTGCGCCGTTGTAACCCATCACCGGCTTGAGGCTCGTGATGGCAAGCTCATTCCGACCGGCGAGCTTGAGGAGCCCCTTGTTGTGCGACCAACGTCCGAAACGATCATCGGCGAGTCGTTCGCGAAGTGGGTACAATCCTATCGTGATCTTCCCATTCTCATTAACCAGTGGGCTAACGTCGTCCGATGGGAGATGCGCACTCGCCTCTTTCTTCGGACCACTGAGTTCCTTTGGCAGGAGGGACACACGGCGCACTCGACAGCTGAAGAGGCTGTTGAGGAGACGATGAAGATGCTTGAGGTGTACCGTGAGGTTGTCGAGGATGTTCTCGCGATGCCCGTAATCACCGGCGAAAAGATTCCAGAGGAGCGATTCCCTGGAGCGGTTGATACCTACTGTATCGAGGCGATGATGCAGGATCGCAAGGCGCTTCAAGCCGGAACCTCTCACTACCTCGGCCAAAATTTCGCCAAGGCATCCGACATTAAGTTCCTCAATAAAGAGGGGGCCATTGAGCACGCCTACACCACATCGTGGGGGGTCTCGACGCGCCTCATCGGCGGAATGATTATGACGCATGCCGATGATGATGGTCTCCGGGTTCCGCCGAAGGTCGCGCCAAAGCACGTGGTCATCATCCCAGTTGTTCCGAAGCCTGAGATGGAGGGCGCTGTATTCGAATACGCTGAGTCACTCGCCAAGGCTATTCGCGCGCAACACTTCAACGGCGCTCCGATTGAGGTCATCGTGGATCGACGCGACATTCGCGGTGGCGACAAGAGCTGGGAGTGGGTGAAGAAAGGGATACCCGTCCGCGTTGAGGTTGGTCCTCGAGACATCGAATCTCAAAAGGCGGTGCTCTACCGTCGTGATCAGGGGCCCCGTGAGAAGGCTTTCGTGGTGTTTGATGAGGTCGCGGCTGGAATGCCGGCCCTGCTTGAGTCTATGCAGAAGAGCTACTTCGAGCAGGCTAAGGCGTTTCGTGACGCGAATATCAGACGCGACATCGCGAACTTCGATGATTTCCGTGCGTTCTTCACACCGAAAAATGAAGATAAGCCGGAGATCCATGGTGGCTTTGTGCTCGCGAAGTGGTCAGGAGATGCGGAAGGGCTCGCGAAGCTTGAGGAGCTTAAAGTTACGGTTCGATGCCTACCGTTTGAGCAAAGCGGAACCGCGGGTACCTGTGTCGTAACTGGAAAGCCAGCAACGAAGGACGCTATCTTCGCGAAGGCTTATTAAGCGGCGAGATCTAGAGAGAGAACAGATCTCCGCTCCACAGCTCTTTTAAAAACTGATGGATAGGAAAACCAATTACTTTTTTGCAAGTAGCTGATGTGGGGTAGGC
>JAULVA010000186.1:3340-8563 GCA_032111275.1 Bdellovibrionota bacterium
GTTGTTACGCGAAAGGTCCCTTGAGGTTTTTTAAGGCAACTCTACGCCAACGGTTTTAGTGAATACTTCGATTCTTTGGATCGGACAGGATTTTTTTGTCGCTACGTTGACAAGTCTCATAGCAGGAAAACCAATTACTTTTTTGCAAGTAGCTGATGTGGGGTAGGCGGCTTTTCCGAGAGTTCTTGCTGAGGGACCAACCGGGACCGAGATGCGGAGTGTTGAGCTCCAGGGTATGGTTTCCCCGGTCCAAGTAGAGCTGAAGCTGTGCTGCTAAGTAGCGAAAAATGGCATCACGGATACACCTCTCCCGCCCAGTCACCGAGGAATCGGATTTTAGAGGTCATCGGGGGACGGCTCAAAGGCGTCGTACTCGGGCAGTTCATCGATAGCGAGCGAGGTATCGATGAACCTAGGAATAGGAGGCGGGGCTTGGAAGTCCGGGATACCTTGGGACTTCATGAGGTCCTTTATTGAGTGCTCGTCTTGAATGAAGGCGATGATGCGCATCTGAGCCTTACACTTGGGGCACTCGAGAGGATCTATCTCATAGATGCGCCTTATGCACGCGGCCCAACTACTCTTACGGAACTCTCTTTGATAGTCACTCTCTGTTTCTTCAGCTGGAGGAGGAGCGAGCTTAGCCCGTTCGCCTCTGCGTCTGCAGGAGTAGCGTCCGTAGTATCGTGTGATGCTCTCATAGGTCTTCGGTACATGACACGAGAGTGCCGCTAAAAACTCGAGAGCATCAAACTCATGAGGCGCCCCGTCTTTGGTGGTATAGGTAACGATGTCGTCCTGTATTGAGAGCTTTTCCAAGGATAGGGGAGCTCGCTCGATGTAGCGAGCTACGAACTGTTCGCTCTCTTTGTCGTGGAACGTGTCACCCATCCAGACGCCAAAGCCGGTGTGGTCCTGAGAGAGAATCTGCGCCACATCATCATCAGTAATAAGCTCTCGCTTGTGGAGCTGCGCGAGTACCCGTTCAGCGAAGGCTTGCTCTATGGCTTTAAGGTCTACCTCAGCGAACCTAGTGAAGACCCCGTCCTTCCAGTAGTAGACGATCTGGTAGAGCACCGAGGCTTCCGGGGAGCGTCTCCTGTAGTGTTGGAGCTTCTCCTTTGCCTTCTCCCACGTGTAGCGCCTGAGCATACAGGCTGGTTCGGGGAGGTGAGGCTGTGCGTTGTGTCGGAGCTGGGCCGGAGTAGGGAGGGGGATTCAGGTCAGGCTTCAGGGCGAGCTGTACGCCTGCGGGCATGAGGGCTGTATGTGCGGGTTGTCACTCCGGATTTGCTAGGAGACGAGCGGCTCGCTCTGACCGTCTTGCAATCCTCAAACTAATGCCAAAGGTCATACACCTCATGTGCTAACTCCGAGGGGAGTTTCTCGATGAGCACCTTCAATCCTTCTTCCTCCCTCTGTCGCTTGCTAGCGTGGTCAGCGCCTTCAATATACGGAGTGTCTCCTACGAGCGCCTCTACGAGGTCGTGACAGATACACAGCTTCAATAGACGCGTAACGTCCACACTGCCCTCCAGGTAGCGATGAACCAGCAGGGCCAATAGGGACATCTGAAAACAGTGCTCCGCGACACTTTCGGCGCGGGTGCCCGTGGCATCGCAACAATGACGAAGCTCTGACTTAAGTCGAGCTGTCAGATTGAGAAAGTCGATTATTTGCCTTGGGTCAAACTCAGGCCGATTTGTCATGCTGGTGTTCCCCATTTGTTGTCCCTGTCCCCGGGCTACTTTTTCCCGATCCTGCGGGTAGCACCTCTCACTTGAAGCATATTCGAAACCATTAGTTAAGCCCAATTCCGGAGTGATTCTTTGTTTCGTCCTTAATAGCCACTCTTGTTCGGTGAGAACTTTTGGGCTCTTCTCAAAATAGCCAAGGGCCCCTCGGCCCCCAGCGCCTAACGCATTGACGTTGCGATGAGGTCAGATCATGCCGCCTCTAAATGCCGGCACGCGCCCCTTACATGGAGGAACTCCCGCGCCTCCTCTATGTTAGTAGCCCCCGCAGTAGGCTGATTCCCTTCGATCGTTTTGAGCATCGTTAGCAGCATTTCCGGGCAATCAATTACTTTCCCATCCAACAAAACCTCGATGCACCGCTTCGGGCATACCTGTATGTTAAGGGAAACCGAAACCGGACCACCACGCTTTCGGTGAGAGTTTGTTACTCGAAACAATCTCCTCGCCTGAGTTCTACCGTTTGAGGATACCCCAAACATATCGACGATCCAGCTTGGTTGTTTGGTAATGGCATAGTCGAGGGATGCTGCCAAGGACTTCGCGCCGCCGCTTAACATCGGCTCCCGACTCGTGGTTTCATCAATGAGCAAGGCCCTCAAGAAGAGAGATGCAACCGCTCGAACACCTGATGACCAATGAAACGTTCCGACCCCACGATATGCCCCGGAGGTCTTACCCCTCACGCACGTAAGGGGACCAGATTGCCCATTCGAGCAATCAACCCGAATCAACTCAATCGCAGTACCCGAACAAAATACTAATCGAATCTTGAACATAAGCAGAGCCTCCCTTCTTTGATAGGCGACGCGACAGGCTTACCATGCAGCCTCGCTTTCTGATTCCTGCGCTGAACTCAGACTGAATTCAGACGCCTACCATTGCCGGAGGGAAAACCAGTTCCCGGGGCGGCCCGCTTGCTGACCGCTTTCACCAACACCCGGGGCACAACCTCCGGCCAGCACCGTGCAAGTGAAGCCAACTCGTAGGGGCTTTCACGACATTAGTTTTCAATGTTTTGAGTAGCCCGGACATAGCATCAGCAAACGACGCACAACCGGAAAACTCTCCACACGCTGGCGCACCAACCTGGCTCTGCTTCTCGCTCTTTTAAAAGCCTAGACGCCTCTACACCAGCACCGTTACAAAAAATGCTTTGACTTCTGACTCAGACACGCTAGCTTTGCCGCCATGATCGAGTCACAGCTCTCGGCGCTTGAAAGGCAGCCGTCCCCGGACCCAAGCCAGCAACACAAGCTACCAGAAATTCGGCTCGTGTTCTCCGAGGGCCCAAATTTCGAGCTCCTACAGACCTGGTTCACTCACCCGCTCCTTCCTAATCCTCTTAAATGCAACCGGGGGAAAATTGCGGATTCCAAAGGTGATGGGACCTTTGGTTGGACGAACTCGGTGAAAGCGATTTGCTCTTTGTGCGTGCGACACAAGCTTAGGGCGTTTGGCACTTCAAATATCTCCCCCGATGCGCGTTCTACAACTGCCGGTTGCATCAGTGGCACAAAAGGATCTCTGGCGGCCTCGTTGGGTTATGCTCTGGCGAAGGAGCCTTTGTGGCTTCAGGAGATGTTTGGAGTGGACTCCAAAGGTGCCCCAATTCTAAAAAGAATCCTCAAGCGAACCAATCCGGAACTGAAGAGACCCGGCCCGACTCAGATATCGATTAACCATGCTGTAGTAGGTCCGAATTCGATTCGAGTCTATCTTGGACCACAGCTCGTCGAGGAAGAAGCAGCATTACAAGTCCTACTTCTCGCCTTGGAGCGATCGGCTGACAAATCGTCTACACCCGTGCAACGAAGTGATTCGACATTCTTAGTGCGCCGTCCTTCATCAGATTCGCTATCTCAACCAAATCGTCTTGGGATTATTTTACCCCTCGAGGATTGCCACAACACTGTAAAGGATAGATTTATTTCCGAAGCCCTGTGGGCGCTCCGAACGCCGGAGATGTTTTCAAGGCATGGCTATCAAGGAGCACTAAAAAAGCTCAGTCTAGACCCATCCTTTCTGCATGTATGCTCCTCTGTTGAGGGTCTCAATAGTGTTTCTGAACGAAGCTTGCCCACCAACGTGCTGCAGGGTCTTTTGACCAGAGGATTGAAGGAGTATTGCCAGCGCAGAGGCATGCCCATTCAGATAGGAATTACGCCCGCACAAGTCGCCAGTATCTCCATCTTGACGCAGATGCAACGGGAAGGGCTCGATCTTGAGATCGACTACGGTTTTTCTTTGAGCGAGGACCTACTGGGCGTGACTAAAGATGAAGAGGGCCCTCTTGATGGATTCGTTGCAACTATCGCTTCGGCCGCCGTGTTAATGGCAAGTAAGGATAGCACATATGCTCCTCTTTCCCTGATGCCGCAAATCTCTCATGCGGTTGTTCAAAAAACTGATCGGTCTCTTACGTCGTCAAGGAATCTTGCTGGACGTTTTTTGATGGTGTCTGACGCACCTAGCACTCCGCAATTCTGTCTTGATTCACTGATTCGCCGCGGGTTGGCCGCCAGAAAAGAGGTGAACATGCAGTTTGGGAATCCGAGCGATGTTACCCGAAAAATGATGCGAGAAGACTCAGATGAAATGACTATTCTCGGATTTCCTCATTACTCTCTACTCGACCTTGTTGACGGACTGTCGCTCGCAGATGGTCTTTCTCGAGATGACATGTCACAGGGCGCGGTTCTATTCGTTAGGAGATCGTTGGCCAAGGATGAGAGATTTGCCCTCGCTCTCCTCGGATATCTACGTAGTAGCTGGCTATCGCTAAGTCATAATACTCAGGCGCTTAGCAACACCATTCAATCGGTCCTCCAAAACGAGCAGTACACTCGTTCGCTTGGACTGACTATTGGAGCACATCATTTCGCAGGACCCGGTTATGCACGCCGACTCAGTTAGCAGCACCGCCCGACTTATAGCGCGAGCGATGATACTCAACGCGCACGAAGCGGATACCCAACCTCTTGTCGGGAGTGAGGTCAGCAACCTCAGTCAGGCATTCTTAAAAGATTTCAGCTGGGCCGACCGCAACTTTTCATCCTTGGTAAAGGTTCCGGGCTTTCCAACGCTTCTCTTTGCCCTTGAGCGATTCATAAAGCCCGGTCTCTCCGCTCATTACGCTCTACGGAAACAGTACATTGAGAGCCTTGTGCTTGAGCGACTAGACCGATCGGAATATCAGCAGGTCGTCGTACTGGGGTGCGGATTTGATACCCTCGCCCTACGCATACACAACCGCTATCCGAATGCACGGTTCTTTGAGATCGATAGCCCAGCACTGATAGCGCGAAAGCGAGTCGCTACGACTAATTCCGGCTCCCAACATCAGAACGTCCATTTCATTGATCTCGATTCAAACGGCTCGATCCATTCGATGCTCGCCAACGCACCTGCATTCGATCACTCAGCCTCAACGCTTTTCGTGATTGAGGGAGTATTGATGTACCTCCAG
>JAULVA010000187.1:0-1121 GCA_032111275.1 Bdellovibrionota bacterium
CAACTTTCTCAACCCCATCTTTTCGGAGGAAGGTCTTCTTGATTCCCTGCGCGCAAAAGGAACAAACCATGCCTTTGACCGCAATTGTAATCTCGTCGGAGTGCGCGACCCGAGAGAACAAAGACGCGAGAACGACCACAGTCAGCACGATACCTTTTTTCATATACCCTCTCTCAAAAATGAGCCGCCCCAGCGACGAAGGGAGTTCCTTCATCAATACTCGCGCCGGCCTCGAGCACAAAATTTTCATAGAACAGCCGAACCATTGGGGTCACCCGAACGCTCTCCTCCATCTCTGGCATGATATCAATCTGCATTACAAGCCAGGTGTTAAGCTCGTCGAACGTGGACTTGTACGGCGCTATCCCCCCTCGCGCGCGGTATCTACTGAACTGAACGTTATCATCGGACTGCAACGTCTCCGCTGAGAGCTGATAATAGATGCGCCGTGTCTCGTAATCCACCTCGAGCGCGGCATAAGCCGCTACCGCGTCATCTTTAACCGAATCATGGCGTCCACCCAATCCCACAGACGCGTTGACGTTGGCCTGCGAATCTAATTCATTCCACCGCTTCACCAGGTAATTGAATTGCCCGATCCCAAACTCAGCGGTGCTATCCTTACCTTCCCGATAATAGGATGAGGCTCCGAGGGCGTACCGATTAGTGACAGAATAATTAAGCTGAACATCAAACCAGTCCTTGTTGTAGGCGGGCATAACGCCGTACCCACCTCTGAAGCTTACCGGATTGGCCGACGCGGATTGAACCGTCACTACAGCGATGAATGCAAAAAAATAAATAAGCTTCATCAGATACAAAGGCTCAACGCGTTGCTTTTAAACAATGTTACCAGATTTTTCCTCTTATCCTCATGAAGGGAAGAGTGGCGAGCGTGCGGCCCTTGTTGTGCTTGACACGGCCTCGTGATGGATCTCGGCGTTCCCTCAAGTCAGGGGCGCAGACATACTGGGAATTGGGGCAATTCCCTGGCCCAGCCGAGACTTTCCGTGATATTGGTAGCGATTGTGCACCTGAACTTATCAGTGCCATCGCTGACTTCGGATGGAAGCATACCGCTGCCACCCCTGGCCGACCCACTAACATCGCCGTCGCAGAAC
>JAULVA010000187.1:1131-4800 GCA_032111275.1 Bdellovibrionota bacterium
CTTAGTCCTATGACGGCCATCAATCCTGCCTTCCCGCCCAAGTAACCTCTTGATAGCACGATATAAAGTAAGAGCTTGAAGGCCAGAAAGTGGGAGGATTACTTCTCAGTGGACTGAGTCACTGGGCGCTCAATCTCTGTCTCCTCGATTTATACCGTTGGCACAAGCCCCTCAAGGGCTTAAACCCTCGTTAGAAGGATGTCGGTGATCCAGCCTGGCCTGCGATCCCAAAATGTCCCGATACCTTCGCTATAAACCTTCTTCATGAGGAAGATCCCATGGAAATGTTAAATGTCGGGCAGTTTGAACTCGTTTCAAATGCCTTCTCGTTCGCTATCGCTGTGATGGGCGCAGCAACCATCTTTTTGTTTCTCGGCCGCAGTCAGGTCGCTCCACAGTACAAAACGGCGGTGACAATAAGTGGTATCGTAACGCTCATCGCTTTCTACCACTACTGGAGAATATTTGATTCTTGGCAGGGAGCATTCACCGTTACCAAGACGGGGTTAGAGGCAACAGCTCATAAGTTCAACGATGCATACCGCTACGTTGATTGGCTCCTTACTGTTCCGCTTCTCTTGATCGAGCTCATCCTTGTTATGAGGCTCTCTCGTGAAGAGACCGTTTCGAAGGCTCAGAAGCTGGCAACCGCCGCTGCTCTTATGATCCTTCTCGGATATCCAGGTGAGATCGCGGCTGACGTGGGAACTAAGTTCAAGTGGTGGTTCCTATCCATGATTCCGTTCATGTACATCGTGATCAACCTCTTCTCAGGACTCTCTAAGGCGATCAACTCGCAGCCTGAGTCCGTACGAGATCTCATCGTGACAGCCCGTAACCTTACGGTTCTCTCATGGTGCTTCTACCCAGTGGTATATGCTCTCTACTTCTTCCCAGGCGCCAACGTGGGAAGTGCTGAGGTTGCGACCTATGTACAGATCGGATACACAATCTCCGATATCGTCGCCAAGGCGGTGTTCGGTGTATTCATCTACGTCGTAGCGGTTCGAAAGTCTGAGACTAACGCGTAACGCGATCTAGTCTTCGATAGTTCTTATCGTGAGCAGCGCCTTCGGGCGCTGCTTTTTTTATGGCCCCCCTCCCTCTCTTTTATAATGTTGTTAATCCTGGCTTCTTGCTAAGCTGAACTAATGAAAGCCGTCGTGATCGGAAGTGGAGCGGGAAGCCTGGCGAGCGCGTTACGACTACGCGCCCTCGGGCACGACGTTGACGTTCTTGAGCTCTGCCCCGATGCGGGAGGCCGCGCGCGTACCTTCTCCTTCCATGGGCATTCGTTCGACGCGGGCCCGACCGTCATTACCGCTCCATGGCTCTTTGATGAACTGTTCGAACTCTTTGGTGAGAGCCGAGCGGACTCGGTAGAATTCCTTCCCTGCGACCCATGGTACCGATTGCTTTATGCCGATGGAACCGAGATGGACCTGGTCCCATCGGTGGAACGACAGGAGTCTGAGATCGCGCGGCTCTCTCCTCGTGACGCCTCTCGATATCGAGACTACCTCGCACATAGCAAAGAGCTCTATCGCGTCGGCTATGAGGAGCTCGGGGACGCCGACTTCTCTAGCATCACCTCGATGCTCAAAATGGTTCCCAAGCTTTTCAAGCTCGGAGGGTTCTCAACCTTGTGGCGACATACCGCCCGCTACTTCTCTGACGCCAGGGTTCGCCAAGCGTTCTCTCTTCCTCCTCTCCTGGTCGGGGGAAATCCCCTCACCACGACCGCCATCTACGGACTCATTCACGCCATGGAGCGCAAGGGCGGCATCTGGTTCGCGAAAGGTGGCACCTCCGCTTTAATCACGCAGCTCGTCGAACTGGGCAAGCGCCACGGCATCAGGTTTCATTTTGAACATAGAGTGGCATCGCTCTCAACGGACAGCTCTGGGCGAGTAACCTCTCTCGAAGCGGCGCATCGGGGAGAGCAGCGGGTGTTCCCGTGCGACCTAGCGGTATGGGGCGGAGATCCCCGTGCCCTCTACGCTACGCTTGGACGAACGAGGCTCTCGATGGTAGAGCGCATTCGGGAACGAACGGCTCAATCATCGATGGGGCTCTTCGTGCTCTATTTTAAGACCAAGCGCTCTTATCTCGAGGTGGCTCACCACACGATAGTCCTCTCTGAGAGATGGGAGGGCCTTCTGCGAGATATCTTCAAGGGAAGAACCCTGCCTAAAGATCCAAGCCTCTACCTCCACCGCCCGGCCGCAACGGACCCGAGCATGGCCGTGAACGACGGCGAGCTCTTTTACGTCCTCGCGCCCGTTCCCCATTTGGGCAACTACAACGGATGGAACGCCGACCTCACCCGATTTACGAAGACCGTTGTCGATATCCTCTCAGAGAGGGTCCTCCCCGGCTTGTCGACGGAGCTATCCTTCGCGGAGTCGGTCGATCCCCGATATTTCAGAGATTCCCTCTCCAGCCCGTATGGGGCCGGATTCTCAATCGCTCCGTTACTGAGCCAATCCGCCTGGTTTCGATTTCACAACCGAATGGACAAGATCCCTAATCTCTATCTTTGTGGAGCCGGCGTACATCCCGGTGGAGGACTTCCCGGTGTGGTGACCTCAGCGAAGATAGTTGAACGGATGGTTGCTCATGACTTCCCTTCAGCGCGCCCGAACCAGAGCTCCATCGCGGAGATCCTCTCGAGGTCAGCTGCATGAGTGGCGAGATGCGGCTCATCTCCAAAGCGGGAAAAACCTTTTACTTCGCGACGCTCTGGCTTGAGAAGGGTGTGAGATATGACGCGGCGCTAGCCTACGATTTTTGTCGCACGGTTGATGATATCGCCGATGGGAACCTCTCGCGACCGGAACGTGACGAGCGACTACATGAGATAGCGTGCGCCGTTACGACAGGAGACACTGACAACGATCTCGTACGACCACTCGCCCCACTCCTTGCTCGCTATCCGGAGGTTCGAGACCCCCTCGCGGCGCTGGTGGACGCCTGTAGAGATGACGTCCCCTCCCTCCGCATCACCAACGAAGAGGATCTTGAGCGCTACGCCTTCGGGGTAGCCGGAAACGTTGGACTTATCATGTATCCGATCCTTGGAGGTCATGCGGTCGCCGGGCGTTCGTACGCCGCCGATCTCGGCATAGCGATGCAGTACACCAATATCGCGCGAGATGTATTCGAGGACCTCGGTAGAGACCGCGAGTATCTTCCGAGCGCGTGGCTCGGAGAACGAGCGCTCGACCACCTCCTGACGGAGCGCGCCGGCTCCGAACAGGTGGTGGTAGAAGCGGTGCGACGACTCTTAAGGCTCGCCGATGAGAGGTACGCTCGTGGTCTTTCGGGCCTTGAGTACCTCGCACCAGAGAACCGATTCGCAATCAGGGTCGCCGCTCGATGTTACGCGGCTATCGGCGAGAGGGTTATCCGCGGCGGACACCTCTCTCGAGAACGGGCTGTGGTTCCGTTCGCGCGTAAGATCGCGCTTGCGTGCGGACTCGGGCTCTTCAAGGAACACAAACTCGAATGCGAAGCATCCGTGTACAAAACATGACGCCACGGACGATAGGAATTCGTGGTGCCGGACTCTCCGGATTGAGCCTTGCTCGTGAGCTACTCAGCATAGAGCCGGGTCTGAAGATCTCCATCTTTGACACCCGTACTCGACTCCCCCACCCTCCCCGAACC
>JAULVA010000187.1:4818-9067 GCA_032111275.1 Bdellovibrionota bacterium
ATTCCGTGACGTTCCGTGGGGCATCTTTTGAGCGTCGACTCGATGTTTCAAGGTGCCCCTACACGATGATTCGAGGAGATGATTTCTTTTCCTCCACCCTTCGCGCTCTTGAGTCACACGGGGTGGAATTCCATTGGGGATGCTCCAAAGTGGAACTCATCGGGAACGCCATCCACGCCGCCAACCAAACTAAAACCTTTGATGCCGTGGTCGATGCCGCTTTTGAAGCGGCTACCTCACAAGCGACCCTGTGGCAGTCGTTCGCCGGGGTATGGGTCACCGCGGAACGACCGGTGTTCGACCCGAGCGCCGCCCTCCTCATGGATCTTCACGAGAGTAGCGTTGACGCACCGGTGAGCTTTCTCTACGTGCTTCCCATCTCGGAGCGAACAGCTCTCGTTGAGCATACAACCTTCAGCCCCTCGCCTATGCCGAAGGGATACCATCTCGATCGATGTTTCTCGTGGCTTGAGAGAACCCACGGCGCTGCGGTGCAGTCAGGAACAACCGAATACGGGCGGATACCGATGGGCTTGCAAACGCCGAAACCTGCCACGAATGTGACGGTAGGAAGCGCGGCGGGCATCGTTCGTCCGGCGACCGGGTACGCGTTCGTTCGCGCGCAGGAACAAGCCCGGCAGGTCGCCAAGAACATACTCGGCCACGGCCCCGCCTCGACGAACGTATATCCAAGATGGCTGACGCTCGGGGATTCACTCTTCCTCCGCGCCCTCCTTAACGCGCCAGAAAGAGGAAGGCAGATCATGGAGGGAATCCTCTCTCAAGCTCCAGGTGACTCGCTCATAGCGTTTCTTTCAGGTGATGTCCGACCCCTCGATGCGCTATCGGTGTGGCTCTCAGCTCCCAAACGCGCGATGGTGAGGTCTCTACTCCGCGTATGAAAGGTGGCACACTCCTCGTTCTCACCCTCTTTGTCTCCATGACCACCTGGTGGATCCTCGCGCCGGCATGGGCCGAATGGGGCGCGCTCGCCCTCATGATCTGCGCCGGGATTCCTCATGGTTCATTCGATCTTCGCGTGGCGAAAGCGAAGTGGCGTGATGCCCCGCTCTCGCAGAAGAAGATCGTAGCGCTCTACCTCGGTGGCGTCGTTGGCATGGGGGGACTCTGCGTTTTCGCACCTCTCATCGGGCTCTCCCTGTTTCTAGGTATCTCAGCGATCCATTTCTCTGAAGGGGAGATGCACGCGACCACTCCCCCCTCACCCCTTGTCGGGGCCGCGTACGGCGTGAGCGCGATCCTTCTGCCTATCGGCTTACACGCGAGAGCGGCTCAAGGGTACATGGCGTACTTCGTCCCGCCGGAGATATTCAGTTCTATCGAGCGCCCCCTAGTGTTCGTCTCGTACGCGCTAGCCGTACTCCTTGGAATCCTCCTCTCGGCCGCACTCGTATCGAACAGGGGCACCGATAGAACGGAGCACCTCCAACGCCTGATCTGTTTGTGCGCATGGATTATCTTACCCCCCTTAAGTGGGTTCGCGGTGTGGTTCATCGGGCGTCATTCCCTGAAGCACCTTCAGAGCTGCAGCGAGATGTTCGGGGGCAGTCGGTTCGGCGTGCCGCTCGATTTCGCGCTCATCTCCCTCCTCGCGATCCTCGGACTCCTGCCGTTTACACTTCGTTTCGATTTCTCGCGCATCGACGATCTCTTCGCGGCCTCCATGTGCCTGATCGCGGGGTTGACCCTCCCTCACATGATCGTATCGCATCGCATGAGAGAGATAGTCCCCCCCCCGGTGAATCACCCGAGCGTAGATGCGAACCTCTACAGGAACGCTCCCTGAACGATTACCTTGGTTACCGATCGACCGTTTGAACGAACTCCTTTGGCGTCAATTAAAACGACCGTGGTAGTGATCTCAGCGTCAACGTTACAACCGATCTCAAGTGGAGCGCCCTTCGAATCCGTGGTAATCCGTAACATCGCCGGGTTTCCAGCGGTCGGCGTGATACTCTTTAATCCACTGACGTTACCCTTTTTGAGCTGTTGCATGATCGGCCTCTGAACAAACACCCGAACGCCCACAAACGCCTGCTTGTATCCTTGAGAGAGGTAGGTCTTTTTCGCCTCGGTCGAGATTATGGCTCCGAGGGCTCGGGGGGATGGAAAGACACATCGCCCTAAAAGGGGCTCAACAGCCGGCGGGCTCAGCGCCTCAACTTGTGAAACTCCAACGATACTCGATACAACCAGAACAACAGCTGCGATGACAAAACGTTTCATACAGATAGGCTCCTCTACCTAGTCGTTACTTCTACGAGGAGGTATGGGGGCGAGTTCTAACGAAACGATCACGAGGGGGTTACGAATGGGAAACTCTTCTGAACCTCGCGTGCGCCGAGAGCCAGTGGATTTTGAGCGCACGTGGGCAGATATCTGATAACGCCCGATCTTCTTCGCTTAAGCGGACACGGCGATAGGGGCCTGCTTCTCATCTGATGTGATGGTGTACGCCCTCCCCGTTGGCAACTCCCCCGGCAACACGATCAGCTCCTCACCGAAGAGGAGCCGGTGATTCCAGGATGGATCGCCGAACGGAGCATAGGGAGCGAACAGCTCGCCCCGAATCAAGACGGACGAGCCTATCTTGAGATTCGCGAGGGCGTGGCTCGCTTGATCCTCTCCGAGCACGACTTGATAGAGTCCCCTCTTTCGCTCATCCCCACCCTCATCACAAAAATCCTCCTCAACCACCACGCTGAAGCCCACAGATCGCTCCTCGCCAGGCAGGGGGAGCCCGATAACTTGTGGTGCTCGTACGACAGTTCCGTATGCGATGATCGAGGTCATGCGGCATCCTGAGTCGGTAAAGTTATGCGGGTGGTATCCCACACTCTGCCGCGATCTTTGGGATGCTAAGGAATCAGATCCGAATGGGGGATGGTTTCTTGTTGATACAGGCACAGCGCATCTGACCATTGAAAACTCAGAAAATTCGAAGAAGCCAGGTGAAGCACCGACCAGGAGCGAGAGCCGTTCGACTCCCTTTCGACAAGCTCGGGGTTGCTCAGGCAGGTGGGGCGGCAGCCCCTGGGCGCGAGCGCCGAGCGGGAGAAACGCTGAGGTAGGCTGTCTATCACCGCCTCATCTACTGGCATCATACTATTTTTCACCAGTCTGCACCCATGTGGCATCCAGCTTCTTTGTCGCGGGTCCCTACATCGCTCATTTCGACGTAGTATTTTAGGTATAATAAAGGTATATTTATAGTATGCCTTTCGAATTCGACTTCCAGAAAAACGAGTCTAACAAGAATAAGCATGGAATCGACTTCGAAGAAGCCAAAGCTCTTTGGGAGGATCCGCATCTTCTAGAATTGGAAGCGATGTCAGTTGATGAACCCCGATTCCTTTTCATTGGAAAGATTGGAAATAAACACTGGAGCGCTGTCGCAACCTATCGCGGAAATAAGATTCGAATTATCTCCGTTCGCCGTTCTCGAAAAGAAGAGGTGGAACTATATGAAGAAAGTTAAAGCAAAAGTCTTCGATGCTGCTTTTGAGCGCGGTGAAGATGTCACAGGGTATCTTGATAAGAAGAAGGCTCGCCGCGTCAATGCTGAGCTGAAGCGGGTTAACATCGATTTCCCAGTATGGGTGATTGAGAGCCTTGATAAAGAAGCCAGAAGGTTGGGGGTTACGCGGCAGTCCCTCGTGAAGATGTGGATTGCTGAAAAACTTGGGACTAACTCGAAGTCGGAACCTCGGTAACCTACATGCCGCAACTCTTCTTATTCGGAGACAGTATTACGTGGGGCGCATGGGATCCAGATGGAGGGGGATGGGCGCAACGTCTTCGAAAGGCAGTCGATAGGTATCAAGTAACCAACCCCAGTTTTTGGTGTCCGGTGTATAACCTCGGAATTTCGGGTGACACCTCCGCTGGGGTGGCGAACAGACTAATTCAAGAGACGTTACTGCGCCGAGATCAGGCTGAGGAAACCATTTTCCTTATAGCTATCGGAATTAATGATTCCATCATTAATCTCCGCAATAGCAAGGAGATAGTGACAGAGGCGATGTATGTCGAGAAGCTGAATCAAATGTTGGGTCATGCGCGAACCCTGTCTAAAAAAATTGGATTCATCGGTCTTACCCCTGTGGATGATGCACTCACAGATCCTCTTTCTTGGGATCCCACCAAGGCATATCGTTTGGAGCGGGTGAAATCTTTCAATTCAATTCTGCAGGATTTTTGTCGCCACAACGATGCTGCGTTCCTGCCC
>JAULVA010000188.1:0-5473 GCA_032111275.1 Bdellovibrionota bacterium
ATGATAACGGGCACCTTACAATCAAGCTCTTTAATCTGTTTTAGGAGGGAGAAGCCGTCACTTCCCGGAATCAGCACATCGAGGAGAACAGCATCAGGGTGCGGCTCTCTGTGAAACACAGCGAGAGCCTCTTCCGCGGAGGCTACCTTCTCCACATGGTAGCTATCCTGAAGAAGCAAGGCGAGCGATGTTCTCACGGACTCTTCATCATCAATGATCAGGATCCGCTTCAGATTCCCTTCCATGCACTCCTGTTGCTGATAAGACATAAAACCGAGTAAAAGACCGGACACGAACTGGCGCACCAGCGGGACGGAACAAACGCGTGGTATGGACCGGCTCGCTCTAGGTAAGATGCCCAAGCAGGGCCACGAGAATCACAACGCGAGCAATGTCCGAAAAAGCACCACAACACCAACCGTTTTAGTAGGTTAGCTCCACATACCGAAAAATCTCCGCCGGGCGGAGAGCTACCCCGTCGTTCTCAAACCACCGGCTATGGCGTTCGTGACGAGAAGAAGCTCCTCAAGGACCTCGTGAGATGCCCCTGCTCGCCATTCCCTCAGGAGCTCTATCTGACGGTGATGGAGGTCGGCGAGCGGGGGCTCCCGCAGAGAGAGCGTCTTAAACATGCGAGGCCGTCGCTCGGAGAACGCTCCGCCAAGGAGCTGAGCTACCAGTTCGCGACTCCTACGAAACTCAGCTACGATATCACTCATGAAAGAGTCGCGTATCTCTACATCCGAACACAAGGAGGCGTAGAGCGTCATTATCTGCTCGTGAGCGCTGTGGAGTGAGGTTTCGATATTGAGGAAGAGGTAGGCGATTGCCCCACGCCGCTTGATCTCATGACGTAGCGTGGTCCATCCTTCAGGATGATTCAAGCAGAGATGGTCTAGCGCCTTGCCAACACCGTACCAGCCCGAGAGCAAAAATCGGGACTGATTCCACGCGAATACCCATGGAATAGCCCGGAGGTCATCCAAGGATGTGGAGCCGCTACGACGGGTGGGCCGAGATCCGATCTTACTCTGTTCAATCACATCAACCGGTGTGACCGAACGAAAGAACAACACGAAATTCTTCCTGGTGATCAGATCGCGGTACGCGGCGAAGCTAATGTCGGAGATCGATTTGAGTACATTTCGGGCTGAGGCCGATGGCTGCCCCTCGCTCTCAAGTGCCCCGTGCTTTATGGTTCCCGCCAGCAAAACCTCAAGGTTGTACGAGGCGGTGAGCAGGTTGGCGTATTTTTGAGAGATCGTTTCACCCTGCTCGGTCAACTTCATACCATGGGCGAGCGCGCCAGGAGGCAAGGAAGCGAGAAACCGATCCGTAGGGCCAGCACCTCGACTTATAGTCCCTCCTCGGCCGTGAAAAAATCGAATCGGAATTGAGAGCCCCTTGGCAAGCGAGAGCAGCCTCTCCTGAGCGCACTGAAGAGCCCAGAAGCTCGCTAAGATGCCTCCGTCTTTATTGCTATCACTATACCCGATCATAACGTCTTGAATTCCACGGTGCTTCATCAGCGAGCGCGCGATAACTGGCTGCCTGAGAAACGCTCCGAGAATCCCCTCGCTTCGCTCAAGATCGTCGATCGTCTCAAACAGGGGCACTATCTGGAGTGGAATGACGACCTCTCCCTCGGCGAACGAGATCATCTCGCCCTCTCGAGCCAAAAGTCCCACAGAGAAGAGATCCTCAGGAGAGCGAGTCATACTCACAATAAACGATCCAATCCCCTCAGAGCCGTACGCCCTGACATGCTCCGCGATGACCGAGAACAATTTCCGAATCTCGTCCCCCTCGGGCCCAACGGACTGTGAGTGGGACACGAACGGCCGAGGCTTCGACAACTCTGAGGAGATGAAGGCCGCGCGTGTGTCACGGGACAGATCTCTCCACGCCACATCAAAAACCTTAGCTCCGTCAATAAACTGCTCAAGGGCCTTTTCAAGAACGGCGCTGTTTTGACGGATGTCGAGGCGGGCGAGATGGAAGCCAAAGGTGTGCGCGATCTGGATCGCCGGAAGCACATCCTCCTGAGCGAGGCGCGCGGCTCCGATCGCCCGCAGCGAGCGAGCCACGAGCGCGAGATCCTCGATCAACTCTTCCGAGCGAGTGTAGTTGTGGGTCTCCGGCTCTGAAGCGCTGAGCGGTATGCGAACGCCAACCAAATTGAGGAACTGACGAAAGGGCTCGCCGGGATTACGATTCACCGCGCTATCGGCGAGCGCTCCGCAGAGACCCCTGAGAGATTCAAAACGCTCGAGAAATTCCGTCGGCAACGAGAGCCCAGAACCACTGACACTAAGCCCTGCCGCTAGTCGCCGAACCTCCGCTCGTTGAAGGTCGAGCGCGTGCTGTCTCAAAGAAAGGAGTGTCGCCCGCGTCACCTCGGCGGTGACGAACGGATGCCCATCCCTGTCCCCTCCCACCCAATTTCCGAATGAGAGTCCGGGGAATACCGGTTTATCCCCGAACAGATCGCTATCGAGCCCCTCGCGTTTCCAAGCCAACACGAAGCGCTTTACCATCATGGTAATGACGCGGGGGAAAACATCCGAGAGATAGTGAATGACGTTCTGCAACTCAGAGAATACATCAGGGCGGTGGATGAATACCTCTCCAGTTCGGAAGATGCGCTCAAGATGCGCCTTGACCTCATCACGCATGAGAGCTCGCTCAGACGATGAGTACATCTGGTTCTCAAGTCGAACCTGTAACAGGTAGAGATTGCGGTAGTGGTCCAACACGGTGGCTCGTTTCGCCTCCGTAGGATGCGCCGTAAGCGTAGGGCATACCCGAACCCGCTCGAAGAGAGATCGTATCTCATGACTAGAGAGAGCCCGCTTGAGAGCGGGAAGTACCTCCCTCCACCGCCCGGTTTCAACACGCCGTCCACCGGCGGCGTCATCACGACGACGCGCCTGATTCGCTGTGTTCTCTTCGACGGTATTAAGGATCTGAAAAGCGAGCGAGTAAACCCGAATCCCATCACGCCCGAGGCTGCCCGGGCTCGTCCGACCAGAGGACCAAGGAACGATTCGCGCGAGGTCGACCTCTCCAAGCTCCCTCAAGGTCTCGGTAAGACACTCGATCAGAAACGAGAGGTCCTTATCCCATTTAATGAATTCAAATCCGTAGTCGGCCATAGATCACCCCGTGTAGGGTGCCACACGTCTGCGTCTGGAGAAACCGTAAAGCGCGACCGTGCGTCGAGCACCGCAACTATAAACGCCGTTCCTTCGAGGATGGGGCGCCCGTTACGCGGCATCCTCCCTGTCGAGGGTTTCGTACCAATATCGATATATCTCCTGGAGAGATGACCGAAGCGGAATGCGAGGGGTCCATCCACATACCGCAGCGGCGGAGTCTATGCACCCATACAACTCGGCGACCTCGGGTCCGCGCATCCTGGCCGGATCCTGACGAATCTCAACCTTGCATCCCGAAATCTCAACGAGCGTGTCGAGCACCTCTTGGATCGAAACGGCTCGACCGGATCCGAGGTTGAACACCCCTTGATGACCGTCAGCGATGAGGCGATACGCCCGAACGATATCGCGAACATCGGAAAAATCGCGCCTAGCTTCTAGGTTTCCGACCTCAAGCACGGGAGGTGTAAGACCACGTGCCACGCGAGCCAACTGCAGGGCGAAGTTAGAGGCGACAAATCTCGCATCCTGCTTCGGTCCTATATGGTTGAAGGGGCGCGCGACCGCGTACCGGAGTCCGGTCTGCCTTCCGTATCGCTCAACAACGAGCTCAGCCATCCGTTTACTGAGGCTGTAGTTGTTCGCTGGACGAAGCGGGTTATCCTCTCGGATAGGCAACTCCCGCGGCTGCACGTGTCCGTACACCTCGGCGGAACTAATAAAGAGGAGGGTGGGTTTCATCTCAAGAAGGGAGCAATAGCGGGCGATGTTGGCGGTCCCCGCAACATTCACCTGTAGCGTTTTCTCGAAATTACTCTCCGCTTCAGGAACGAAGGCAATCCCAGCCAGATGGTATACGACGTTCGGCTTAACCCTATTAAGAAGGGCGCCCACGGCCGGCCCGTCGGTGATATCGAGACTTACCGATTCAGCGCAGCCCTCAACCGAGGTCGCCGTATTGGACGTGCCGATAACTTCATCACCGCGGTCACGGAGATGGTTCACGAGGTATCCCCCGACGAATCCACCAGCGCCTATGACAAGAGCTCGCATGTTATCGTGGCTCCGCTTCGTGCCGTTATGCCGAGAGGCGTTCAATGTCCGCGTCGACCATCATCTTGACGAGCTGCTCGAAGCTGACCTTTGGAGTCCATCCCAAGTTCTTCTTGGCCTTAGCTGGATCTCCTATCAGAAGATCAACCTCAGCTGGACGAATAAAGGCGGGATCGAGCTTCACATACTTCTCCCAATCAAGCCCCGCATGATCAAACGCTACCTGCACTAACTCCTTGACCGTGTGAGTCTCACCGGTCGCGATGACGTAATCGTCTGGAGTGTCTTGCTGAAGCATACGCCACATAGCATCGACGTAATCCCCCGCGAAGCCCCAATCGCGCTTAGCATCGAGGTTGCCGAGCCGAAGCTCGCTCGCGAGACCAAGCTTAATTCTCGCTACACCATCGGTAACTTTCCGGGTAACGAACTCAAGTCCGCGGCGTGGAGACTCGTGATTAAAGAGAATTCCCGAGACCGCGAAGAGATTGTAGCTCTCACGATAATTTACCGTGATGTAATGGCCGTAGGCCTTAGCGACGCCGTAGGGCGAGCGCGGATAGAATGGAGTATTCTCGGTTTGAGGCGTCTCTAAAACCTTACCGTACATCTCAGAGCTTGACGCTTGATAGAAGCGAATCTTCGGATCGACCAGTCGGATCGACTCGAGCATTCGAGTCACACCGATTGCGGTGAACTCCGATGTCAACACAGGCTGAGCCCAACTTGTCGGCACGAAGCTCTGAGCCGCCAAGTTGTACACCTCGGTCGGCTGCGCTTTTTTAAGAGCGGATATAAGAGAGTACTGATCGAGAAGATCTCCCTGAATAAGTTCGATCTTGTCCATAATGTGAGAGATGCGCTCAAACTTATCAACTGACGCGCGCCGCACCATTCCATAGACCTTATAACCCTTGCTCAAGAGAAGCTCAGCGAGGTACGAACCATCTTGGCCCGTAATTCCGGTAATAAACGCTACCTTTCTATCCATATCTCCTATCCACTTGGTTAGTAGTACATCAATTAAATTAAATCCTTACGCTCCCGTCGCTTCAACTCCTCGACTACCTTGCGTACCTCTTGGACACTGTCCCGCGCGACGACCAGAAGAGCATCTCCCGAATCTATCACCACAACATCTTTAAGCCCGACAGCGGCTATGAGCACGAACACAAGTCCAATGGCGTCGGAGATGAAGCCGGGAGCTAGAAGCAGAATGGCCCCCAAAAGGCCAAGGGGGGCTGCTCGCCAGTCCATGACGG
>JAULVA010000189.1:0-1808 GCA_032111275.1 Bdellovibrionota bacterium
TTAGAACGGTCGAGTATAACAAGCAAACTATGTCTAATAATAACCAGTAATGAATAACATCCAACAACAACAGAATATGTAACTCATGCAAGAATATCAAAACGAAACCGTCGTTTTGCAAAACGATCGTGACTATCTGTTTGATTCTGTTTTGGATAATTTAAAAGACTTGGCGCACCGAGCACCACATATTCCATCCATTCAGTATACCGAAGGAACCGGATATAAAGTGATGTTGGTGAACGAATATGAAATTCCGATTGCTTTTGCGGCAGCGGGAAGGAATGGGAACCACGGGGGAAGCCAGCTCGTTCCCTTGGCGTTGTAGGGCGGGTCGTAGAAAAGGAACTGAGTATCAGGATAGGTCCCGCCGTAGATAGCTCTCGAATTGAAAGTCGCGATCGCTCCCAAGGAGTGAGTCGCGACGAGGATCCGTTCTCCCCGCTCACTATTCCCGTACAGTCCAGCGAGTTGAGATTCAACCTGAGCGCTCATCTGATAGGGGTCTATGGTGCCGCCGAGATCGATTCGGGACAGATTCGCGAAGCTCGATCTCTGACCTGATAGGGCTCTGTTGAGGGACTCTCCAACCGCGGTGTAGAAGCTACCGTTTGAATTTACTCCAGAAACTACGAGAACAACGCACGGGCGTGGCCGGGCGTAGGCCGCCGCGGCACTACGCACGCGCATCCCGAGCAAACCTCGCCGTCGCTACATGGGGCGTTCGGCTCGGCGGCGCCATCTACGCATTGCTCATCCTCGTCTGAGTCTATTTCGCCATTTCCACACTTTGAAGGGGTCTCTATGTAAGACGGCGTATCGGTTGGGGTTGGCTCTATCGTAGGAACGGTTGTTGGTTCGGCGGTTTCCTCAACGGGAGGAGTTCCCGGCTGGCAGTCCGGATGAGATGGCACGCAGGCGCAGAGGCTAAATTCCGGGCAGGGGGGTTCCACACGTTAGCACCGTTGCACCTTGTGGTTGTGCAGTTCGGAGCGGTGTGACACGCATCGTCGCTGCAGTCCGCTCGGCCGTTGCAGTCGTCGTCGACCCCGTTGTCGCAGATCTCGCCTTGAGGTACACAGGTCATCGTTTCTGGATCCCGAGTGGTCCCACACGGGCAGTTATCGGTGCATCCGAGCGCCGAGGGGTCGCACACGCATCGGCTTTATTCAGGGCAGTTCGGATTGCAATAGCTCGCTCCCGTGCATTTCGCGTTATCACAGACCGGATTGCTTTCGCACTCGGTGTCCTTACAATGGATCTCACCGTCACCGTCACCGTCACCGTCACCGTCACCGTCACCGTCACCGTCACCGTCACCGTCCCCGTCGTCGTCGTCGTCGATCTCGTTCGTGCAATCCTCTGGGAGGGGTGTCGGTGTGGGGGCTCTCTCACCGGTCAGAGCGAAGACGTGTCGTGTGACGGTCTCGTTGTTCGGTGTGTCGTTCGCAGTTGTTCTGAAAGGGATCTCTTCGATCGTTGTGAGGAGATTAATCGCCCCCGTTTCGTCCATCACAAGCGCGGTGACCGAGAGGCTCCCTGTAGTGTTCGCTCGAAGTGGTGTCGTAAAGCGTCCCCCTGACCGTGGAGAGAAGTAGAGCTCCAGAACCCCATCCTCATGTAATCTGCTCGTGGTGATGTTTCTGATGCGTACTGTCGACTCATCTCCGACAGGCCCCTCCGTCAAGCGAGCCTGCACGGAGAGTATCGTGGTAATGAATTTTGAGTCATCGGCGAATCGGATACCGAAGACCGGATCGAGGGTGGTGGTCTCATCGCCCGGCGCGAGGATCTCCTTAGTTACGTCG
>JAULVA010000189.1:1818-3193 GCA_032111275.1 Bdellovibrionota bacterium
GTCGAGCGTCGGGGTTGGTGAGGGTGTTTCGGTCGGCGTGTGCGTTGGAGTCCGTGTTGGAGTGGGTGTCTTGGTGGGCGTTGGGGTCCACGTCGGCGTTCTCGTGTAGGTCGCCGTAGCCGTGGGTGTCGGCGTTGCTGTTGGTGTCACTGTCGGGGTTGGTGTTTTGGTTAGCGTTGGAGTTCTCGTTGGCGTGCTCGTTGGGGTATGACTCGGTGTGTTGGTTGGAGTACGAGTCACGGGCGGTGTCCGGGTTGGTGTCGGTGTGGGGCGGACGATCGAAACCTTTCCGATATTGACCGTGAGCGTTGTTTCGTTCAAGGAACTTTCATCTTCGGGCGATACGTTCCAAAGCTTGATGAATGCCTGACCCTGCTCCTTCGCCAATCGCACGAGGGTCAGGGCGCCGTTCTCGATGGTGGCGCTGAAGGGGGGAAGGGGGATAGATTTCGCGCAGGGCTTATCGATCCGCTTTCCGAGTGAGATTGCGTTGAGGGTACACCGAGGGGAGAACGAGCTGGTGAGGGGCGCTCCGAGTGGCGTGGCTGCCAGGGTCGTCGATACGAGCTCCTGTATCGTAACAGGGGTGAGGTCCGTGCCGGATGAGACGAGATAGATCCGCGTTCCAAAAGGTTCGAGGGTTAAACGCCAGGTGTCGACAAGCGGTTGCGCTTGCTCCGGCGAGGGACGAGGCTTTTTGATAGCTGCTTTCTTAAGCTCGGTAATGAAGGAGCCCCACGCGCGTGTTTGCGTGGTTGGCGCGCTCGCACAGCTCTGTAGGATCGCCACGGTCGGCGAGATCGTGCCGACGTGACACATCGAGGTTATCACCTCATAGATCTCAGCGGCTTTGTCCGCATAGCTGTTCTTCTGGGCGTCTAAGATGTCCAGCTCAACCTCCTGCGCTGTGTCGATAGCTGGCGCCACCTCTTTGAGTGAGCGTTTGACGGTATCGCCAAAAAGGGTGATCGAGTTAAGCGGAGGCGGTACCGGTGCCGGTTGCGCCCAGAGGTCGGTTGCGCAGGAGATGGTGAGGGCCAGTAGAAAGAGACCGTAGAGTAGAGTGGAAAACCTAGGGCGCAGTGTGAGAGTGAGGTGTGCCATTGAGGGGTGCTTGAGTCCTTGCTCGCCACACGAATCGGTTTCGCCGCGCATTCCTAGACTAGGGTAAGATGACCGGTGAGAGTTATTTGGTGCATGTAGGAGGGTTGCATCTAACTAGCTGAATGCAGTTGGTTTCGGTCTCCATTCGAGCCAGTTCGAACGGGTGAGAGGGAGGGACCCGGTATACGCCAATTCGAACCGCTAAGGATGAAGCCGCGTTCAGCGGCGGGAGGGGGCAACGCCCCCTGGGCCCGAGCGCCGAGCGGGAATG
>JAULVA010000189.1:3203-8868 GCA_032111275.1 Bdellovibrionota bacterium
ATCCCCGCAGCGCCTTCAGCCCGATATTTCGGTCGAGCGACGCCGCCGTCGCGTGGTGCATGAGCGCGGTTTCGATCATGTTGTGAATGAGCGTGGTGTAGAGCACCCGTGGATGTGACTTCACCCAGAGGTAGAAGGAGCACGAACCTGGAAATGCGTTGAGCTCGTTGAAGTAGAGCTTTCCGGTCGCGAGATCGACGATGAAGTCGAGGCGCGCGACACCGGAACATCCCAGCACCGTGAATGATCGAGTGGCGAGTTCGAGGACGGAGTTTTTGATATCGGGATCGAGGTCCTGTGGATCGATAACGCGGGTAAGGCTCGCCATCCCCGCCGATTGACCGGTCTTCTTCCCCCCACCTCGAAGATACTTCTCCTCGTACGAGAGGACGCCGGATGGAGACACAGGGATCTCAACGACCGAGGCGTGAATCCCGTCGTGCTCGCGCACCGAGCAATTTATCTCCATGATCTCATTAACGCACGGCTCGATGAGCGCGTGTGTATCGAAGCGAAAAACCTTGGCGAGAGCTGGGGCGAGTTCGTGTGCCTCTTTAACCTTGGAGATGCCGATGCTCGATCCGAGGTTGCACGGCTTGACGAAGAGCGGGAGTGTCGTGAACCCCTCGGTCGAAAGCGCCTTCTGAACGACCCCGTTAATGTCTTTCTGAGCGTCAGAACGGGCGATCAATTGCGCGGGTAGCACCGGAACCCCGTGCTCTTTGAGGAAGACCTTGCACGCGTACTTGTTCATCGTCAGCGCGGAGGATACGACGTTGCTTCCGGTGTACGGCACATCCGCCATCTCAAAGAGCCCTTGAATGCAGCCATCCTCTCCGTACTGGCCATGGAAGGCTGGCAGGAAGACATCGATCGGGATGATGGAGTTACCTGAGAGCTTCGTGAGCCCCCGTACGCCGGGCTTCGGCAGAAGGGTTACCTCATCGAGGGAGGTGAGGTTGCCGGGCACCTTGGCGTAAAAGGAGCGCTCAAGGAGTTGGGTGCCGGTGTGCCACGTTCCCGTTGGCGCTATGTACACAGGGGTTACATCGTACACCGCCGGATCGATCGCCTGCATCAATTGAAGCGCGGTGATGACCGAGATCTCATGCTCGACCGAACGTCCACCAAAAAGTACAGCTACCCGTGTTCGTTTGCTCTGTGCCACGTTAAAACCTCACCTTACCTTCATGGAGATCGCCGAGATCGTTCTCGATTAACACCAGGTCGCCCTCGGCGCTCTGTTCGGCGAGGGTGTTGAACGCCTCGTCCCGGGTGTCGGCGATAATAGTCTTCGTTCGCGGAAAGTTCGCCTCAGTGAGCCCGGCGAGGATGGCGTCTCTATTCGTTGTGCCGACCACGTAGATCCGATCGCACACCGACGCCGCCATCGTCGCGAGGCGTTTATTCTCCTCGTATTGCATGTCGCCGAGCTCGATCATCCCAGGGGTAATCAGTATTCGCCGCTGAGCGGGGAGATGTTTGAGAACGTCGAGCGCCGCCTCAAAACCGGTTGGGTTTGAGTTGTAGGCGTCTCGGAGATAAGAAACGCGGGACCCCTTATCAAGGACCAGTCGATTATCGACCGGCGGAAGGTTCCCCATGCACGCCACCGCGAACGCGGGTTGTGCCCCAAGTGCGCACGCCATCGTGAAGGCACCGAGGGCGTTTGAGAGCGCGGGGCGTCCCAAGAGGGGCGTTCGGCCCGGGAAGCGCTCGCCCTTGTAGTGGATGACGAAGGAGGTTCCGTGCTCATCGTACGAGACATCGGTGGCGAAACAATCGAGCGGGCCCTTCGAGAGATCAAATCCGTACAGCAGGGTGGTCGCGCGCTTGTGCTGTTCGGCCATCCGGCGCGCGTTAGGGCTGTCGCCGTTGCACACGAGGATGCCGTCATCGGGGAGCGCCTGAGCGATCTCGCTCTTCGCTGTGTAGACGTTCTCTGGGCTGCCGAATCGCTCAAGGTGCATGATGCCTACGGCGGTAACGAGAGCGGCTCTCGGTGGTGTGAATTCGCAGAGACGCTTGATAGAGCCGATGTTGTAGGCGCCCATCTCGATGACGGCGTACTTGTGGTGCGGTCTCATCGTGTCGCGGATGGTGCGTGTGATCCCCATGACGGTGTTGATACTCTTCTTGGGCCAGAAGGTGCTTCCGACGGTCTGCGTGAGGAGATCGCCGAGCGCCGCTTTCGCGCCGGTCTTACCGTAGCTGCCGGTGATGCCGATGACGAAGGGATTGACCTCGGCGAGGATCCGTTTCGCGTCATCGTAATAGTACTTTTGAACTCTCTTCTCCGCTGGCGAGAGGATCTTCGTCGCGAGCATCAGCGTCGCTGGTGTGACCTGGGCGATGATGATACCGCAGAGCGCGGCGAGGGTAAGCGGCGCTGACCCCTGAGAACACGAGCAGCAGAGCCCGAAGAGGGGCATGAGGCCGAGGATTGCGAGCATTCCGTACGCGATCCACGCGGTCTTCGTCGCGCGCTCCGTCATGTTGAGCCGGATCTTTCCGGTCGTGCGAGGATCCCCCTCTATGACGTAGGCGACAACGAGAAGGGTCGCGGCTGAGAGGAGGGCGATAAGAAACGAGGCTCCGCTACCAGGAAAGATAAGATGCGCGATGAGCGCGAGGAGAAGAACGAGTGTCCCTCGCGTGTCGAACGCTCGATTGCTCTTAATCCACGCGATGAAGCGAGTTGAATTATACTCCTCTTGTTGGAAGTAGCGCAGGTAGGAAAGGGTTCTCCTCCACGCGAAGGCGAGGATCGCCACGATGAGGATGACGGTTGTGATCTTAGCGAGCACTGAGACCTCTCGATGTAAGGAACTCGGTAATATAGGTAGCAAGGAGGTGGCAGCCGACGTCCGCGAAGGGTTCGTGTCCCTTGTTCGGGAATACGTAGAGCTGCGATCCCTTGATCAGGCGGTTGAAGCTTTGAGCGAGGTCGAGCGGCGTTTCGGTGTCGTTCGCTCCCCAGAGGAGGAGGGTCGGCGCTGTAATTCGCGAGGCTTCAGGGGTGAGGTCCTCGTTGACCGTCTTGACGAGGGTCTTCCGCAGATCGCCGGCGGCGTTGTAGTCGCGCGAACCGAAGCGGGGCGCCAGGTGGTGAGCGAAGATGCGGGTGCCGGTCATGCCGTCGATCGCCTTCGCCACCTTGGTAAGCGCCCTGATGTAGCGAACCCTGATCTCGTCCTTGAGGGGGCGCTCCCGTTTGAGTCCATGACTTCCAACGAGGATGACCCCCCGCACCATCTCGGGGTACCTGGAGGCTAACTGGACTGAGAGGCGACCACCAAAGGAGTGCCCAAGGAGCACGCACTCCTTGATGCCCGATTGATCGAGGAACTCCTTGACCCGCTCGCTGTATTCAAAGGTTCCCCATCCGCCACCCTCGTTTGAGGCTGGAGCTGGAAGTGAAGAGCGACCGAATCCGGGAAGATCGAGGAGGACCACCCGACACTGCTCTGCGAGGATCTCTCCAAGTGGGCGCATCGCTTCGAGGGAGCGTCCCCATCCGTGGAGGAGGACAACCGTTGGGCCACGTGAGCCGAGGATTTCTGAGTGGATGGGGGGAAGCTCGTGTGCCTCAGTAAGGGCGGTCGAATTCATGCCGTCTATAGTGGCCGATAGGGGGGCTTTCGACAAGTAACCTTGGGCTCGTTTCGGTGTTGAAAAATCCGCCGCGAGGGGGTCATAGAATTCGTGAAAGACGCTCGTTTTGCATCTGGCAGCCGCAAGGCTACGCTGGCATAATCCCGTTATGGATTTTACCTCGGCCCTCCCATCGAGCCGCTTCAGAGAACTTCACGCTCCATCGCCGGTGGATTACCTTTTGGTGGTCTCGGTTCTGCTCCTCGTAGGGTTCGGCCTCGTGATGGTCTACTCCACGACCGGTATCGTCTCACAAGAGAAGATGGGAGATTCGCTCTTCTACGCGAAGCGCCAGCTCATCTCAGCGGTGCTCGGTGGCATCGTTATGGTGACCTGCATGCAGGTTCCCCTCGCGTTCTTGCGAAAGATCTCTCCCTACCTTCTTATCGCGGCGCTTTTTCTCCTTCTTTTGCCGCTCACGCCAGGCATCGCTGATAGAGCGGGCGGAGCGTCGCGGTGGGTCAAGTTCGGTCCCGTTCGGTTTCAGCCGGCGGAGTTCGTCAAGGTCTTCATGGTGGTATCCATGGCGGGGTTCCTCTCTCGCCATGAAGCTAAGTTGTCTTCGTTCCTAAATGGCATCGTTAAGCCGTTGTGTATGGTCGGCCTCGCGGCGGGTCTTTTACTCCTTCAGCCCGACTTCGGTTCGACCGCGGTGATCGTTGTTGTCGTGCTCTCCATGCTTCTGGCCTCTGGGGCGCGGTTGGTTCACATGGCGCTCTGCTCGGTCGCGGTCGCTATCATCATGGGATTCTTGGTGTACATCTCTCCCTACCGGATGATGCGGGTCGTAAGCTTTCTTTCGCCGTTCGCTGACGCATCGGGTAAGGGGTATCAACTTATCCAATCCCTCATCGCCGTGGGAACTGGCCAGGTGTACGGTGTTGGCCTCGGCGGTAGTCAGCAAAAGCTCTTCTTCCTACCCGCGGCGCATACCGACTTTATCTTCGCCGTTATCTCCGAGGAGCTCGGCTTTGTTGGTGGTCTTTGTATCATCGCGGGCTTCCTCGTTGTGATGTGGCGGGGGCTCCTGATCGCCCGAGGGGTTCGCCACGATACATTTCTGTTTGCGCTCGCTGTTGGTCTGACGATGATGATCGTGGCGCCAGCGCTTCTCAACGTTGGGGTCGTTATCGGTCTTCTCCCCACCAAGGGAATGGTGCTTCCACTGGTTGGATACGGTGGCTCCAGTTTGATCGCCTGTATGGGAGTTGTGGGGCTCCTGCTCGGTATCCGCAAAGACGCTGGTGAGCATCCCCACGGTTCTCGCTAGAGCTTGGAGTTTCATGGTTTGAGAGTACGTTCATGGCTAGCCCAGTGAGTTCGAGTAGTTTTGAGATAGGTGTTTCCGAGAGCGTTGAGCAGCCGTGTCGTAGGTTTATTGTTGCCGCGTCGGGAACCGGGGGACATCTGATTCCCGCGATGCACATCGTGAGCGCGCTCAAGAGGGCAGATCCCACCTGCGAAATAGAGTTCATCGGTGCCGGACGTCCCCTTGAGGAGAAGTTGATTGTTGAGAAGGGGTATACCCGACACGTCATAGCGAGCGCCGGTGTTAAGCGCAGAAGGCTTCTCGGTGTGGCGCAGTTCCTTTTTCGGCTGCCGCAAGGAATAACGCGGATCTCATCTCTCTATCGTTCGTTTAAGCCCGACGTGGTTGTTGGGGTCGGCGGATATGTGTCGGTGCTCCCTGTTATCGTTGCTCGATGGAAGGGGATTCCAACCTGGATCCATGAAGCTGAGCGGCAACCTGGTCTGGCGAATCGACTCTTGAGTTTCTTCGCTACGACGATGTCGACCGCGTTCGCGGACACTACGGTGCGAGGAAAGGTGAAGCTCGTTCACACCGGACATCCAGTTCGTGAGGAGCTTTTGTCGGTGGACGCGACGACCGTTCGCCCCGATGCTCCTAAGCGTCTTTTGATCCTTGGCGGGTCGCAAGGTGCTCGTGGTCTCGATGATGCTGTGATGCATATCGCTCCGATGCTCGCTGAGCGAAAGATAGAGGTTGTTC
>JAULVA010000190.1:0-7193 GCA_032111275.1 Bdellovibrionota bacterium
ATCAAGCATCATCGCGAGGGTATCGGCAGAGTCCCTTAGATCATCGACCACCAGCACACGATGCCGAACTAATGAAGCCGCCTCCAGCTCCTCTTCGTTTGCCAGGGACCTGACTCGGTCGGCACTACCCTTCAGCAGAGGGAGGCGAACGAGGAATTCGCTTCCCCTCCCCGGCCCCTCACTCCGAGCCTCAACGCTTCCTCCGTGCATCTCCACGAGCGTTTTGACGAGCGTCAATCCGATGCCAAGTCCCCCTTGAGCGCGATCGAGGTTATGGTGAACCTGGGTGAATGGCTCGAAGATACTCGTCAGCATCTCAGCAGGAATCCCTGAGCCGTTGTCATACACCGAGATCTCAACGAAACTACCATCAATCCGGCCACGCACCCCGATCTCACCTTTTCGAGGGGTATACTTTGCCGCGTTATTCAGAAGATTTCCGAAAACTTGAATCAATCGTCCGCTATCGCCCTCAACCCGCACCAGTTCGTGTGGAAGTTCTATCCGTACGATATGCCCCGATTCGTCAATCATCGGCCGCACCGACTCAAGTGCGCCCTCTATAATTGACGCAATGTTCAGCGGCTCCCTCTGAAGCTGAATTTTTCCGCGGGAGATACGGGACACATCAAGAAGATCGTCGATAAGACGTTTGAGCTGCTGGACCTGTCGCTCCATTATCTCTCGGAGGCGAGTCGAATGTTGCGGATCGCTCCCGACGCGGGACCAGATCTGAAGAGCGTTACTAATCGGGGCAAGAGGATTGCGAAGCTCGTGAGCCAACGTTGCGAGGAACTCATCCTTTCGTCTGTCGGACTCCTTCAGCATCTCCTCTGTCTCTCGGCGGTCGGTGATATCACGGCTCACCGTTCCAAACCCCACAATCTCTCCACCTGATGTTTTTATGGGAAATACGTTACAGATAACCCAGCGAGCCTGCCCGGTCTTGAAGTTCCGAAACCGCACCTCCACTTCTGACCGTCCACCCGCTAATGCCCGTGGAAGCAGACTCTTGTCGACAGAGGGAAGATCCTCTGGATAAAAGAAATCACGAACGTGGAGCCTCTTTGCCTCGTCAAGACTTTCTAGCCCAACCAGACGAAGGCCCGCGTCATTCACAAAGAGGGGAGTACCGCCAAGGTCGCAAAAGCCGATAAATTCCGTACTGTTTTCGGCAAGTGAGACGAACTTCTGGCGCTCCTCCTCCGCTCTCCGCCGTTCCGTGATGTCCTGAGCTACCCCAAGGAGCCGGATAGTCTTGCCATCCATCTGTCTCTGCAGCGACGTCGTGACATGAACCCACACCACGGATCCATCCTTGCGGACATATCGCTTCTCGATCTCGAACGCGTTGGTGTGGCCACGAATAAAGGGCTCTATGAGTTCACGATTTCGGTCACGATCCTCGGGATGCGTAATCTCCAAATAGGTCTTCTGCTCTAAGAGCTCCGCCTCGGAATATCCGACAATTTCACAGTATTTTTTATTCACTCGCATGAAACGCCCGGTGGTTGGGTCGACCTCAGCGTTTCCGACTCCGGCCGCTTCAAAGAGCGAGCGATGGTAAGACTCGCTCTCTCGCAGACGAGCCTCAGCGATCTTCTGATGCGTGATGTCGACGACCATCGTGACGACACCCTGAACATTTCCTGCCGGATCAAAATCGGGGGTATAGGTCGCCGAGATCCAGCGAAGCCCCCCTTCGCGGTAGCTTACCGGGCCCTCAAAGATCTGCCGCTCTCCCGCCAGAGCCCCCTTGATACGGGGCCCTACAATGTCCCACGCATCGGGCCCCAACACTTCAAGCAACGACTTACCAATCATCTCCTCAGCGGACTGTCCGAACCAGTGCTCATAGGCCCGATTCACTAAAAGGTATCGACAGTCTAACCCGATGTAGGAGATCAGCGCCGGGGCGTCGTCAATCACAAGCTTCAACCGCGCCTGGTTCGTTTTGAGCGCCGCGGTGGCGAGTTTCCTCTCTGTGATGTCGAGGGAGTACACGAGCAACCCCTCTTGAAATGGATATGCCCGAAGCTCAAGCCACCGACTCGGGTCAACAACCGAGGTGGTCGAGAACTCGATCGATCTTCGTTCCGCCACAGCTCGTCGATACTCGCCCTCAAACACGGAGCCGACAGTCTGGGGCAGTACCTCCCACAAGATCCGCCCGAGAAGTTCCTCTGGTGTCTTTTTAAAAAAGCGGAGCGCGGGCGCATTGAGGTAGGAAAAGCGCCATTCACTGTCTAGAATATAGACAACGTTGGAGACACCATCCAGAAGGTGAGGAACAGACCTCAAAGGGAGAGATCCGGAGCCGGCTTCGTCTGCATGGTTACGCGTATGAAGGTCTTCCATAAGGCTCGAAACGTTGAGTCTCCTTGAGGCCTCAACAAGAGGTAGAGATCATATCTTCAGATATCTGCCCCACTCCTCAACCACAAGGAGATCCGGAGTAAAAATCCACGCTCGTATCCGGCTTATGATCGAGAACATAGTGCTCACGAAAGTCGCACGACCTCTCATGAGCTCCGCCCAGCGAACGCCGCCTGAGATATGCGTTTCGTCTCACGTCGAGGTCGGTAATAGACTTTAATTTTTTCTGACGACATCGTTGTCACAGGAACTATTTTTCGCACCAGAGGAAGAGCACTCCTCCTCGGAGTGGAACCAATCGTGCGCAACTACCCCCACCACCGTAGTGCAGATGGGAGGCACAGCTCTTGCAAAGTAGCCCTCTTAGGGACCCCTCCATGTACGGGGCAGGACGGGTGCGCCGCATCTTTCTTTGGAGACGTGGAGGTGTCCCTTTTTCCGCTCGCCGCACCCATACTTGAGAAAGGGACTGCTGAGAGGGTCCCCTCTCGCCTATCCTTACGAGGACAGAGAGCGAAAGAGCTTATTCGCTTGAGTGTGCGGCCCCGGACTCAAGCACGATCCATCCAATACGCTCCTTTAACCTCCTCGCCCTCCCATACCTCAGCGCGGTCATTCGTGTGCGCCGAAATGCCGTCGATACCACGAAAGGAAGAGGCACCGCGCGCGAGGTCCTCGAAGCCATCAATCTCGGCCTCGAAACGGCTAGCGCCGAGCGCGCCGCTCCGTTTAAACCCCACCTTAGCGACGACCCGGCTAACGCCAAGAGCTCCGATGTCGAAGACGCCCTCATCCGAACCAATCAACTCACCGGTGAGAGCGTAAAAGCGGGTGACGATCGAGAGACCGTGATGGGAGATGCCACTGTCGTTTCGCAGCACATACATGACCCGCGCCCATCCCGTGTTCCCAAAAAAGGTCCTTGATACCGCGATGTCGATCCGTTGAACGACGATGTCACGGGCAAGCATAAAGGGATCCTCAATGGCGCAGATGCCGGTAGAGGACTCTGGAAGCACGTAGGTAGGAAGGGTTTTGTTGACATGTCGTGAGGCGAGAACCTGCACTTCGGTTGTCACTCCTTCCGTACAATCCTCAAGGGGAACCTCTCCCAGTTCGAGGGAGAGCTCAATGAATTCGCCTGGCTCGATGTGAACTCGATAGGTATGCTCTACGGTGTACACCGGACCAACCCCATCGATTTTCACAGCCACCGAGATCGTGAGGCGTTCGAGGACATCGACCGAGAGATTGGCCACCGAGATCTCAGCCTCCCCGAAGCGGGTGCCACCGCGCCCCTCATCGAACGACACCTTGCGGACCTCCACCTTGAGGGTCTGGGGGACATCATCCCTCTCTGCCGCGCGCCCCGGTATCACATTCCCCACCACTCTCGCGCATCGGGTCACGAGGGACTCGAACCTCCTTAGAAATGGAAGATCCCGGAATTTCCTTGCGACGCCTGCCATATACCCGTTCCCCTCGCTCATACGCTGTGTGGTTGGCGATTAGGGGGAGTATCGGCTCAAGCCCGCAAAAGCATACCAAACGAGCGCTCACCGAACATGTTTCGGGGTCAGAGCCTACGGAGATCTTGTAGACATGCTGTTCAGTGCCGCGGACACGTCACGTCCCATACAGGCAGTTATGATTGCTATGACCTTTCAACCGTTAGTCCTTTTTACAAAGTGCACCCAGGTGCTCCACATCCCGGTGAAGCTCATCTAGGATATTCTCGTGTTTCACGGAGCGCACAAAACGACCGATGCTTAATATGCGACGATTGAGCTCAGGAGAGGGAATACTTGGAAATCTCCGAATCAGCGTATCGCCATCCCAACTATCTTCCTGATCGGGATGCCAACTTTGCGCGGCGTAGTAACGCGACGCTGGAGCCGAGATCGCGACCTCAACGGTGAGTGGCTGCGTACCTGACCACACACCGAAACCTTCTAACCAATAGTCCTTTCCCTGGCTCACCGGCTGCGCGTCGACAGCGCGAGGGGGAAGAGCCTCGAGTTCAAGGATCTCCTTGATGAACGATACGTTCAGCACGATATGTCGACCCCGACTATCAGCGAACATCGCGTACAGGATACCGTCTGAGAAATGGAACCGCTCAAAGAGCCCGCTATACTCCTTGTCCTCCTCATGGCGCCACGGGGAGCGATAGCGCACCTTCACCGGTTGACCTTTATGGCTCAGATCAAGGAGACGAAGGAGATCGACATCGGCCAACTTCCCCACGGATGTGGTTTCTGAGGAGAATCGCCCACGAATCTGCTCAAGGTCGTAGTGGACATCCGATCGTCCATTGGTGAGATGTGCCCACAGTGAGGAGACCGCGCTCTGCAATGAGGTGTCATCGATCAGATTGAGAAACTCCCCTAAAAGGATCATCACCACCAACTCGTCCCGTCCCGGAGGCAAGGAAGCGAACGAAAAGTCTGCTCTCGTCAGATAGTACCCACGATTCGATTCATCATACTCAAGTGGCACTCCGAACTCATAGCGGAGGCGATCGATCGTTCGTACCGCCGTGCTGCGGGAACATCCACAGAGATCCGCTAAGGTAGAGGCGTTCGGAAAACTATTTCGTTGAAGCTCAGCTTGAAAAACGAGGGAACGCTTGAGAAAAGTTGATGTATCCATGCGCCGTTGTCATCCACTCAAAGAAAGTTTTTGAGGAACTGGAGCGGCTAACCCACTAAGTCCCCCGTCCCACACCTCTATACAGGTATCAACTCGGAATGCCTATCCATTTCCTTGAGGAACCGAGGCAAAACCCCACGTGTCAGGGTCCACAATGAGACTATTGGAAGGTTTTGCCCCACTTCCTTGAGGAAAAGAACAGCGATCTCGCCACGCTCTGACCTACGAAGCTATCTTCACTGACTCCGCGAACGGAGTTAAACGTCGCTCCACATCGAGCAACTCCCGAATGCCCCCGGCGCTCTTTCCGTTGACCTCGATAAAGACACCGAAGTCGTTGTTCGGGATAAACACCGTGACCGGCCCCGGTCGTTTTCGGTCAGGGTTAATCCGACGGAAGAGAAGCTTCGGTATCGGAACTCCCTGAGGCGTGGTCCCGAACATCTCGTCAAGCCATCGAGGTTGTTTGCTAATGGCGTAATCAAGGGATGCCGCAAGGGAGCCTTCCTCTCCCTCAATCCCCGCGGAGGGGCCTCCGGCAGCGCCACCTTTGGTGCCGATCTCTCCCGCAACGGCATGCTTGACCAGTAGAAGGGCGAGACCCCGCACGCCAGAACTCCATCGAAAATTGCCCGCCATCTCCGGCGCCGTAGAACCTCTGACCGTTATTAACTCCTGCTTCAGCAGCGGGTGGCGGAAACGGGTCCTGCTGAGCGTTACGGTAGTACCATCCGATACAAAGGTGAGCTTCATCGTAATCATGGACATCCCTTCCTCTCGTGGGCTCCTAACCTAGACACTCGATGCGACATCCGCACCATACGTCTATTCGCTTTTTGGCCTCGCGGGGTGCGTGTTTGAACTCCATGGATCCTGTTTTTTGAGTATACATAGAAGATGTATCCGAGAGTGGAGAGGAAGCTGTTTCTGACTTTTCGGCAGTCGTACGCAGCCTTCAAGGGGATACCTATGGAAATCTCTCCCTCCTTTTTCGACATGAAATCGGACAAAACGTGTAAAAAACCGATAAGTCCGCGAAAAAAAGCCAGGGTGCGCCCCTGAATACGGGCATACAACCGGTATCTTTAAGGTACATGCGACGGAATGGGAATGAGCCGATTGACCTAGCATACAGTAAAAGGCATGCCCCACAACCTGCATATTCAGGGAAACCTAACCCGGGTATCGATTCTCGACGTCACTACACATCAAACTCCTTCAACAGAGTGAGCCATTCCGGCGAACGCGAGCCACCGAAGCTAGCCCCGATCATAGTTCTCGTTCCCACCAAAACGGTATCTTCCTAGGGTCTTGAAGACACAATCAGAGAGGAAAACTCATGTATCATCACGTGAAACAACTCATGTACACCGTTAAGGTCGATGTTCCGGACCCAAGGTTTGGGAAGATGCTTCTAGAACAGTTCGGAGGCGCTAACGGGGAGCTTGCTGCGGCGATGCAGTATACGATTCAAGGTATTAACTGTGAGGATGTCGCTCGAAAAGATCTTTTGATGGATATAGGAACCGAGGAGTTAAGCCACCTGGAGGTGATCGGCACCCTTGCCAGGATGCACCTTAAACCGTGCAAGAAAAACCGCGAAGCGGCCGAGGATGATCCACTCATCGCGTTGGTAGGAGGAGGCGGTGTGAGCCTCAACAATTCGCAGGGTACTCCGTGGACCGCAGACTATCTCAAGATAAGCGGTCAACTTGAGGTCGATCTGCGAAGCAATATCGCGGCTGAAGCTCGGGCGAAAATTGTGTATGAGCGGCTCCTTGAATTCTGCGATGACCCCGGCACCAAAGACGCGCTCCAATTCCTCATGACGCGAGAGATCACGCACATGAAGGCGTTCATGACCGCGCTCGACACCATGGGACTCGATCCCCTACAAATCGGCAACCTCGAACCAACTCCCGCCACGGTGCGAAAGTACTTCAACGACTCTACAGGGATCGGACAGGACGGCGCTGAGGATGTCCGCGGCCCTTGGAATCAGGCCGAGGATATCGAGTACGTTGAAGCGCCCGCCCGACTTGAGGCTCAGGTTACGCAACAACAGGTGGAGCGAGAGATTAATCGGGCAGCGGGGAGGTAGGCTCCCGTCAAGATATGCTTCACCGTGCGACCACTGTATAAGTCCTGCCGTGTTGGGTTGCCTT
>JAULVA010000191.1:0-11502 GCA_032111275.1 Bdellovibrionota bacterium
CTACCCAGAATACGAAGTTCGTGATGTAGGTACCCCACCCAATCGGATGGCTCTTACCTGACTCTCCGAAGCCACTCCACATCTGGTAGAACCAGCAGGCCGCTCCGATCGACAACAAGAAGATACATGCGAAGAACAGGAGGTACCACCCCGTCCCTGGGGGCTCCATCATTTTGAGAACCGTATCGTTAACCTCAGCGTAGGTTACTGGAGGCTCGTGCTTTGAATCGTGTTCAGAGTGTGTGTGTTCCATATAGTCGCAAAGATCTCAAATACTAAGCCTTGTAACGAATATCATTGAGGTAACTAACTGATGGTTGCGTATTGAGGTGGTGATCGAGCACTTTGTACGCACGCTCATGTTTAGCGACCTTGCTAACCTTGCTGTTCGGATCCTTGAGGTTACCGAAGGTGAGAGCCTGTGTCGGACATGTCTGTACGCACGCCGGGGTAATCTCACCATCCTCAACCAATCGTCCAAGGTCCTTCGCGATATCCTTCGCCTCAGCGATACGCTGAACACAGAAGGTACACTTCTCCATCACTCCGACCGTTCTCTTCGTAACGTCCGGGTTTACCTGCCAGTCGAGAAGCTCAGGCCACTCATACTGGAACCAGTTGAAGCGTCGCACCTTGTACGAACAGTTGTTCGAGCAGTACCGAGTACCTACGCAACGGTTGTACACCATCGCGTTCATTCCTTCTTCGTTATGGTAGGTCGCGTACACTGGACATACCGGCTCACATGGAGCGTTCTGACAGTGCTGACACATCATCGGAAGGAAGCTGACCTTTAACTCCTCTCCACCATCCTCGGTCTTGATCGAATCGTAGTATCGCTCGATACGTATCCAAGCCATCTCTCGGCCTTGGTTTACGATCTTCTTTCCTACGACCGGAATGTTGTTCTCAGCCTGACATGCTACCACGCACGCGGAGCAACCGGTGCATACCGCGAGGTCGATAGCGAGTCCCCACTGATAAAGTGGGTGCTCACGCTGCTCGTACATCTGCTTTGGCTCGTGGTGTCCGCCGTGTCCCTCACCATGACCATCACCGTGTCCAGACGCGTGAGCATCACCCATCGCGTGCGCCACTCCCGCGGCCGTTCCACCGACGATGCTGGTTCGCGCGAGTCCGCGGTCCAGCTGATTAGAGAAGTCTTGAACCGTGACAAGATCTCCCTTTCCAAGCCCGCGAATAACCTTCACCGCGCCACCGATAAGTGGTAACGACTCGGCGTCGGTCGCGATGGACTTCGGAAGAAGTCCGTATACGCTACCCTGCCCCGCTGCCTTGGCGTATCGGCCGTAGGCGCTGTGTCCCTGTCCAAGGGGAATCGCTACGATTCCTGGGTGCACGTGCTCTGTAACGTACGCTGGAACGTGAGCCTCTCCGTCGTCAGTTCTGAGAATAACCGCGTCGCCCTGCTTCAGATCGAAACGCTTCGCGGTATCAGGGTGAATCTCAGCCCACGCGCCCCATACTGCTTGCGTGATCGGATCCGCCAACTCCTGCATCCACGGCTTGTTCGCCGCGCGACCGTCGAACGTCTTAACCGATGGATACGGATAGATGATCAGCTCATCGTCGTGAAGGTGGGGACGGGTGATACCGAACGACAACTGGAAGATAGAAGGATTGATAGTAACCTTCGAAGTTCCGTTGTTGTTGGAGGCTGGGAAGTAGCCACCCTTCTCAAGGCTCGCCATCCAGAACTTCTCCGTATCTCCGCCAGCTTGAGCCGAGGTAGCGTTGAGGAAGTTGGCCTTAACGAACTTATCGAATGAGGTAATATCAGCCGGTACGATCGTCTTGTTAGCGTTAGCAGCGATTGTGAGGAGCACATCTCCAACGCTCTGCGTTTCGAAGATCGGTCGCATCGATGGCTGAATGACGCTGATCGCGTCCTTGCTCGGACGAGTATATCCCCAATCCTCAAGCCCGGTGTGAACCGGAAGGATGTAATCAGCGAGTTGAGCTGTCTCATCCAAGAAGCTTGAGAAGGCAACCACGAGACCTGCCTTCTTGTTTCCACCCTTGATGCTTACCTGATTGACCGCGTAGTCATATCCGTACGCCGCGGGGAAGGTGAACCCTGGGTTCGTTCCGTAGGTAAGGAGGACATCAACCTTGCCGGCCTGCATGTCAACGATAGCGGCTGCCACGTCAGAAGCTGAGGACTTCGGTGCCGCCATCTCAGCGATGTTTACGGTCTTACCAACGTTCCCCAACATCACGTTCAAGATGTTGACCGCTACCTGAAGTGGGAGTGGGTTTGAGGTGCTTGCGGCTGTGCCTCCCGCCAATACGAGCGACGAATCAGCGTCACTGAGGTACTGCGCGACGAGGAGGAGCTTCTCCTTAGCGATGCCTGTCTCCTCTTCAACAGCTTCAGGCGTAATACCTTTTGTAAGCTCCTTGAGACTAGCGAGGGTGTCACCAGGAAGCCCCTGAGTACGGCCACGTTGAATGAGCTGTCCGATGATGAAGAGCGCGACGCGCACTTCTGACGCTGGGTTCGACTTCAGCCAGAGATCGGCATTTGCGCCCGTTAACGAGAGCCGAGGCTCGATGTGTACGAAACGAAGCGGATGCTCTGAGCGTCGAGAATCAGCCCACTGACGCGCGTATCCAACCGGATTAACGAACGTCTCAAGGAAATCGGCGCCGAAGTTAACGACGACATCCGCCTTATCGATAGCGAACGTCGGAACACCGAAGGTTCCGTACACAAGCTCAGAGGCCTTTGCTACCGCCACTGGCTGCATCGGGTCCCAAACAACCTGGCCAAATCCAAGTTGTGAGAGCCATGGAGCGAGAAGATCCGCGTGAGCGGCTTGCGGCTCACCGGTAATCAGCAACTTCTTGTTTGTGGCGTTCGTGAGAGCCTCGTTGATCTTGCCGTACACCTCGTCCCAGGTTGTCTGCTCGAACACAGGACCTTTCGGTGTCATTCCCTTCTTCTTGAGTGGGTGACGGATACGGTCAGAATCGTAGAGCGACTGCAAGGTCGACTGGCCGAGCGCGCACAAGCTGCCACGGTTTACTGGGCTGTTCGGGTTACCCTCTACCTTAACGGCGCGACCTTCGCGAGTTCGGACTCGAAGTCCACATCCCGCGGAACACTCCGTACAGGTGGAACTGTACCATGCCGCGACTCCCGGAATCTGCTCGGGATCCGCCTTCACGTACGGAAGGATCTCCTGCTTAGCCGGGCTCGCGCACGCCGCAGCGCCTACCGCCGATGTAGCTCCAAGTACCTGGAGAAATCGCCGACGAGTGATGTTCACAAGCCCCTCTCCGCTCTGCGTCTCCGCCTGCTTGCGGTTCCCATTAAGCTGAACCAATTCGCCTTTCATGTTCGACCTCAAATAAAATCGTGATCCGTTGCGTCCGCTCTACTTATGACCGTGGCACACTAAGCAATCGATGCTCGCTCCACGTTGACGGTGACAGTCGATACACCATCCCATCTTCATCGAAGAAACGCGCTCGACCTTAGCCATCTCTGGCACCTGACCGTGACACTCTTGGCAGGAAACTCCGGCCTTAACGTGACGCTTATGATTGAACTTCAGGTAGTCAGGCATCACGTGAACCTTGACCCACGGAATCGGCTGACCGTTCTTATAGTATTCCTTGAGCTTCTCGATATCCTTCTTGCCCTGCTCCGACTTGCCGGCGACAAGCGCGCCGTGACAGCCCATACAGGTTTCGACCTCTGGGATAGCCGCATAGGACGCCTTAGCCACGGACCAGTGACAGTATTGACACTCCATCTTGTTCTGCTGAACGTGAATGACGTGGCTGAAGTTGATCGGCTGGTCTGGCTTGTAGCCCCGAGCTCGCTGAGGAGGACCGAAGTAATGGAAATGGTCCCAGATGTTAAGATCCCAGAGGGCAGCTTGGCCGTCGTTGAAAACGCCCGTACGGACACCAACCTGCGGATAATCTGAGGATTGAGCTGTTGCGTCCTGCGCGATCGCCGCAGACGTCACACTCCCCCCTTTGAATCCAACGAAGAGAGCCGCAGCTGTCAAAACACAGGCTCCCGCGAATGCGAATCTGATTTTGTTTATCATGGATGAAGCAGATACCAGGAAGGAACGTATGACGACGGTTGAGAACTCTCTAACCACCGTTTGCCGCCCACCTGTCATACAAAAAAGGTGAAGCTATTTCCCCAAGGTTTAAGGTAGTACTAACAAGACGGGGGGAACCGGGTCTAACGACCTAGAACCTTTAATAAATCACGTCCCGGTTGTATCTTCTGATGAACCGTGGGCAAATCTTCCAGCTAACATTTAGATCGAAATGAGAAATATTGAAATATCCCATCGCAACTTAACATCGTTCTAAAATCAATCAGTTGCAAACTTTCAAATGAGGAATCGTTTATGACACATGTGCCTTCAAAGAATTTCATCAACGGAGCATGGTGCGAGTCTTCAACGGGGGAATCCTTCCCCGTAACCAATCCAGCGAACGATGAGGTACTTGCCCACGTCCCCTCTCTCTCCTCTGATGACGTCGCGAACGTGATTACCGTAGCGGATCGCGCGCTCTTCTCGTGGAGAACCGTACCAGCCCGAAAACGCTCGGACATCCTCCTCGCAATCTCCCAAGCCCTCCTTACCCGAATCGACGACTTCGCGAAGCTCATAACAGCCGAGCAAGGAAAGCCCCTCGCTGAGTCGCGAGGTGAGGTTCTCTACTCCGCGAATTATTTTCGCTGGTACTCTGAGGAGGCCGTTCGCGTAACTGGCGATATCATCCCGGCCGACTCCCCAAACAAAAGAATCTTCGTTCTTAAAGAACCTGTCGGAGTTGTCGGCGCCATTACGCCCTGGAACTTTCCGATCGCGATGTTGGCACGAAAACTCGGCGCCGCGCTCGCGGCGGGATGCACCTTCATCGCGAAACCAGCGCCTGAGACCCCTCTCTCCGCCCTCGCGCTCGCGGAACTCTGCTATAACTCCGGCGTTCCCGCGGGTGTTTTTAACGTCATTACAGGTGACGCTGAGATGATCGGCGCTCATTTCATGAGCTCGCCGATCGTCCGCAAGGTCACCTTTACCGGCTCGACAGAGGTAGGAAAGATCCTCATACGACAGTCCGCTGAAACTGTGACCAAGCTCACTCTAGAGTTGGGTGGTAACGCGCCGTTCGTTGTGTTTGATGACGCCGATATCGAACAAGCGGTGGAGGGCGCAATGTACGGGAAGTACCGAAACGCGGGACAAACATGCATCTGCGTGAACCGTATCCTGGTTCATGAGAAGATCGCTCCAGCGTTTACCGCTCGCCTGATCACCCGCTCAAAAGAACTGGTCGTTGGAGATGGATCCGCCTCGAACACTCAGGTGGGTCCGTTGATCTCAGATGAAGCGGCGGCGAAAGTTACAAGACTCATCAACTCCGCTCACGACGAGGGGGCATCTCTTACGCTTCCTCCCACTTCCAATCCGCATGGCGTAAGATTTATCTCTCCGACCGTCATTACCGGCGTGAAACCCTCGATGACGATCTGGAAGGAGGAGATCTTCGGCCCAGTCAGTACGATCACCACCTTCGCGACAGACGAGGAAGCGATCATATTCGCCAACAGCACCCCTCACGGACTGGCGGCCTACGTCTACTCAAGCAACCTCTCGCGCGCCATGAAGGTCAGCGAGAACCTCGAATACGGTATGGTTGGCATCAACGACACGGCGATCTCGTCAGTTCAGGCCCCATTTGGTGGGATAAAAGAATCTGGATTCGGTCGAGAGGGAGGTAGGTACGGCATCGAGGACTACCTCGTACTCAAGTACCTCTCGGTGGCCATGCCCTAACACCACCACGGAGCGACGCGCCTAGAATAGATAGCGCGCCCTATGAGGAACGAGGTTACCTAACCGCGGATACCACCCCGCACATCTCCTCGATGAGTGCCCGCATCCGTGAAAATCCCTCAACGGGGGTTGTCGTTACCTCATCGATGTATGTCGCGCGATTAATTTCAAGCATGAAGAAGGTGACTCGAGTATCCCCATAGAACGAAAGGGGCACGATCGTCCCGGCGAAGGGGCGATTGAAGCCGAACGAATACCCTGCCCTCTCCACGAGGCGCTCTATCTCCACTCGCACCCATGCCGGGGTATGCGTCGAATCATCTCCGAGGACCACATCTGGTCTCGGGACATCGGCATACAGCTCGTAGGGCAAAACCTTCTCGGGATATGAGTGACAATCTATCAAGGTGCATCGTCCAAACTTTTCGACGATGTCCGCGACGGTATCGGTCATCGCTTGGTGGTACGGGCGATAGAATTCATTCAGTAAGCCTTCGCGTTCGTCAGAGCGAATCTCTCGACGAATCCGCTGTCCGTGAGTGCCGTGAGTATAGAGCACGCCCATACCGCGCTGAGCCATGCACTCCTGACTATCATCCTCGAACCGTTCTGGATCGCACACGAATCGGCTCACACCGTAGGTCAGGAGCGTTCCTCCCAGCTGCGCGATGGGATAGTAAAGTTAATCCGTGAACCAATCCACGAGCTTTCGGTTCTCTTCTCGCAGCTCATCATCGGAGATTATAAATTGAGACCTTACATGTTCCGGAATGAAGCTCGAACTGTGGGGAACGTTAGCCAAGACAGGAATGGTGGGCGATGGATTGATAATAATCGGTTCTGCGCCTGGGCTCATCGCGTCATCTCTACGTAATCGGGGCGTCCCCACTCCGAATAGGCCCACGTCTTCAGAGCGCGGGCTTCATTCCATGGTGGTCAAGCTGTCCTCTTAAGCCGCCTGTTGCACTCGGGCCACCGCGTGCTGTTCCTTATAACAAGCGTAACATGCTGGAAAGTATTTCTCTTCAGCCCCAAGATCGACGGCGGGCCCCGCGAGCGTAGCGACACCACCAACATGTTTAAGATTGGCGACCGCTTTTCGATTACAGAAGGCGCAGGTGGTTTTGATCTCCTCAATCGAATCGGCGAGCTCAAAGAGTCGTCGAGATCCCTCAAAAAGCTCGGTACGAAAATCCGCTCGCAACCCGTAGCAGATGACGGGGATGTTGAGATCAACAGAGATCTCCCGAAGCTGCTCAATCACCGATGCGCTACAGAACTGGGCCTCATCAACGAGAATACAGCTCACACCTTCGAAATTCCTCCGATCCATCTGCGTATCGGCGAGCACCTTCAAGTCGGCGGTTTGCTCGATACCTACTCGAGAGCGAATCACCTCAGAACCAAACCGATCATCAAGGGCTGGTTTAATCAACACCACCTGCTTCCCTTGGCTGCGATAGTTATGGGCGACCGCGAGAAGGTTAAGGGTCTTGGCACTGCTAACGGTGCCGTATCGGAAGTAAAGCTTTGCCACGCGGGGACTCCGGGAAAGTGGTTAGGAGGCATGGTATAGATTGAAGAGGGGGCGGATTCAATGATTTTTTGACCCGTCACACGGCGCGGTGAAGGGAGGGCGACCATTCCTGGTCGCCACGCGGTTGGGTGAGGCGAAGGATGTGTACGACGCGGGACATTGCGGCGACCAGGAATGGTCGCCCTCCCACCTACGGCACACACATACCGCCTACCGACTCAATATCGTATCGGTCGTAATCGACTGTGTGTAGGGATAATCGAGGGTGTAATGCAGTCCCCTACTCTCTTTTCGCGCGAGCGCTGAGTGAATGACCAGTTCCGAAACGAGGCTTAAGTTACGCAGTTCAAGGAGGTCAGAGGTAACGATGCACTGGCGGTAGTACTCCTGAATCTCTCGTCGCATCAGATCGATGCGGTGAAGCGCGCGCTCAAGGCGCTTGGTGGTGCGGACGATACCGACGTAGTTCCACATGGTGCGCCGAATCTCATCCCAATTTTGGGTGATCACGACCTGCTCATCACTATCAACAGCGCTTCCAGGGTCCCACGGTGGTGGCCGAAGGTCGCTCGTTCGCTCCCCCTTGTGTTCAAGGGAGTGAACCGCCGCTCGATGTCCAAATACGACCCCCTCCAACAGAGAGTTAGAGGCGAGACGATTCGCCCCGTGTAGTCCGGTGCACGCGCACTCGCCCGCCACGTAGAGATCCTGGATATCGGTGCATCCATGTTCGTCACTCATGACACCACCGCACAGGTAGTGCGCGGCCGGAACGACCGGAATCGGCTCCTTGGTTATGTCGAAACCAAACTGGAGACATCTCTGGTAGATCGTTGGGAAGTGATCCTTGATAAAGTCCGCAGGTCGATGCGTGATATCAAGAAGCACGTAATCATCTCCGCGACTCTTCATCTCATAGTCGATAGCGCGAGCCACGACATCGCGGGGCGCGAGCTCAAGCTGGGGGTGGTATTTCTCCATGAACGGCTCACCGTTCATGCGCCGGAGTTTAGCCCCCTCTCCTCGCATCGCCTCGGTAATAAGGAAGCTCTTCGCTTGAGGATGGTAGAGACAGGTAGGGTGGAATTGAAAAAACTCCATGTTAGCGACCCGAGCGCCCGCTCGGTAACACATGGCGATACCGTCTCCGGTGGCGACATCGGGATTGGAGGTATAGAGGTAGATCTTTCCCGCTCCGCCCGTTGCCACAAGCACCTTGTCAGCCAAGAAGGGCTCAATCACTCCATTCTCTTGAAGCACATATGCCCCAATCACCTTGTTCGGTTTGTGCAGCTTGTGCTTGAGCTTGTGCGTGGTGATAAGGTCGATCGCGTTAGTATTCGTGAGACACCGGATCGAGGGATGGTGCTTCACCGCGGCGAGTAGCGTTCGCTGAATCTCCGAGCCCGTCGCGTCCCCGGCGTGAAAGATGCGGCGTCGAGAATGCCCCCCTTCGCGGTGCAAATGGAACTCTCCGTGGTCCCCTTTGTCGAACGTGGCGCCTAAGGCTACGAGCTCAGCAACTCTGTCGGGGCCCTCGGTAACGACCAATTCAACAATATCGCGTTTACAAAGGCCACCACCACAGACGAGGGTGTCTTGAATGTGCAGATCAAAGGTATCGTCGGGCTCGTTCACGGCCGCGATACCACCCTGCGCCCACAAGGTTGATGAAAGATTGGGATCCTTTTTAAAAAGCACACAGACACTACCGTGCTCAGCCACTTGAAGGGCGTAGCTTAGGCCAGCGATGCCACCACCGATAACGAGGAAATCAAACCGCTCCATACCTTCACGATACTCCCCTTGCCGCTCTCTGTTCAACTAGTAGAGGACGCAAGAGATGGTGGGTGTCTCGTTTTCTGATAAAAAACAGTCTTGACTAACCTTTATTTTGACGGCTCCTCCCCCACCCAGTAGACTCTCCGCGTATGCCAACAACAACTCCGACACACCAAGCTGAAGAGATCACATCACCAACTTTTTCCCTTCTCATCCCGACCGACAACATTCCGTTTGATTCCTTTCAAGCTCAAGAGATTCAGCCGAGTATCGATAGAGCACTCGCGATAGCCGAGACTGAGCTTGAAGCGATAAAGACCGAAAAAGGCCCTCGCACCTTCGAGAACACGATGCGAGCACTCGACGATCTTGGACTCGCCCTGAACTACGCGATAGGGCTCGTCGCCCACCTGGAGTCGGTCGCGACCACACCTGAATGGCGAGCGGAGTACAACGCGATGCTTCCACGGGTGAGTGAATTTGGATCGAAAATCCTCCTTGATGCGGGGCTGTGGAAGGCTCTTAAAGAGTACGCCGCTACTCCAGAGGCGAGCCACCTATCCGGTGAGAAGAAGCGATTCCTCGAGAAGACCATCGCTGATTTTCGTCGAAGCGGCGCTGACCTTCCCGCTGACAAGAAGGAACAGCTCGCCGCGATAAATACAGAGCTCGCGCAGATTACGAACAAGTTCTCTCAAAACGTACTCGACGCGACCAACGCGTTCGAGCACGTAACGACTGACGAAAAGGAGATCGCCGGCCTTCCGGAGAGCGCTCGTCAGATGGCACGACAGTCAGCCGCGTCGAAAGGAGCTGAAGGATGGAGATTCACCCTCCAGGGCCCAAGCTTCATGGCGGTCATGACCTACGCCGATTCTCGTGAGCTTCGCGAGAAGGTGTATCGCGCCTACAACTCGCGCTGCACAATGGGAGAGCTCAACAACGTCGAGCTCCTGCACCGCATCCTCGAACTTCGAACCACGAAGGCCCAGCTCCTTGGATTCAAGGATTTTTCCGACCTCGTCTTGGAAGATCGTATGGCGAAGAGCGGCGACCGCGCGGTTCAATTCGTAAATGACATGCGAGCGCGAATCGACTCCCACTTCCGCAAGGACCAGGAGGATCTCAACACTTTTGTGATGAACGAGCTGAAGATCGACCCGAGCGAGATGAAGCCGTGGGATGTCGCCTACTACGCCGAGAAGATGCGGCTTGCTCACTACGACTTCGATGACGAGGAGCTACGTCCTTATTTCCCCCTTCCAAAGGTCATGCAAGGACTCTTCTCAGTCGTGGAAAAAACCTTTGGGCTCACCGTTCGAGAGAACAAGGCGCTCAGGGTTTGGGACAAAGATGTAACGACCTACTCGGTGCACGACTCAAAGACCAACGAACTCCTCGGTCACTTCTACTCAGACCTCTTCCCTCGCGAAAACAAGCGAGGGGGCGCATGGATGAACAGCTTCGTTACCCATGTCACCCATAACGATCTCCTCCCGCACATCGGCTTAATCGCCGGTAACTTTACACCACCTTCCGGATCCGCTCCGTCTCTCCTGACGCACGACGAGGTAACGACCCTCTTTCACGAGTTCGGGCACCTGATGCACCAGCTTTGCTCACGCACGGAGTTGCGAGGGATGAGCATGGGGGGCGTCGCGTGGGACTTTATCGAGCTTCCATCTCAGATACTTGAGAACTGGTGCTGGGAACGTAACTCGCTCGACCTCTTCGCGGCGCACCACGAGACTGGCGAGAAACTCCCTGAGGATCTCTTCGAGAAGATGACGAGGGCAAAAAACTTTCGCAGCGCCTCTCACTTGATGCGACAACTCGGATTCTCGACGGTCGACTTTAAGCTCCATCGGGAGTACTCGAAGGAGAAGGATGGGCCGATCCTTGAGTATTGCCGCGAGCAGATGAACGCCTTCGCCGCGCTGCCACTACCGAAAGACTACGGGATGATCGTCGGCTTCACCCACCTCTTTAGCTCACCGGTCGGATACGCCTCAGGGTACTACTCCTACCAGTGGGCTGAGGTACTCGACGCGGACGCCTTCTCTCGATTTAAACAAGAGGGGTTTATGAACCCAAAAACCGGCAGTGAATTCCGCGACAAGATCCTGAGCCGGGGTGACACCCAGGATCCCGGAGAGCTCTTTAAGAGCTTTATGGGGAGAGAGCCGGATCCCTCTGCGTTGTTGGAGCGGTCTGGATTGCTAGGTAAGGGAGGCAAAACCACGCTGACGCGTGCTTTTGCTAGGTAGCGGTGCTACCGCACCGCTTTACGAGCTGCGGCAGTGGGTGGTTATTGATACACTGAGTGGCATGACACAGAAGAGCTTT
>JAULVA010000192.1:0-4982 GCA_032111275.1 Bdellovibrionota bacterium
TGTCGCGGCGGTTCCAACGTGGCGGCTTCTTGGGAAGATGGGTTCGCGGTAAACGACTCTTAGGCTCTCTCTCGCTCGCTCTCTCTCGGGCCGCCACGACCCCCACTTCAAGAACGAGAGCTTGAGTCCACGCTCCCCCTTTGTGTCCTTTGCGTCCTTTGTGGTCCAAACCCCATCTCCGTCCCTACTGCTGAGGACTCGAGGGGAACGCGAGCACTAATATCCACCTTAAACACATCCGATGGGCCTCACCTACCTTTCGAAAACGACCAAGCCTGCTACAATCTCCCCATGTCACAGAAACGCCGCCTACTCCTCCGCATCGAAGGATGTCCCTACTGTATTCGCGCAGAGAAAGCGCTCGATGAGGCTGGGATCGCCTACGAGAAATTCGACATCAATCCCGCCGATCGTTCAATGGTGATCGCGTTGTCAGGGCAGCGTACCGTCCCGGTACTCGTCGATGTTATCGGATGCGAGAACCAGGACGATGACATTATCGCGCACATTCCCCATCTCAAGGGGGCGTAAGCGCGCTCACCAGAGCAGCGGTCCTCCTTCCGAACAATCATTCGATCAGTTGCCTCATCTCGACTACGCGGGTTGCTACCCGTTCCACGAACCTCCTGTCGTGTGAGACGAAGAGTACCGTACTGCCGCTTTGTATGAGTGTCTCTTCAAGTCGCTCAATGCCCTCGACATCGAGATGATTAGTTGGCTCATCTAAGATCAAAAGGTGCGGTTCCAGCAATTTGAGGATGAGGAACATAAGCCGAGCTCGTTCTCCTCCACTGAGATGTGTCACGAGTTGTTGATGGCGCTGAAACGGGAATCCAGCCGTGATCAATTCACTAATGACTCGCTGTTGAGAGAGAGAACATCGAGCGAGAACCGCCTCAGCTACCCGCTCAGTTGGGCTAAAGTGAGAGAGTTCCTGGTCGTAGTACCCAAGCCGAGTTGCTGGGTTACACGAGATTGCGCTCGAGCGAACTCCCAGTCTCCACTGGTCAACTATCGCGCGCACGAGGGTCGACTTTCCGCAACCGTTACGGCCTACAAGGGCTAGGCGTTCGCCTCTTGCTAGGCAGAGCTTCTTAATCAAGCCCAGAGAGCGGCCCTCCGGGGTCGAGAGTGGAAGCTCCTTGATGTCGACCAGGAATCTCGACGACGATACACTTGTTGTGAGACTTACCTCGGCGCGGCACGCCTGGGTAACAAAGGTGCGCGTGTCTTCGAGCTTCGTAATTCGTTTCTCCATCGATTGAGCTCGATAGGAGAACTTTTCGTTACTATACAACTTTCCCCACTCCGCCAGTCGGCGAGCAGAGGTGCGTAGCCTTTGAATCTCTCGCTCCTCATTGTGTCTGCGGGTGAGAGCGGCTGTGTCGGCCTCTACGAGCGCCTTTCGCGCTTTGGAGAAGGGGAGATCGAAGGTGTGTATCCGCTGGTCTCGCAAAAAGAGGGTCCTCGTCGTCGCACCGTCAAGAAGCGCCCTGTCATGTGACACGATAAGCAACGCGGCGGTGAGCTCTTCTCGCAGAAATCGCTCGAATGCAGCGACCTGTTCAATATCCATGTGATTAGTCGGTTCGTCCATCACTAGCAAGTCCGGTTCGTTGACCAGGGCTCGCGCCAGCAGCGCTCGATTTACCTCTCCGCCACTGAGGGTGCCGAGTCGCTGCTGATGTCGACTTTTGTCAAAGCTCATAGTGGAGAGGCGGTGTTCAATCAGGTATTCGAAGCCCGAATACCGACAGTTATCGGGCAGCTTTTGAGCGAGTGCATCGAAAAGGGTAACGTCGCGAAGATAATCGGGCAGCGTTTGGGGGACGTGCTCAATCACAACCCCGGACCTACGGGCCACAATTCCAGAGTCCGCGTCGAGCTCCCCCGTGATAATCCTTAACACGGTGGATTTTCCAGCGCCGTTAAGGCCCACTAACGCGGTGCGTTCGGCGGGTTCGATTGCGAACGAAAGTTCGGAGAATAGGGTGCGTGCCCCTAGTGAATAGGACACGTTTTTAAGAGATATGAGTGACATAAAAGCCTTTCGTCAAAGGTAGACGAACGTACAGCACAGGCTACAGCGACAGAGGGGCGGTTAAACGCAACTCAGCGCTTAGGAGCCCTTTTCGAAAAAGAGATTTTCGAAAAAGAGATTTTTAGAGAGTGAGAGAGGGGAGCGTTAGATACACTTATCCCGTGATTACGCGGATAGTGGGCCACGACGGTTGAGTCCCTCTAAGATAGGGAACGCCCGTCGTGTCGTCTCCTTGGACACTGAAAGCTGATGTAATGGTGAGGTGTGAGAAGCTTTCATAACACTATACTCGTTACCGTCCTAAGATGCGGGGGATTGAACGAAAAGTCAAAGAGAAAATGCTGAACTCTGAATTCTCGCGATTAGCCCTCAGAAAAAAACATCAGTAACCACTCGATACCGAGGTCTTGCCTCGTCTTCCTGGGGCTAGCGTTGCTCCACAACAACGCCTTGCGTCACCCGAAAGAGGGTTGCGGGGGTATCATTCGGAAAGGGATGGTGTGAAAAATCGATTAAAGCCCCGTCGGGTTTTGTAATCACAACTCGGCGGATCGCTTGAGCAAGCGGTTCTCCGTCCCGACGGAGAAGAGCCGCTTCCTTGAGCGCCTGCAGCGCGTAATACGACTTTGAAGCCTCATGGAAAGGGGTAGCGCCGAATCGTTTTGTGTACCGTCGTGAAAAATCCTCGGGCTCTTTCCAGTCAGTAAAATAATAACCCTCCAGCAGCTTCTTGTCGAACGAGCGGTCTCGTAGCTGCTCTTGGATATCGGAGGTGCTCAGAATAACGCCTGGATACTTAGTTTCCGAGATCCTCTTCGCAAAGGTGCCGATACTTGTCGAGGCGAATATCGCGTCAGGCTTGCGTGAGACTAAGCGTCGCACGAGGGGACGGAGGTCAGAGGTGAAATCGTTGTCGCACTCCACTCCACCAAGCACGCGACCACCTGTTTGTATTGCCTGACGCCACATCGCCAGGTGAGCCTCTCCCCACGGATTGCTCCAGCAAAAGATACCGACCTGCTTAGCGTTTGGATTCAGGGCGAAGAACTTTTCCGTCGGTGGCCGCAAGGAAGCGACGCGACTACCCAGGGACCAAAAGTAATCGCTTTTAGAGAGTGCCTCCGGGGCGACATCCATGACTGTCGGTGAGATAGTAATAGTTTTTGTGAAGGCACTCAGAGGAACGAGTGGGAGCGTTAGGAAGTCCCACAGCTCACCGATAACAGCGTCTACCCTTTCGACGGAGCTCAACCGATGAAAGGCGGCTACTGCTGAACGAGGTTCGGTCTTTGAGTCCTCTATAATGAGTCGTACCCGGATCTGGTTTGAGGCGTTGATCTCCTCGCTAGCAAGAACGAGCGCGTTTCGAGCTGGCTCCCCAAATCCGGCGCCGGGGCCGGAGAGGGGGAGGATCGCTCCCACAACTATCTCGTTCGGCGCCGCGACCGCCGGTGTTGAGATATGCGCTAGAGTCATCGCTAGGGCGACGCAGAGGTCTCGCGCTATTCGCAGCGGAATACGAGCGGAAATCGTCATATTAGTTATCCACGCTAAACATCCGTAGTTTCGGCTTTTCGACGGAATCCTGTCAATGCGTCGCCCGCTCAAAATTATCGAGCACCTCAAGCACCGTGGAGAAGGTAGTTGCGCCTTCGCCAAACCGCTTCTGATGGCGGGCGTCTATCCCTGGGGCGAACTCGCGTTGGTACTGCTCGTAGTTCTCTTTACTCTCACTGAGATACTGAACCGAGTAGGTGAGGGCATCGCGCTCAAAGGCGTGGACCCGCATGAGACGAGCTGAGGTGAAGAGTCCCGTTTCAAGTACCTTCGGGATCTGAACATCTCGCATCCAGTCGAGCCATTCCTCCCGCACATCCTCTGAAACAGCTATTGTTATGTTGTACACCAGTTGGCTCATACCACTCCTGAGTCGATCCTTGCCTCTCTCTTCTATTCTGCAGTGTTGAGCCTGTAGAAACAATGCCTCGCGCTATGAGGGCTACATAAGCCAACAACCGAAGCTCTTCTACTATGAGTTTTTCGTAGTTTTTTCACTCCGATATCGCCTAGAGATGAGCGGAAGGCAACCGGCCGTGTTCGGAACAGGCGATGCAAAACGGCACTTTTCCACGGACACCGTGACACCAAGGATCGCGTCGGGTCATGGGATGGAACATATCGTACCACCACGCAAGCTCACTAACGTCCCTTTCATTTTCAAGGGAGAATCCATGAGAGTACTACTACCAATCCTATTCACCACCATCGCTTTGTGTTCCTCTACGCCTATCGCGAACGCGGCGCCAACCGTTTCAATCGGAGGGGGCGCGACAACGATCCAGTTTTTTCGAGCGTTCCTCTCGACGGTGACTACCGCCGGGGTTCGGGTATCAAAAGTTGAGGAGTCGACAACGAATCGGAACACCATTATCTGCCCTGTCATTGAGGGAGTTCTCGATCGCGAGGACGCTCGTGGAGAGATCGAGCACTCGGGAGGTGTACGTTTCACCGGAAACCGCACCATTGTCCGTTTGATGAACTTTAGCGTGGATACCGGTGCCGATACTCCGGTAATCACCGCGGATGTGGTGTTGAATAATTCGTTTGTCTCTCGACAGCCAGTTTTCAACGCGGTGTTACCGGATCTGCCCCTTCCGCTGCCGGGTGGGCAACGGTCGCTTACGATTCGTCCGATAGCTCTCACATTGACCACCGAGGCCGCGAACGTGCTGAACGACGCGTTTACCACGAGCGCGTTCGTTGGAGGCACCTCGATCGGCCGAGCTTCTACTAGCGTAATCTTCGGTCGTAGCAATCTGATACGACGATAACCCTAGGGATCCGAGGCAAATTGTGCCACGAGGCGCACAAACCGATGGTGGTAGGTCCACCGTAGCCGCCTGCTGAGGGGGAGGCTACAAACTACCAGCCGCTGCGAAGC
>JAULVA010000193.1:0-8181 GCA_032111275.1 Bdellovibrionota bacterium
TCAGATAAGAAAGTATTTTCTCCCTATCGCGCGCGCATATAGAGTAAAAGACGAGGTGTGGGTGCAATTCGTACTTCGGATCGAACCCGCTGCTTCTAGGGGATAGACATCTCCGTCCCAAACCGCTCGAAGAAGAGGTCTCATGACATCCTCCTATGCTCTTGGAATTGATATCGGAACCACCAAGGTCGCCGTCGCCGTTGTTGACACTGATACCAGGGATGTGGTCGCGACAGCATCGAGGGCCCACGAGAGTGATGTGAGAGGACTTGTCGCCGGTCGAAGTGAGCAGGTCGTGTCGAAGATCCTAGCGAACCTCGATGCATGCGTTGAGCAAATACCCCTCGAAGAACGCCGAGGGGTAGCGTGTATCGGCGTCACAGGACAGATGCATGGCGTGGTAATGTGGAATCGGAGGACCGGGGATATCTCTCACGTGGTAACCTGGCAGGACCAGCGATGCGTAGAGGACAACTTCATCGAGCGACTTCGAGTTCTAACGGGTGACCCTTCAGCTCAGAGTGGGTATGGAACATCCACCCTCGCTTGGTTCTCGGCCCATGAACCAGAGATGCTCAAGCGATACTCGTCGGCCGCTACGATTCATGATTACGTTGTGGCGATGATCTCCGGGAGTGATCGGCCGTATACCGATCCATCCGACGCGGCGAGCTCTGGCTTTTTCGATCTCGCTGCACAACGGTGGCGCGAGGATTGCGTCGAAAAAGCTGCTATCCCTCGACATCTTCTTCCTGACATCCAGCTAGCTGGAGCGCGCGTCGGCTCTTTGTCGGCCGAGATGAGTGCCCGATGGGGCATTCGGGCGGGCATTCCCGTGGGGAACGCGGTAGGGGATAACCAGGCCTCGCTCTACGGGTCGCTCACCGACCCTTCTCATCAGGTCGCTCTAACGATAGGAACGGGGGCCCAACTCTCAGTTGTGGTGCCCCTCTCACACACGAAATCGCCTCCCATGGGCGCGTCATACGAGTTTCGCCCTTACGTGGGTGATAGCGCCATCGCGGTCGTAGCGTCCCTCAGTGGCGGACGTGCCTTAGCAACTCTGGGCCGAGCTCTTGAGGAGTTCATGAAAGAGTTGGGAGTGGATAATCCTTCGGGGTTGGAGGCGATCCAGACCGCGATGCACAGACAGGGACTCGAAAGGATCTCCACCGACCTTATTGCCAATGCGAGCCTCAGTGGCGAGAGACACGCCCCGCACCTCCGGGGCTCCTTTACAAATCTTTCGTTCGATACCTTCACCATCGGTGACATGACAGCGGCGTTATGTCGTGGCTTGGTCACCTCGCTGAAGGAAGGGTTGCCTGCGGATCTCCTTAGCGCCCGCCGGGAGGTCGTTGGTAGTGGCAACGCTATCCGGCGCTCTCCACTTATGCAGCAGATTATTCGCGATACGTTTGGGTGCGCTTTGAAGCTTCAAGATGGAGCGGAGCCTACCGCCTCAGGCGCTGCCCTCTTGGCGGGAGATTCACTCCTGTGAGACGCGGAGCTCCTCGGCACAACGAGCGCTCCAAGGTCGTCGATGAAGGTGGCGGTGCCATGAATGCTTCCGCCTGATGAGGAGTTATCGAGGGCGCGTATCTTCGCGTGCATCTTGCCCACGGTCGCCGCGATATTATCGGCGATGACGAACGTGGGGCTTTTCGAGGCTCGTATCGCTGATAATCCACCACTGGCGGAGTTCTCGACGCATATCATGTCTGTGATAGGCTCGCTGTCCTCAGAAAACGGTTTTCCGGCATCGAGTTTGGAACGCAGGTGGTGCCACGGATAGGGGGCAGGCTTATGGTGTCCTGTCGGTACACAATCGGCGGTCACGATAGCCTTGAAGTAGCTCTGTAACGCGAGCGCGCCGAGCAACGGATAGACGAAATCCTTTCCGCTAGAGGTGCAGATACCCTGTGTCAGACCGTGCCGCTGAAACGTTTCAAGCGCCTCCAAGACGTACGGGTAGGTGTGCACATGGACATCTTTGAGAGCGGCGAACCTCCGCGCGCTTTGAGCATCCGCGATTGGGGGTGAGGACGGGAGCACTAAGCACAGGACCCCTCCGTGTTTATTGCTCCGTGAGAGGGTGGCGTGTTGGATGTAGAACGCGAATGTCTGTTGACGAAGATCCGTTATCGCTTGGCCGACGGTGTCGCACGAGTCTCCCGTGATTCCCATCGAGAGAGCGACTCGAAGCGCATGCTCGAATCCCTCAGGATTGGTCAGTCGTAATGTTTTCGCTAACTGGACGCTCGTCTCTCCACCTGGCAGTCCAAAAGCGGCGCGAAACAGCGGCGAGCTAAACTCACGTTCGCTGATGATGGTGTTGCTTATCTCTTGGAGGGCAGAGCGGCATAGGGCTCTATGGAGACGCTCAGTGTTGACGAGGGTCCCATCTAGGTCCCATCCCACAAAACGCGAGGCGTGCTGTTGGATGAGGTCTTTGACAGGTTTCGGGTTAGATCGGTATTCGATACTCATGCGTTTCGCTCTCTGTGTAGCCTTATGGCGCTCCGGTCTTCGACAAGACCAGCGCTCGAACGTGTGCTGAGGACTCAGGAAAGTGAGTCTGCGATGGAGCTCGCGGCAAGCGAGCCAGGCGGTGGAAAAAGAGGTCGACCGGTACGTACGATTCCGATCAACGTGAGGGGCCTTGTAGCATCTCTTGTAGGGGGCGCCGCACCGAAGAGAATAGGTGGGGAGAAGTCAGAGTCGTGCAGGAGGGGGCATCACGTTGAGGAGCCACGAATCGAGACAATCGGTAGAGGGGCCGGAGTGTTCATCGGCGCGCCAAGAGGGCTCATTGTGATGCGGACGCTTGCGTTTCTCGCTAGAGGTTTTTCAGCGCCGCGAAGTGGATAGCCTGCTCGAGATCCTCCGGTGTATCGACCTCTATGCACGGCTCCACAGAGTCTCTCGAAACGATGTGAACCTTGATGCCGATGCCATGCGCGAGAGCGCGGAGCTGCTCCAGAGCTTCGCGCTGTTCGGTGAATGCTTGAGGAAGGGTCGCGATGCGGGCCAAGCTATCTCGACGAAAGATGTAGAGCCCCATGTGTTTGTAGCCGAGTGGGTTCTCAGCTGAGACGACTGAGTCACCCGGGAAATTTCGCCAGTGAGGGATCGGGGAACGGGAGAAGTAGAGCGCTCGCCCTGATTCTCCGAGCGCGATCTTCACCGATGCGGGACGCTCGAACTCCTCGCGACTGGTAATAGGCGTTCCAATGGTAGCCATGCCGAAGCCAGCGTCCGATTGCGCGAGGGAGGTAATAACGCTGTCGATGACGGTGGGATTCACGAACGGCATATCTCCTTGAATATTCGCCACGAGGTCAAATGAATGTCCCTCCCTCTCAAGGATAGCGCAGGTCTCCGCTACTCGATCAGTTCCCGTCTCATGGGATGCGCTCGTCATGACGTAGCACATCCCTTTCTTAGAACACTCATCGGCGATCTCCTCGTTGTTGGTCGCGACAACAAGGGTAGTGACGCACCGGCTTTTGCTCGCTTGTAGCCACACACGTTCTACGAGTGTTTTTCCGTGAATATCTTTCAGGGGTTTGTTTGGAAAACGTGAACTCTCAAGTCGGACCGGTATGACGCCGAGACAGGTAGTCGATTTGTTCATAACATTCCTCTGGGACGTGTGTATTACGAGGCGACCCGTTTGATGATCTCCTTGAGCGCGCTTCTCGTCATGAGACGACGCTCGCAAAATCGCTCGATCGTGTCGAGTAGGTGTGAGAGGGCGCGGCTTCCCGGTGTCGCTGACGAGACGTCGGCGATGCCGCTATCCCGTGTAAGCGAGGCGAGCGCGATAAAGGCCGCTCGAAGGCTCCCTTTGACGTCCGGGGCTTCATCGATCGCGTTAAGGGAGAGGTCGAGGAGCTCAAAGAGGTGAGGGGTGGCGTGCCCTCCGTGCTCAGGAATTACGAGATCAAACGCTTCGCACAGAAGCGAGGCGAGGGTGAGCTTATCGAGGTCATGGCGTATGCGAATGAGGGAGTGCGAAGGTGAGAATTCCTTTACGCCGAGGGCACCGCTTTTTTCGACGGTCAGTCGGGCGGTTCCCCGGTCAAAAAGGTCGAGCGAGCTCGGAAACCTTTTTCTACTTCCGCGGGCGTGTCGGGCTATGACCGAGATCTTGCCCATACTCGGGGTCAAGAGGTGACCTATCAGGTCGCTTTCTCGAAAGGGGATCACCCGAAGGACGATAGCGGGGACCGAGGTCTCCTGACCTCTTTTTAGTTGTTCAGAGGGAATAAGTGGGTCGTTTTGGGTGGTGGACATTGAAAAAGCCTCGGCAAGTGTTTATAGCACACCGTGTCCGAAAGGTTTAAGGGTTAAAGCCCTTTAATCGATCTGAATGCCCCCGGCCCCTAACGGGGCTAGCGGGTACCACGCACTAAAACGCAAAGACCACGAATGTCAAAAAAGCAGTCAAGTGAAGAGGCCGATGGCATGGATGTAGGCGAAGATAATAGTCAGCCAAATCACGATCTTAGTAACGGAGAGCAGGCGGCTCCACAGGGTGATGAAAAGCAAGCCCTTCAAGCCGAGGTCGCCGAATTGAAGGACCGTCACCTGCGACTCGCCGCGGATTTTGAAAATTTTAAGCGCCGGGCCTTGAAGGAGCAGTCTGAGCTACTTAAATATCAAGGAGAGAAGATCGTTGTAGATATGCTCGAGGTCCTGGACAACCTGGAACTCGCGCTTACCCACAGCTCGGCAAGCCAAGAGAGTCTCAAGACCGGTTTGGAGATGGTCCACAAGCTCTTCGTTGAGAAGCTCGGCAAGTGGCAGATTCGGGGAGAGTCGAGCGTAGGGGCCCAGTTTGATCCACAGAAGCACGCGGCTATTAGTCGGGTGCCAGGAGCTGAGTCCGGAGTAGTCGTAGGTGAGCTGAAGAAGCCTTACTATTACAAAGACAAATTGATCCGATGCGGAGAGGTAATCGTCGCCACAGCTGGGGACGAAGCCTAAAGGGAAGAACGCCTTAAGGGATAAACGATAGACAGATTTTAAGGAAGGAGTACTACGAGATATGGCAAAAGTAATTGGAATTGACCTTGGAACCACGAACTCGTGCGTTGCTGTCATGGAAGGTGGGGCCGCGACCGTTATCGCGAACAGTGAGGGAAGCCGCACGACCCCATCCGTTGTGGGTGTGAATGATGCTGGAGAGCGTCTCGTAGGTCAGATCGCGAAGCGTCAAGCGGTGACGAATCCTAAGAACACCATCTTCGCCGTGAAGCGATTGATCGGTCGTAAAGTGAACGCTCCAGAGGTGGAGAAGGCTAAGGGCGTTCTTCCGTACGAGATCACAGCGTCGCAGAATCAGGACGCGTGGGTGAAGCTCAAGGGTGAGGCGAAGAGCCCACAAGAGATCTCGGCGATGATTCTCACCAAGATGAAGCAGACCGCTGAGGATTACCTCGGGGAGGCTGTGACTGACGCCGTCATTACCGTTCCCGCCTACTTCGATGACGCGCAACGTCAGGCTACGAAGGACGCTGGAATGATCGCGGGACTCAACGTTCTCCGTATCATCAATGAGCCCACAGCGGCTGCGCTCGCGTACGGTCTTGATAAGAAGCACGAGAAGACCGTAGCGGTGTTCGACCTCGGAGGTGGTACCTTCGACGTATCGATCCTTGAGCTCGGTGATGGAGTGTTTGAGGTGAAGTCGACGAACGGTGATACCTTCCTCGGAGGAGAAGACTTCGATCTTATCCTCGTTGATTACCTTGCTGATCAGTTCAAGAAGGATCAGGGCATCGATCTCCGTAAGGATACGATGGCGCTTCAACGTCTTAAAGAGGCTGCTGAGAAGGCGAAGCACGAGCTTTCCTCTTCAATGGAGACCGACATCAATCTTCCGTTCATCACGGCTGACGCGTCCGGTCCTAAGCACCTTAACTTGAAGATTACCCGTTCGAAGTTCGAGCAGCTCTGCGCTGATCTTCTTCGACGCCTTGAGGCTCCATGCCGCACGGCGCTTAAGGATGCGGGCCTCAGCGCAAGCGATATCGGCGAGGTCATCCTCGTGGGTGGAATGACCCGTATGCCCGCTGTTCAGCAGCGTGTGAAGGAGATCTTCGGTAAGGAAGCTTCGAAGAGCGTAAACCCAGACGAGGCTGTAGCTATCGGCGCGTCTGTTCAGGGTGGAGTTCTCCAAGGTGACGTGAAGGACGTTCTCCTTCTTGACGTTACTCCGCTCAGTCTCGGAATCGAGACCTACGGTGGAGTGAACACGAAGCTTATCGAGAAGAACACGACGATCCCAACTCGGAAGTCTCAGGTATTCTCGACCGCTTCTGACAACCAGCCAGCGGTATCGATCCACGTTCTTCAGGGAGAGCGTGAGATGGCCGGCGACAACAAGACGCTTGGACGTTTCGAGCTCGTTGGAATCCCAGCTGCGCCACGAGGCATTCCTCAGATCGAGGTAACTTTCGACATCGACGCCAACGGTATCGTATCGGTTTCCGCTAAGGATCTCGGTACCGGTAAGGAGCAGTCGATTAAGATCACCGCGAGCTCCGGTCTCTCCAAGGAGGAGATCGAGCGAATGGTTCAGGATGCTAAGCTTCACGCTGATGAGGACCGTAAGCGTCGTGAGCTCGTTGAGGAGCGCAACAAGCTCGACACGATGGTGTACTCGACCGAGTCCGCGTTGAAGGAGCTTGGTGATAAGGCTACCGCAGAGCTTAAGGGCTCCGTTGATACAGCGCTCGAAGAGGCGAAGAAGGCTCTTGAGAGCAACGAGCCGGAGGCTATCAAGCGCGCGTACGAGAACCTTGAGAAGGCGAGCCACAAGCTCTCCGAGGAGGCCTACAAGCGCGCCGCGGCAGCAGGAGCTGCGGCGAATGGAGCTGGAGCCGAAGAGTCGCGCAACGGCGCTGGCGCAGCCCACAAGGATGACGTTGTTGACGCGGACTACGAAGAGGTTCGCGATAACAAGTAAACCGGGCTGAGGTATGGTTTACAAGAGAAGCCCCCGGGCTGACCTTTAGAGGGGTTGGTTCGGGGGTTTTTTCTTGGAGTATCGGGAGCATAGAGGCGTTAAGCCGAGGCATCTCTCGCATGATCCATAGGTCACGAGGGAGCGGGGTCTAAAAGAGGTGAAAATGGGCCCGAAGTGCAGACACCCAGGATGTTTTTAGTGTAAGGTGCGGCCGTGTCAAAGCGTGATTACTACGAAGTATTAGGGGTCTCCAAAGGCGCGTCTCTTGAGGACGTCAAAAAAGCCTATCGTAAAAAGGCTGTTCAATTTCACCCCGACAAGAATCCAGGCAACAAAGAAGCAGAAGAGAAGTTCAAAGAGGCGACCGAGGCGTACTCAGTATTGAGTGACGCCGAGAATCGCGCTCGCTACGATCGTTTCGGTCATGCCGCCTTCCAGCAGGGCGGTGGGGCTGGTGGTTTCCAAGGGGGAGATTTCTCCGGATTCGAAGATATCTTTGGCGATATCTTCAGCACCTTCTTCGGTGGCGGAATGGGTGGCATGGGTGGAGATCCACGACGCGGTCGTGGCCGCGCGGGAAATGACCTTCGCTACGATCTCGAGCTCACCTTTGAAGAAGCAGCCTTCGGTTGCGAGAAAGAAATTACGATCGGTCGCCGCTCAAAGTGCGACACCTGTTCGGGCTCTGGCGCAGCGAAGGGCACCTCCCGCGAGCGTTGTCCGCAGTGTGAGGGCGCTGGCCAGATTCGAGTTCAGCAAGGCTTCTTCACCTTAGCTCGCACCTGTCACGCGTGTGGGGGTGTCGGTGAGGTTGTGAAGAACCCGTGTGGGGATTGCTCCGGCACCGGTCTTCGAGTCAAGGAATCGACGATAAAAGTTAAAGTTCCCGCCGGTGTTGATCACGGGCAGCGTCTGAAGATGCGAGGCGAGGGAGAGGGTGGAATCGGAGGCGGTCCTAACGGCGACCTCTATGTTCAGGTGAACATAGAAGAGCATCCAGTATTCCAACGCCAAGAGCAGGAGGTTATCTGCGAGGTTCCGATTACCTACTCGGCGGCCACCTTGGGGACTGAGATCGAGGTTCCATCGCTCGACGGCAAGCTTACGTTAAAGATCCCCGCAGGAACCCCGTCAGGCAAGGTCTTCCGCATCAAGAACAAAGGTATCCCTGTTCTCGGAAGTAATCACCAACGCCGAGGTGATCA
>JAULVA010000194.1:0-3934 GCA_032111275.1 Bdellovibrionota bacterium
AGGATCTTTCCAGAGAGGAGAACGGTCTCGCCGGGCTTCAACGACGCCACCTGCTCACGGGTGATCGTGGAGAGGTCGAGTCGGCGCGCGCCGGCTCCTAAAGAGAGCTCGATCTTCGGCCACTCATCGAGGGATGGAGGTGTGAGCTTCGCTGGTCCTGAACCATCAAGCTCGAAGTGAACGTGACGGGTGGCCGCGCAGTTTGGAATCATAGCGACCGGAAGGGATGCCGCGTGCGTTGGATACTCAAGCACTTTCACATCGAGCACGGTTGAGAGACCACCCAAACCTTGAGCTCCGATACCGAGTTGATTGACCTTCTCAAAGATCTCCACCCTTAGCTCCTCCGCGCGGGTCTTCGCGCCACGAGCTTTCAGGTCATGAATATCGACGGGGGCCATTAAGGACTCCTTGGCGAGAACCATCGCTTTTTCCGCTGAGCCGCCGATGCCGATTCCAAGAACACCGGGAGGGCACCATCCGGCGCCCATGTGTGGGACCGTTTCAAGCACCCACCCAACGATGTCATCGTTCGGGTTCAGCATCTCAAGTTTCGCTTTGTTTTCAGAGCCACCACCCTTCGCCGCGATGGAGACCTCGATCGTGTCCCCTGGAATAAATTCCACGTGCAGGATCCCTGGTGTGTTGTCCTTGGTGTTCTTTCTCTTGCCGGCCGGATCCGTAACCATCGAGGCACGGAGAGGGTTGCTGGAGTCCTTGTACGCGCGCCGAATACCCTCATCAAAGAGCTCCTGCAACGGTCGCTTGGAGTCGATCCGAATCTCCGTTCCGATCTTTATGAATCCAACAACGATTCCGGTGTCCTGGCAGAGAGGTCGGTGTCCCTCAGCCGCCATCCGTGAATTAACAAGAATCTGAGCTATCGCGTCCTTAGCGCTTTTCGACTCCTCTGCCAGATACGCTTTGTGCATCGCGTGGATAAAATCGAGCGGGTGATAGTAAGAGATAAACTGGAGCGCGTCTTGAACGCTCTGGATAAAGTCGGCTTCGGTTACGGTTTTCATACGGTCCTTCGTGGAGCTGTGTGCTGTGGAGCTTGCCCGTGATGTACTCGTTTCGGGCTAGGTCACTGGGAGAAAATACTCTGTTATAGAGGAGGGGGGCAACACTCGAAAGGGAACTTCAGGAGAGCGCGTCGATCAAAGGTGGAGGAGCTCATGGTCGGCTTTGCATGGGAGGGGCCTCCTCATCATCGGCGATAGGGGATAGACACCTGGAAATGGCGCTATTTTGGGGTGGCGAAAGGGCGTAGTCCGTGGGGCGCGGTGTACAGCCGACCGATCTGCTCTGATGGGGGTGGGGAGATTCCCCGGATCGAGAACGCGAGTTTGATGCCTTGTGTGTCTTGTGGTCAAAAAACATCTGGATTCGACCACTCTTTTCCGCTACATACCGGCACTGTGATGCGACGCTTCGGACGGCGATGTGCCATCGAAGGTGTCGCTTTTTAACAGGTAGCAGAATGAAAAGATATTTGTCAGCTCTCACCCTCACGCTCGCGATGAGCGCATGTTCCTCATCGAGCGTTACTCCGGTCGATGTCGTTACGGAGACCAACACGCCGCAAGGTCTGAACGTTATCCAAACTTCATCGCGTGGAACCCTCCCGAACGGTGGGCTGATGGGAGAGGAGAGCGCCGTAGCAACCTTGACCGCGACGGTTGAGTCGGTAGACACCAAGACACGTGTGGCCACGTTGCGCACGAAGGATGGACGTCTCGTTCCACTTAAGGTGATCCCAGAGGTTAAGAACCTCAATCAGGTGAAGAAGGGTGACACCCTTGAGCTCGATTACGTAGAAGCTATCGAGTTCGAAGTTCGTAAGCCAACTCCAGAGGAGCTTGAGCTCGCGGGCACTGAGCTTGATGCGGCAGCTCTCGCTGAGAAGGGCCAGAAGCCGGGTGCTGCTGTTGTCAGTGAGCGCATCGACATCCTCGTTGTTGAGTCCGTGAACAAGAAGAAGGAGCTCGTAACTCTTCGTGGCCCACAGGGACCTGTAACGGTGAAGGCTAAGTATCCTGAGAACCTCAAGGTGCTTAAGGCTGGAGATACCGTTGTTGTTCGCAGCTCAGAGCTCTTGGCTGCTCGCATCCAACCGGTAGGATAAGCGAATCTCGCATCTAGGTTAGCAGGGGGGCGCTCTCACACGAGAGTGCCCCCTTTTTGTTGCTCGGCACTTCAGGTCAACGCCCTTGATTCGATGGATCAATAGGATACAGCCTAACCACAACCTTTCTTTGACTAGGGTCTGGTCGGCCCGTACCATAAACGGATGACGCACGGTCCACACCTCACGCCCGCCCCCTCGCTATCGCGCGACCCTCAAGAGGCGATCTCCGCTCGGGTCGCGAGCAATCCAGCCGAGCAAAACATGAAGGGGATCCTCGAAGGGTTGCCGCCGCGAGAGTATTGGGTAAAAACGGCCGCGTTCCATCACCATGTACATGCCTACGGTTGGGCTTTTCTCGACAATAAGGCCATCGAAGCAGTCCATGCGCACACAGCCCCTCACGGACACAAGGTTCTCTCCCTCTTCACTGGGCTCGGCTACGCAGAGGCGCAGATGGTGGCCAAAGGAATGGACGTTGTAGGGTTCGATCGAGAGGTGCTCAAGGATCGGTGGTTACTCGATACTCATGAGGGGCCAGGTGATATGAACTTTTCCCGGTTCGCTGACCGAGCGCTCTTCCTTTCGTTTCCCGATCCCACAAAAGCGCGTATGGGCGGGAGCGCTCCCGTTACGTTTATCGAGCGATTCCTCGCGGCTGGTGGCTCAACGGTAATTACGATCAATGAGGAGCGACCGAGAAGTCATCCCATCCAATGCGATCAGGAGCTGCTCGATCTCCTCGCGCGTGGTAGCTGCAAAGAGATAGTACAGCTCCCCGCATGGCCGACCGTTGAGTGTTTCGCCATGATGCGGGGGCCAGGCGATTTCCGTCCGGTGCTCAAAGTTCATCAGTTCGCGTAAGACGAGGGCCAGCCACGCTTGCGGGATCGTGCCCCGCTTCGCTACAGCGATAAGCCGAACGGATTCCCGGGAGCCGCGGTACGGAGAAGGTCGGCCACGAGCTGTGCTTTCTCACTAAAGTGCGCGGCTTCAGCCAAGCTTGTGGCGAGACAGAGCACATGAAGGCAGCTTAGGTTTTGAACGTGTCGAGGGAGCTCGTCGAACGGGCGGTGCTCGGAGCGCGCGGGCTGCTGAAGCTCAGCTGGAAGTAAGGAACAGAGCGTTCTATTAGCTAGCCACAGCTCATGGTGGTTTCTGGCTAGGTGCCGCATTAGATCCGGCCCCATATCGACGGAGGCGCCGTTAGGATTGCGCACCCGTGTCATGAGTTCGTCGTTGTGTACCGCGTGATGGAGGTTCGCTGCTGCGAGGTGGTCTTGGGTTAGTAACGCATTTCCCACGCACAAGAGCGCCTTGCAGGAATCGTGTCCAGCCTCGCGTAAGAGCTGAAACGTTCCTAGTCCCATTAATGCCCCAAATAATCGGTCAGGAGCTGGGGTATTTTCGAGGGGCGTGGTCGCGTTTCTGTGTGAGGTCTGCTCTAAACCTTTACGGAGCTGCCACGCGTCATAATTACAATGAATCGCTCGCTTGAGGATGCGGTCGTGCAGGCAATAGAGGGGATCGACCCACGAGGCGACTCCCGGTCGAAGTGATCGGAAATCGTCGATCAGGTTTATTCCCTCCTCGGGAAGTGTAGCTAGAGTGTGTGCCATGTGCAGCACATTTGCGCGCGCCACAGCTCGGCGCTCTTCGTCGAGCGAGTGATAGGTGACTCCGACGACGGCGTCCGGTGTCTTGAGAACTCCGCGCCACCGATCCGGTCCGACGATATTGAGGGTCGTGATGGCTTTGCTCTGTGTGAGAAAGAGGGCCTCTGCCACCTTCTCAACGAGCTGAACC
>JAULVA010000195.1:0-11267 GCA_032111275.1 Bdellovibrionota bacterium
ACCTCTGCAAACTTCCTCCGACTAATCGGCAATCTCTTGCCATTGGAAAGCGTACACTCCCAACTCCCGTTCCTCCTCGCAAGGTCTTTGATGTGCCCCCTCGACACCCAGTGCGACCTGTGGATCTGCACGCCAGCATCAGCTGGCAGCTCTTCAAGCGCATCTTTGAGATTGTACAGAAACATGACCTCAGCGTCCGTAGTTATAACGCGGACATAGTGGAGTTCTGAACTGATTGATATGAGGTCACCCGAGGTTCGGCTCCGTACCTCTTGAAGAAATCGAGTTGGTTGTTGCGCCCTACTCGAAGTTTCAGCTTCGTGTTTACCAAGCTCCGGGCTAGCCGTTTCGCTGTCCCTTTTCGAAAAATCTAATTGGAGGATCCAGGGCGCGTTGAGCGCCAGCCATGTTACGGTAACAGGTACGACCACCCCTGCGGCTTCATCGAGCAAGCCCCATACTATCCCGGCCGATGCCTCGTCTTCCGGGATGGCGAACGCTATGTCGAGAAGGTACCCGACCGGAACAAACAGAGTAGCCGCGACAACTCCCGATATCGCCGTCTGTATCCAGGGAGTCTGGGGAGTTGTAAGGGTGATGTAGTGTGAAACCGAGTGCTGTATGGCGATGAGGAGGGGAATGAGGATAGAGATCTGAATTGCCCAGAAAACAAGCCCTTTCCCAAAGCCGATTCCTGCCGCCCCGGCGGGTTCCATCCAGGCGAAAATCACGACAAGAGCGAGCGAACTGAAAACGAAGTACTGCTCCACAGATACCGCCGCCGCGTCGAACCAACGTTTCGTTTCACGTATCGTTTCGTCCATGCTGAGAGTCTACCACCGGTGTAATTCCTTTGCCATTCGTGCAGTTCACCTACCGGTCGTGCATTTTCATATGTTTAGACGCTAGCACCATAGTTATAATTCAATTCGCATCGTCGTAAATGTACTGTTACAGATAGGAGGTTGGAAGATGATCGCGATTCAAGGAAGTATCATGAGACTCATGCTTATGAGCGGGATGGTAGCTCTAGTGTCTACGTGTGGGATACCACGACAAGCACGCGCTGAGAGTCCGGACTACCAAGGCCCGTATGCCCGATTGATGGGAGGATTGAACTTCGCTCTGGACTCCGATTTTGATGGGAGCAACCCGGACTCATTCCCTTCAGGAGAGGCGAGTTTGGACACAGGCGGATTGGTCGGGCTGGCTGCCGGATATCGCTTCAATCGAAACTTCGCCGCCGATCTTGACTATGCCTATCGCAGCAATGACATCGACACGATCAAAGGCTCAGGAGGAGCGACCATAGCGGATGGGGGCGATCTCGCATCCGTGGCCATCATGGCGAACGGCTATTACTACTTCGACTTTACCGAAACCTGGTCCCCGTACATAGGTCTCGGAATGGGCTTTCTCCAAGAAATTGACTCTGATGTGGATCTCACCGGCGTTCCCTCTCAGAAGGACCTGGAGGACCAAGTGTTCGCGTGGCAAGCTATGGTAGGAGCTGAGGTGCCGGTGGATCCGAATTGGCGCTTCTACGGCGAAGGGCGATTCATGTCCGCTCCAAGCCCAGATCTCAGCAACGGCAACGGCTCATACAGTGTGGACTATACTAGCCTCTCTCTGATCCTCGGTATTGGATATCAGTTTTAATCGAGCCATTACCCCAGCTGCGGCGAGTTTAAACAGAGCTCGCTGCAGCCCACGTCCATGCAAATGTATCAACCCCCGGCACTGTAGTCTCCGGCCCTGCAGGACACCCCGTTGAAGCTTTGACGAGCGGAAGGATTTCGCAGCGTGCATCCAACCTGCATCCAACTTCTGAAACGGGTAGAAATGTCAGAGTAGCGGTGTGAAGCCCCGATCAGGGGTGAGAGGGGCGGCAGCCCCTGGGCGCAAGCGCCGAGCGGAAGAAATGCCAGCGGGGTGAAGCCCCGTTCAGGGGCGAGAGGGACGGCAGCCCCTGGGCGGGAACGCCGAGTAGCAAATACGGGGTCGTTAGGGGCGTTCCCCTAACCCGTCATCCAAATCTTGGCGAAGCCGAGTTTGGATAGGAGATGCTGGGGTGAAGCCCCGTTCAGGGGCGAGAGGGGCGGCAGCCCCTGGGCGAGAGCGCCAAGCGGGAAAAGTGGGGTGAAGCCCCGTTCAGGGGCGAGAGGGGCGGCAGCCCCTGGGCGAGAGCGCCAAGCGGGAAAAGTGGGGTGGCTAATGGGGCTTGAACCCACGACCCTCGGAACCACAATCCGATGCTCTACCAACTGAGCTATAGCCACCATCCGGGAAACACTATCGACCCTTTGACGGGCGACAGGGTTGAGAGATTAATGAAGCCGCCCCTTCAAGTCAATATCGCCCCTTACATCCACGACTTATAACCCTTTTTTCGGCGCTTGCGGGGCCAAAACGACTATGACCGGGGTCAGTCGAGCATGACCGAGACCCGATTGCCGGGGAGTCGAAGCACCCTCCCCTCCATCTCAAGGCGGAGCATTTGAGAGGCTGAATAGCCGGTTTTTCTCACATAATCCTCAACGGAGAGGGTTTGCCACCGTGCGTCAGGTAAAGGGAGGGAGCTAACGGGAACCGCGCCGTATTCGCTCAATACCTCCCGGGCCCCCACTATCGGGATCGCCCCTTCATCGATCAGGCGAGCACCTCCTGAGTAACGCGCATCGCCATCCTCCCCCTCAACGACGAAAACATCTCGTCCGTATTCCGCCGCGAATCTTGCGGTCACAAGCGAACCGCTTCGCTCCCCCGCCTGCATGACAACAACACCGAGGGAGAGCGCGGCGACGATACGGTTTCGCTCAAGAAAGTGATGCTTGAGTGGCTCCGTTCCGGGGGGATATTCGGAGACGATGGCGCCACCACGCTCCACAATGGTATCAGCGAGTGCGGCGTGGGAGGGAGGATAGGTCCTCTCAAGTCCATGCGCGACAACCGCGAGCGTTGGGCACGGTTGATCTGAGCTCAGGGCGCCGCGATGTGCCGCCCCGTCGATGCCGAGAGCTAGTCCACTGACCACACACAATTTCGATTGAGCGAGCGCCCCACTCAACAGGGACGCGCGCTGACAGATCTCCACCGAGGCGGCGCGAGTTCCAACGAGCGCGATCATTCGCTCGGGGAATGAGAACGGCTCTTCCCGTGAGCGAATAAAGAGAGCGGCCGGAGGAAAGGTCGAGGCTCGTAATGGCTCCGGATACCTCGACGACCAGTACGAAATAAGATCAAATCCTAGAGCCCTGCCCTGTTCAACGGCATTCTCGCCCGCTCGCACTTCATCGCGTGTCAGATGCTCCGCGACCGTCGCCGCATCAGCTCCCTCGACGAGGGCCGATATCAGCTCAACTTTACGAGATCTCCGCGCGCACGTAACCGCTACGGCGACCGCGCCTCGTCGCTCCTCTTTGTCCGATCTGTTGTGAGACATCCAAACCTCCCACCACTAGGCGAGAGGATAGTTCGAGGAAATGGGGAATCTGTTGCTTTAAAATTACCGATGAGCGGAATCCGCTTCCCTGCGATCTCCCTCTTCAAGGTTCGCGAGCTGCTCCTGAACGACCTTGCGGAATGTCAGGGGATCAGGGATGAACCGAAGCACCTCCTCCGTTCCTCCCGTTCCGGTCACCTCGATATCGCCGTAATTGAGTACCCGACCGAGGACGGTCTGCGAGAGGCGAATAGCCTCTACCTTGCCCAATACGATGTCGAGGGAGGTTCTCCGAATAAAGCCTGTCTTACCAAGGACCCGCTTCGACGTGACGCCGAACTCAGAGGAGAGAAAGAAGATAATACGATCGGAGAGGCGCCAGAGGGAAACGAAGAGCAAGATGGCTACGACGATCTGCGCGTACGGCATGGAATCGACGATCGCGAATGACCCGGCTAACAGGGAGGTAGCGGCTGCCGGCATAAGGAGGATAATCGGATGAAGGCGGGTGATGTGCACCATCTCTTCATCGTCCATCAAGGTATTCTCGATATAACTCATCTTACTTCCTACGAAACTAATCCCTGGATTGTACTCAGTAACCCCATCACTACTCAACTAGCTGGATTCTTGCCGAGGCGTCCCAAAAACCTTTTCCTTTGAAGTATCGCAGATCTAGGGGGTAAGGGTAGATGTTTTCACGCTCGGTAGATCCCTATCTTGGATTGGGGAACTATACCCCACCCGGATCCGTTCGGGTGGTGTCAGGGATTCCCCTGAATCACCGTTGTGCCACCTAACTCTTGGGACCTGGCGGGCTACCACTTTTCGCGACTTCCGCTAAACCTTTTGGGCCCATCGGCCGACTCCCTCTGCATAGCAAAAAAGAGGATGTGAAGCCGCCGCCATGGACCTGAGTAGCAAAGATTTCTCACTCAATTTTCGCGGTTTCGAGCAAGACGATCCGGAAACGGTGAAGCGGTTCACCGCGTTCTGTAGGGCCAATTTTCCACTGTCACCCGACAGCTTTGGGGGTAGTGAATCACATTCGGACACCGTGGTGCTGGCGCACGGAGAATCGCACGAGGAGCTCGAGGCGCTCGCAAAGGTTCTGCGCGAGATAGGTGCCCGAGTCGACGTCTCGAAAAAAGACGAGAGTGGAAACAGCACTCCGTTCACCGCCCCATCGACTCAGGATCTCCACCGACTCTTTGGTCATCATCAAGAAGAGGGAGGTATCGAAGGGGCACCTTCGTGTCCCTATCCTCCGCTTGGTCGAACCCTGTACGTTTTTACGAACTTCGACGAGGTGTTCGATCGAAGGCGATTACGACACAAAGGTTCACGGATCGCTGAAGCGCAACCGCAACTTACCTCGGAATCACGAAAGGGAATCCTTCTCGTATTGAGTATGGTTTCCATGACTGTCGGCTTCGTGGCGCTGGCCGCGGCGGCGCTTCTCCTCAAGAGATATCCCTCATCACCAGATGTTCGAACGGAACGAAATTTCTCTCAGTCCCGTTCACCCAACGAGCCGATGAGGAGCGAGGGAGCGTCGCAGCGTGGAGCGCGCGCGCGAACGTTGAGCGCCAACGGTAGCACCGACGGTTTTACCATCGAGATTAAAGTTCTGGCGAGTGAGCGCGCGCTCTCGATCAGCTCACTGACACTATCGCCGATTACGCAACCATCGGCGAACGAGGCGCGCACGATCAAACGGATTGTAGGAGATCCGACCTTTCTCTCAGAGGGATCTCCGGGTGAGTGGCGAGGGGCGGTGCTTCTCTCCGTATTTGTCGACGAGAACGGGCAGGAATCCCATCTCGCGATTCCGGCGGAGGTCACGGTGAAGCTCGATAAGGAACACGCCGTAGGCAGCGCCATCATTGAGGTCAAGAGCGCCGCATCCAGCGGAGCAGCAGGAACTAAAGCCATTCAAGGATTGCGGGTGACCAAGCTCTCACTGTCGTAGCGATCCCTATCGGGTTCGCTTCTTTGACGCGGACTTTGAGGAAGCCTTTTTCGGAGCTGGCTTTTTTGCCACAACCTTTTTTGCGAGCTTCGCTGGTTTCGCGACCTTCTTAGGCGCTGGCTGTGCCGCTTTCTTCGAAGCCGCTTTAGCGGGAGGAGCGACCTTCTTCGTACTCTCTGCCACCTTTGGCGAACTCTTCACCCCCTTGGCTACCTTGGTTGCGGCTACTGCCTTAGCGGGCACCGGTGGCATCTTCCCCTTGGCCGGAACAGCCACCTTACCCGCAGGAGCAACCACCTTCTGTGCGGAGGGGGCGACCTTCTTCGTTGGAGCTGGTGTCACCTTCGGTTTTCCGGGTCGTCGTTGCGCGATCGGCGCTACGATCTTCCCGCGACGGATCCCCTGCTCCATCGGAGAGAGCTTCACCTGTGGTAACGCCACGTCAGCGGCCCCCTTGATGTTAACAGAGCTCGCCGAGATCGGTTCAATCGGGGTTCCCTCAACGACCTTCCCACCTTGGCGAAGAATCGGCCGAGGCTTAGGTCCCTTCATACGATACTGAGAACCTTGCGGTTTGGGAGCGGGAGTGGGAGCGGCGGCTTTTTCGCCGTTCTCTACCTTTTCATCTTTTTTCTCGCTCTTCTCGCCATCCTGCCCCTTCTCCTCGCTCAAGGTAACGCGAGTATTGTCGAGCCGAGCCATCGTATTCGGGATGTCCTCCGGTGATGAAAGCCAGGTCACTCCGTTCACGCTGTAGAGCGTTACGAACTGACCATTAATCATGACTCGCTTACTGAGGTATTGTTGGCTTTGTTCGACTGACGATGAATCTTGGGCACCCATGGTATCCTACCGCGCACTTCAAAACATTGGTTATCTATCGCCCTTCCAGCCACTTGCGCCGATTTCAAGCGCTTGGTGGCACAAAGGGGTCGATAGTAAGATGATTGTTCCCCGCCTACGCGGTGCGCGTAAGCTCATTGCCAGCGTGTTTTTTTTCAAGTAAACGACCCCCATGACGGTCGGCTCATACTCCCCTCCCTTCCCGGGTTCATCGCGACGAGGCGGTAACGATGGTTCGACCCGCCAAAGCTCTCTCATCACCTGGCCCCAGAACGTGACCGAACTCCATGTACACCTCGGAGGCTCCGTTCCCCTCTACCGCCTGTGGGAGATCGCGATAGACCGCGGAATCCGAGGGATCGGCTCAGGATACGAAGACTTTATCAATCTACTCAGGATTCAAGATGGAAAGGTAAAGGACCTCGACAGCTACCTGGAGGTCTACGACAAAGTTGAGTTAATCCAATCGGGCCCAGCGGCTGTGCGGGAGAGTGTCATTATCGCCGTCCATCGGGCGTATCGAACGGGCGGTATGGTGCAGGTTGGTCCTGGAGGTGAAGGGGGATCGCCGGAGAGTCTTTTCGCGATAAGACGTTTAGAGCTTCGCTGGAATCCACTGAAGCGAACGGGCGCTGTGTTTCTCAAGGGGAGCCACGCCGGTCTCTACGACCTGGATCGCGTTATGAAATCGGCCATCAACGCCTTAGAGGAGGTCGAGATCGGATTTCGCGGTCAGATCCACGTGGGACACATCTTTTGTTTTGGTCGGGACCTCACCTTCGAGGCGAACATGGCTCTCGCTCGCAAGACCCGATTGTGGAGGGAGAAGACGAACAAGATTATCGGGATCGATCTCGCTGGCAATGAATCGATCAATCCTCTCTCTAACCCCCGCAGACTTGAAGAGATGCGGCTCGTCTTTGAGGAAGCGGGTCCAGGACTCGGTCGAACGGTTCATGTCGGTGAGACCCCTCACATTGACGTTGAGACCTTTGTGAAAACGATTGAAACGCTTACGCCCTCTCGGGTCGGTCACCCTATCGCCGCGCTACGCGCACTCTGGGATAAGAAGGATGACCGGGGCATCAAGATCTTGAAGGAGCGAAAGATCGTCTGTGAGCTGTGCGTCCAATCAAACCTCCTGACCGGCGCGGTAAAGGATCTGGAGGAGTATGGGCGGATCCTGAAAACCCTCGATGAGTACGGCATCGAGTATACCTTTTCGACCGACGCGCCCTCTCTTCAGGGCACCTCGCTCGCCCAAGAGATTCTCATGCTTCTCAACTCAAACGCGGCGACCCCTGAACAGGTTCTGCGGGCCCTGAGGGTCGCCGACAAGGCGAGCTTCCTCCCTCCAATTTCGGCCTGAGGAAACGAGGCATCTTTAACCAACAAGATCAACCTCGTTCAACCACATTTCCCCATCACACCAGCACCACGAAAGAACTACTTAGTGGAGATCTCTCTACCTTGTAAAATCCCATTACCAGGCTTATTCTCACGACGCAGATCGCCGGGCTGGTCGAATGAGGGAGATCCTTCCCGCACACTCACTACTTCCCAGTAACGGCCGCGAGACACTCGCTTTTTATGAGGTATGTCATGAGTCTTGAGTCATTAACGTCAAATTTGTGGACCCGCCAGGGCCCCTCCACTGAGCAGGTCCTGAGCGACCGCCGCACAAAGATCATCGCGACCCTTGGACCGTCGTCCCGAGGACCGGAGAAGATAAAGAACCTTATCGAGGCTGGCGCGAATGTATTCCGTCTTAACTTCTCTCACGGGAGCCATGAGGAGCACCTCACCGTCCTCAAGGACGTACGCCAGGTATCCGCTGAGATGGGCGCGTGGGTTGCTATCCTTCAGGACCTCTCCGGACCGAAGATTCGAATCTCAAACGTCGAGGGTGACTACTGCCCGATTATCGATGGAGATTCGATCGAGCTTCGCTTCTCGCAGGACAAAGCCAATCTCTCAAACGCCAAAGCGATCTTCGTTGAGACGGTTAACCCGATGGCTACCTTAAAGCCCGGGCAACGCGTATTTCTCGCCGACGGCATCCTCGAACTGACCGCGGAAACGGTACACAAGGATCACGTTGTGTGTCGGATCGCGAAGGGCGGCCGAATTCGATCTCGTGTTGGTATCGCCTTCCCTGATAGCGACGTCGACCTCCCAGCTACCACGAAGAAGGATTTCGCGGATCTTGAGTGGGGCATCACTCACGGCGTTGACTATGTAGCCATCTCCTTTGTCCGAAGCGCCGAGGATATCAACCAACTTCGCAAGGTGATCAACGAGAAGGGATCCGCCGCTGGAATCATCGCGAAGATCGAGCGCCGCGCCGCGCTTGATAACATCGATGAGATAATCGACGCCGCTGATGGTTTGATGGTAGCTCGAGGAGATCTCGGACTTGAGGTTCCACTTGAGCAGCTTCCGATGCTTCAACGCAGGTTGATTGAGGGAGCCAACTACCGCGGAGTTCCCGTTATCGTTGCCACGCAGATGATGCACTCGATGATTACCGCGGTTAGGCCAACCCGCGCGGAGGTCTCCGATATCGCCGCCGCGGTAATGAGTGGCGCGGACGCTGTGATGCTGTCAGACGAGACCGCGATCGGTGAGCACCCACAGGAGTGCGTGCGCTATCTGAGCCGCGTGGCTCTCGCCGCTGAGCAAACGTTTGAGTTCCAAGAGTACAAGCTTCGTTTGCGCGACGCGGACACCGAGACGGTTCCAGACGCGATCGCGTACGCCGCGTGTGCCGCCGCGATCAAGACTAGAGCCGAGGCGATTATCGCCTGCACCGAGACGGGCAACTCAGCCCGACTGGTCGCGAAGTATCGACCACACCAACCACTGTACGGTCTTTCACGCAAAGAGACCGCACTCCGTCGCATGGCGCTCTACTGGGGCGTTCGACCGATCTTCTTCGATTCAGGGGAGAATCATGACTTCGAGATCGAGAGTAGCCTCAAGGTTGTGCAGGCTCGATTGAAGATTAACAACGGCACCCGCGCGGTTGTGATCGGCGGCCGTTCAACGAAGACTCCAGGATCAACATCGATCCTTGAGGTTCGCGAGATGAATTATCTGTAGGAGTAAGGAGTACAGAAGAGATGTCAGGAGAGGGAATGATCTCGGAGGCAATGATCTCGGAGGCAGCGGCGGTCAAGGAAGCTGGCGTATCGGCTCGAACGCTCCAGCGATTCAGCGAGGCTGGATACCTCACGGTACAGGTCAAGAGCGAGGGTGATCGGCTGTATTCCCGCTCTCAGCTCCTTGAGATCTTCGGATCATTCCAGGAGAGTACGACCTCTCCTTCAACGCAAACCGAAGCGGAGTCCGAGACTCAACGCGACGATCCTTCATCGTGCGACGCAGCCACCTCTACGTACTATTCGCACACCGAGCCAACCCCAATGGTGGAGCGTGTGGCTCCAACGTCACCCGAATTGGGCGACACGACAACCTCTTCCACCCCCTCTCCTCTCAACGAGGAGATGCAGCGCCTGAGGAATCTCGTTACCTTGCAAGAGCGAATCCTCGATATGAAGGAATCAGAGATCCAAGACCTTCGTTCCCAGCGAGACTGGTTACGCACCCGGGTCGAGAAGCTTGAAGAGAAAGGAGACCGCGATCAGGTCCTTCTCCTCTCAGAGACGCAAGCTATTCGCCAGCTCATCGGGCTGCAAGAGAAGCGTCCGTCCGCGATTCGAAGCCTCCTTGAGTGGCTTGGATTAGGGAGCTCGGAAACGATGCCAGCTCTCCCCTCGAATCAAGATATCGCGTCAGCATCGGGAGCTCAGAGCACTATCGTCATGAATAAGGCGGCGAACGGATAACCGCCTTCGGGCCCGAAAAAAGAGGCGTTACCGCGACTCTCAAGGTAGGGGACAGTATCGTTGTTCGATACGGCAGATGGTAGGGCCCGACTCCTGGCGGGCCATATCTTTCGCCTATCGATGAAGCCTTGATACCTTCAGTTTTCGTACGGCCCGCCAGGAGTCGGACCCTACCGAATGATGGATACGGCGTTGCGCTGGAGTTCGTATGAGAAACATAGTAGCCCTTTTCTTTGATGCCCTTATCGTAAGCTGCCTCTCGTCTAGTCCCTCCTACGCGCAGAGTAGCGACGTTCAAAGTTGGACCCAGGTCATCACGCAGGTGAATGTCACCAAGGAGTGGTTCGTGTACATGGAGGCGCAACCACGCGTGGGCGACGACATCTCACGATTAGAGAGACTCCTGATCCGTCCCGCTCTAGGATACAACGTCAATCCAAATGTCGCGCTCTTCTTGGGATACGCGTGGGCGCCAACGTTCATGAACAACCAGTACCAGGAGGACTTCCGCAACGAGAACCGCATCTGGCAACAGGTGCTCGTCAAGGATTCTCGGTGGGGACTCGATTGGCAACACCGGCTGCGCCAAGAGCAGCGATTCATCGAGGACGCGGCGGGCCCCTCGAATCGCACGAGATATCTCCTGCGCGGAAGTTACGCCCTCTCTGATTCCGGCAACTTCGGATTAACGGGCTACAATGAGATCTTTGTGAACCTCAATTCTGAATACAAGGGACCGAAGGGAGGCTTCGACCGAGATCGTTTCTTCTTAGGTCCTTACCTTAAACAGGGGCCAGCGCGATACGAGATAGGTTACCTCGGCGAATACGCGCAAAAGTTTGATGAGGATGGCGGACGATACATCAACGCGCTCATGGTGACGGCGTTGTTGAATTTTTAGGGGATCCGGAGGGCCTGTCTCCTGACAGGCCGGAACCCGCACAGAAACATTCGCACATAACCGGCCCGTGAGGACACGGGCCCTCCGGGGTCATCGCATTCCACGAATCAAAATCAACGATCGGTATTTCCCGTTCCGGAGGGCCTGTCTCCTGACAGGCCGGAACCCGCACAGAAACATTCGCACATAACCGGCCCGTGAGGACACGGGCCCTCCGGGGTCATCGCATTCCACGAATCAAAATCAACGATCGGTATTTCC
>JAULVA010000196.1:0-6885 GCA_032111275.1 Bdellovibrionota bacterium
TGTCGGAGCCGGGGTAGCATCCGGACCTGTGTAATCACCACCATCGATCAGTAAACCACCACGACGCGGAATGGGAGTGCCTGAAGAATGAGCGGATGAGGGCTCCTCCACCGCGCGCTCTGCCCCGCCCAGAGATCTATCCGACTGCGCATCGCCCCCCGAGCTTATATATCGCCACCACGAGGAGCCCGAAGCGGACCCTCTCGACACCGCAATCGATACCAAGGCCAGGGCGAGCCCTATCGCTATGGCAGCTAGTAATCGTACTCGGAACTCAGTGAACCTGCTCATAGGACTACGTAGACGGCGTCCCTTTTTATGTACGGTCGCTCGTTCTCTCTAGGATACGAATTACCGCGACTCGGGGCTATCGGAAATGATAAAACGCTCTATCGCATGCAACATTTTGGAAGGTTCCCGGAGAAGCTGGTGCGAATCCTGCACAAGGATAAGGGTAACCCCCGGACGTAAGGCGGCGAAATCTTGACTTTGACCGCAGGGAACAACCTCATCATCAATGCCGTGGATAAGTAACGTCGGCACCGCAAGCGTGACCCCGCGCGAATCAAACGCGCGCAACTCCTCAACGAAGCGGTAATGGACCGGCACCTCAGCTCCAGACTCAAGATTCAGCACTGGGGCGCTCCCCCGCTCCCGCCATAACCGCTCCCGCTCCGGGGTCAGGAGCTCGCTCTGAGGGTCCCACGGGTCGAGCGCCGGCGCGAGGAGAACGAGGCGCCTGATATGAGCGCGCTCATCAGACGGGAGCTCGTGATAGGCGTGAAGACCGACAAACGCTCCGAAGCTACTCCCCATAAGGGTCAACGTGGTGTGGCTCGTCGCTCGAATGAGCTCCTTCACGCCATCGACCGCGGCTCGGGGAGAGAGCTCCGCCAGGCTCGGCACACTGATGGATGGCAGTGAGACATCGTATCCCCGAGCACTAAAGTGCTCCTGAACGAGTATCCCCTTCCGAGAATGGGGACCAGATCCTAACCCGTGGAGGTAAATAATGTGCGGTTGGGAAGACATGACAGCAGCCTGAATTTTTCTTTCGAGTAGCCGTCTTTCATGCTACACGATGAAGATCGCAAATAATTGTAATTGTGGTGGTTTTTCTTACTATGAATCGTACCCTCTCACTCTCGCACAGACTCCAGCCCGTTAGAGCCTCCAAAAAAGTTCTCACCGGCCTGATGGTAGGCGTAAGCCTTCTCTCTAGCATGCTCCCGTATGAGACGCGAGCTGAGAGCGCAGCGGTGTCTCCGGGCACCCGTTTAGCGGATGAACTCTCGCAAGCTTTTGAACAGGTCGCTGAGAACATCACCCCATCCGTCGTAACGATCTCCACCGAGACGAAGGCAAAGAAGGGCGGCCCAAAGGGAACCGAGCAACTCCGAGACTTCCTCGGCGAGGACTTCTTCGACAAGATGGTCCCCTCCCCGCAGCGTGGCTTGGGCACCGGAGTAATTGTTGACGATCAGGGACATATCCTCACGAATAACCATGTGATCGGCGACGCGGACGAGGTAACGGTTCGGCTCAGCACCGAAAAGAGCGTGAAAGCGAAGGTGGTCGGCGTTGACCCTCGCACCGATCTCGCCGTCATCAAGATCAAGGTAAAGGAGGGGCTTCCCAAATCAGCGAAGCTCGGCGACTCCGACAAATTAAAGATCGGCGAGTGGGTTGTCGCGGCGGGCGCGAGCTTCGGACTCGATAACACGATCACCGCGGGAATCGTTTCCGCCAAAGGTCGCGCGATCTCAGGTGGAGCGCAGTATGAGGATTTCATTCAGACCGACGCCGCGATTAATCCAGGAAACAGTGGCGGTCCACTCGTAAATCTCCGCGGAGAGGTCGTTGGCATTAACACCGCGATCGTTTCGAAGTCGGGAGGCTACATGGGGATCGGCTTTGCCATCCCGATTAATATGGGTCGCCAAGTTATGGAGAGCCTTATCACAAAGGGTAAGGTTACCCGCGGGTGGTTGGGTGTAGGAATTCAAAACCTCTCAGAGGACCTCGCCCAGTCCTTCAACTACGAGAGCACTGAGGGCGCGCTTGTTGGTCACGTTGATCCGAAGGGTCCAGCCAAGAAGGCGGGACTCAAGCAAGGCGATATCATCGTGCAAGCTGGCAAGGAGCGGATAAAGAACGTGAACCAGCTTCGTAACTACATCGCATCTCTAAAGCCCGGCGTCGACCTTGAGGTCACCGTTGTTCGAGGTGGCGACAAGCGATCGGTGACGGTTGCGATCGGCGAGCTCCCTGTTCAAGCCGAGGAGGGACCTGAGGTCGCGACCGAAGGTGAGAACGAGCAACTCGGACTCTCTGTTGAGCCGCTCAATGAAAGCTCCGCGAAACGTTCGCGAACAACGAGAACAGAGGGTCTCGTTGTGACCGAGGTATCTCCGCAAGGACTCGCCGCGAAGTCGGAGATCCGTCCGGGAGACATCATCGTGAGCATCAATGGCCAAGAGATCTCCACCATCACCCAGTTCAAGGAGTCTCTCGCGAAAGGCGACCTCAAGAAGGGAATCCGAATTGTCGTTGAGTCCCAAGGCATGGAGCGATTCGCGTTCGTGCGACAGCAGGGTGGAGAGGAGGAGGGGGAGGAGTAGTCCCCTCCCCTCAACAGCACGCTACAACAGACGGCCCTATCGCTTTGGTGGGGCCGTTTCTTTTATTTTCACGCCTCGTTCCCTTTCAACACACCGCCAGCGGCCACCGTATGCCCCGAGCCAGGGTCAATCAGGATTAAAGCTCCAGCTCGACGGTCATCACCGAACTGCACCGCTGCCAGAGGCCGCGCTACGGAGATGGTAACTACCCCGACCTCGTTGAGCGTTAACGCCCGCTGGTCATCGATATGCTCATACGTTCCGATATCGACCCTTTGATCAACACGCTCGATGGTGCCCTCCGTGAGGTGGCCACCTATCCGCACAAGGTAACGCTCTCCTTCACGAAGGGGACGCTCATCCATCCAGCAGATCCGGGCGTCAAAACGCGACATGTTCGAGAGCGGAGTCTCCGCTCGTGAGAGGATATCTCCACGCTGAAGTCGGGTCGTCCACGGTACCTGAAACCGCGCTTGCGTCGCGCTCGTCCGCACGACGAACCCCGCGGGAACGCTCAATTCCTGAACTGAGACCTCCTCGTCTCCGGGGCTTGAACGAAGTCTATCTCCATTCTCCAGGGAACCCTGATCAAGTCGGACCACAACCTCGCGGCGCCCATCACGCTCCTCACGCTCGATCCACTGCACGACCGCTCGCACCTTGTCGACCGGAACATCGCGCTCAGGTGAAAGACCCTCAAGGTAGCCCAGCACAGAGGGCCCCTCGAACCACGGCGTGAATCTTGAGGATTGCACGATATTTTCCCCATTGAGCGCTGAGATCGGGATGTACGTGAGCTGGACGTCGGGCAGCTTCTCTAACAGTTGAGAGAACTCCCCCTGAATCTCATCGAATCGAGCACGCGAATAGTCGAAGAGGTCGAGTTTATTAACCAGAATCGCGATATTCTTAACGCCCGCCATTGAGGCGAGATACGCGTGTCGACGATTCTGCTCAACGATCCCGTGTTCCGCGTCCACCAAGATAAGGGTAGCGTCCGAGTGCGATGTAGCGGTGAGCATGTTGCGGGTATACTCGAAATGCCCAGGGGAATCCGCGACGATAAAATCACGCTCCCCCCTTTGAAAGTACCGATACGACGCGTCGATCGTGATCCCCCGTTCACGCTCAGCTTTTAACCCATCGGTAAAGGCCGCAAGATTAAGCTTTCCTCCATCTCGGGAACGGGCCGCGATAGTTTTGATAACGTCCTCCGGCAATCCACCGGAATCATACAAGAGTCGCCCAATCAGGGTGCTCTTGCCATTATCCACGGAACCCGCCGTGTTAAATCGAATCAGCTCTCTTCCGAAACTCGCCTCGCTTAGCGAAGGTTGTGGACCTCTAGTGTTTGTCGCAATCACAGTCATATATCCTCCTCTTATGGCCATCCTAAACGTTTACGGCTCTCCATGTCGGTTCCCGATCCACCATCCTCTACCCGCCCTGACCGCTCACTCGTGCGAGCGCGAAGGATCTCATCAAGCACCTCGGTGGGCGGACTCGCCTCCGATTCGATGAATCCAGTGGTATGCCGGTCACCCACGGTGCGGCACCGCACCACTCGCCGCTCTATCCGCTCGTGAGGGGCTATCGGGGTATCAGGAAATACCGCGAGCCATGCCCCATTTCGCTGAACCACCGCTCGCTCGTGGGCGTAGTAAATCGACGGCAGCGCGATATTCTCGCGCGCGATGTATTCCCAAACGTTTCGCTCGGTCCAGTTGCTGATCGGAAAGACCCGCATATGTTCTCCGGCGCGAACGGTGGTGTTGTAGAGGGCCCACGGTTCGGGGCGTTGGGCGTGAGGGTCCCACCGTCCCGCACTGTCTCGGAGCGAAAAGATTCGCTCCTTCGCTCGAACGAGCTCCTCGTCCCTCCGCCCTCCACCAATGAGCGCGCGAACATCGAGGGACTGCGCTGAGTAGTTAATAAGTTGCACGAGCCCTCCAACGTTCCCCGGATCTCCTGGCGTATTGATCGGCGCGGTAACGATCCCCTCAGCCGCCGCGGATGGGAGATGAAATACCTTCAGGTCCGCTCCTAATCGTCGCGCCGTCTCCTCTCTGAATTGGAGCACCTCAGGAAAGTTCGCCCCGCTATCGTAGTGGATAAGGGAGAACGGGAACTCAAGACCCCCCGAGGAGGTCCGGAACGCCTTTTCAGCGAGGTGCGCGACACACGCCGAATCCTTGCCGGCGGAGAACATTATCCCCGCTGGCGGCAACTCCGCTCTAGTCGTCCACAAAATATCGAACGCCTCCGCCTCAAGCCGGTCCAGAGTGGAGAGAGATGGTAGCGTTGGCGGAGAGGTCTCTTTTCCGATGCGATGTCCAAGTACGTGATTCATTTCTTCCTCCTTAAAACGTAGGACAGAATTACCAAAGGCTGGACTGTGTATATACAGACTTAGTTATATGTATTATTGATATATACAGTTAGGGAGCAGGGCAAAACAACGCATTTGCGTTGTTTTGCCAAGGTGTGAGCCTATTTTGGTCGCGAAGACGCGAGAAAGAGGCGGTGCGGCAGCACCGCTGCCTAGCAAAAGCCCGCGATAGCGGGATTTTTGCCTCTTATCCTAAGGAGAGCACTCATGGCACGGTATCGAGCGATCGCGAACGAGATTATTGAAGACATAGCGAGCGGCGCCCTGGGGACGGGAGATAAGCTCCCCTCACTACGCGACGCATGCGTCCGGTGGGGTGTAAGCTTGATTACAGCGAAGGGCGCGTACCGATTCCTTGAACGGCAGGGATACATCGAAGCCCGTCCGCAGAGTGGCTACTACATCCTTCCGCGAAACGTTCGCGATGAGCCGACCGCCTACGCGCCTCGCAAAGGGATCTCCGTGCCGAGTGAGGAGCTGCGCATCATCAGTCAGATAGTCGGCGCTCACTCCCCTCACGGCATCCGCGCCCTCGGCGCGGCGATTCCGGGCTCAGAGCTCTTACCACTTGAGACGCTCAGTCGGTACACCGCTCGTGTCGCTCGCCGTTCTCGCGCCTCAATCAGTGAGTACGGGCACCCCTCAGGAAGCGAGCGATTACGAACGGAGATCGCCCGACACTATCGCTCCCTCAAAGCGAAGGTTCTTCCTGACGATATCGTTATTCACAACGGAGCGTTGGACGCGATCATAACTACCCTCCGTTCCTTAACCCGCCCCGGTGATACTATCGTCCTGGAGTCTCCCACCTACTATCTCTTTATGCATGCGGCAGCCTCACTGAACCTCAAGGTTATCTCAGTGCCCCATATCCCCGGCGATGGGATCGACCTCACGGCGCTTCGGCAGGCGCTGCGCGCTCACACGATCAAGGCGGTCGTCGTCATCCCGAATTTCCACAACCCGACCGGTTCCCTCATGTCACTCTCAGCAAAGGGAGAGCTCCTGCATCTCGCACATCGACACGGTGCGGCGATCATAGAGGATGACGTCTACGGCGAACTCGCCTTCGATGGGGTGCGTCCCACTCCCCTTCTCGCTATGGATACTAAAGGAATAGTGGTCCATTGCGCCTCCGCGAGTAAGATCCTTGGACCATCCCTTAGAGTTGGTTGGTCGATCTCTCGAAAGCTACAGCCTCAGATCGAACAGGCTCGATTTTTGGAATCAATCTCGTGCCCCTTGCTAACACAGGAGGTGGTGGCGGAGTACCTTGCGTGCGACGGTCTCAAACGACATAGCCGCCTCATGGGCACGAAGCTCGCGCTTCAGGGGGAGAGCTACTACGCGGCGCTTCACGAGGCGCTCCCAAGAGGGACTCGTATCACCCGCCCGCAAGGAGGGTTTCTCTTCTGGATAGAACTTCCGAAGGGAGCCGATACAACTGAACTGTTCAACACCCTCGCCTCGCGGCGCACTGGACTAACTCCCGGGATCATATTCGGCAACCACCCCGAGGCTAAGCGGTTCTTCCGGTTCAGTTGCGGCTCTCCACTCACTTCAGAGATTGAAGTCTCGATCGCGGGAATAGGTGAGGCCTTACGGAGGCAATTAGATAAGCGACTACCGTAAGCGATATACACAAGTAGCCCCCTAAGGAAGCGAGGCAAAACAACGCGTTCGCGTTGTTTTGCATAGGTGTGAAGGCTATTTTGGTTGCGGAGACGCGAGATTGTGGTTTTTTAGCCCCGAATTTCTTCGGGAGCCCCCGGAAAGGGGCTGGGTAGATACACTACCCCTGCGCAGCGGCAAGAACTCTTCTTTTGAGATAGAGGCTCGCCAACATGCAGAGGGTCTTCAGGTGTAGTGAATTCT
>JAULVA010000197.1:0-4816 GCA_032111275.1 Bdellovibrionota bacterium
GAGCCGAAGGCTAAGAGCATCTACGGAGGAACCCTCGCAGCCCCCGTCTTCAAGAAGGTGATGGAGCGAAGTTTCAAGTTCATGGCTCCCAAGAGCCAGCTTCAAAACGCAACAGACTCTGAGGCGCAGATCCCAGCCCCCGCTGAATTGGGCGAGGTTGAGGTATTAAAAACGGCTCTGCAGCCCTAACTTTCGATTGTTACATCGTGTGTTCGCATCCCGGTGAGCGGAAACCAGCACGATTCTATTTTCCCCCTCGACGAGACGGGGTAGAACTGTGTCCATGGTTGACGTCGCGATTGCCGATATAGTGGAGCTCATTGGTGGTACCCCCCAGCATTCCCAGGGGGTGGAAAGAGCTGTTCGTCACCTCTCCGCCTCAAGCGCGGCCGTTGTGCCAGGCGGCATATTTGTCGCTATACGGGGCAACGCCGCTGATGGTCACACCTTCCTTGATGACGCTTTCTCTCGGGGCGCCGCGATCGCGGTCGTAGAGGATTCCGGAGCTCTCAAGGGACGTCCCGGTATTATAGTCTCCAACTCCCGCCGCGCGCTGAGCCGTCTTGCGAGCTACGTCCAAGAAGATCCGTCTCGATCGATGCAGGTGATAGGTGTCACGGGCACGAACGGCAAGACGACGACCAACTGGATCATCTATCACGCGTTGAATCGCCTCGGTGCTGGGGCCCTTCGAGTCGGTACACTCGGGACTGAGTATCTCGGGCACTCGGCGCGAGAGGGAACGCTCACGAGTCCCGATCCGGTCGCCCTCCATGAGGTGATGCGTGAGGCGCTCACGGCTGGAGCTCGTAGCTGTGTCATGGAGACATCCTCTCACGCTCTCGATCAGGCTCGGGTCGAGGATGTCCAATTCGATATCGGTGTCTTCACCAATCTCACTCGCGATCACCTCGACTATCACAAAACCTTCGAGCACTATTTCGCCGCGAAGAGCCATCTCTTTGAGCTTCTTGCCGGGGGACCAAAGAGAACTCGAGGCGCGGTCATCAATCTTGATGATCCGTACGGTGTACAGCTCTGGGAGCGGTGTCGTGAGATGGGACTGACCGATCTGTCATTCGGACGGGATGAGCGAGCCTCATTTCGAATCGTTGACATACGGGAGACACCGCATGCTATGGAGATCGAGGTGTCCGCTCGTGGCCGCGCATGCGTAATCTTGGCGCCATTTATCGGACCTCACAACGCGGAGAACGTTGTGGCCGCGTTCGCGTCTCTCGTGGGCCTCGGATACGCTGAGGATGATGTCGCCGCCGCGTTGCGGTCCTCGCCGCAGGTGCCGGGTCGTCTTGAGCGGGTAGGAGAGGGGAGTCCTCGCGTATTCGTCGATTACGCGCACACGCCTGACGCGTTGGAGCGAGTTTTGCGAGCGGTGCGAGTGTCGACCATCGGCGACCTGTGGTGCGTGTTCGGGTGTGGTGGGGATAGGGACCGGGGTAAACGTCCCGAGATGGGGCAAGTAGCCGCATCCTGCGCTGATAAGGTTGTTGTTACCTCCGATAACCCTCGGACTGAGGATCCTCACACTATTATCGATGATATTCTCGCGTCCGGTATCGCCGCGGCGGTGGTTAACGTCGATAGGGCCTCCTCTATAGCTCAAGCGATAGCCGAAGCGGGGAAGGACGATACCGTTGTTATCGCGGGTAAGGGGCACGAGAGCTATCAGATTATCGGAACCACGAAGATATCTTTCTCGGATCAGGAGGAAGCGAGGCAGGCACTCTCAGCTCGGAGGGGCTAGGAGGGGAAAAGATCCATAGGGGAGCTAAAGCGCTTCCCCCTACCCGGAGGCATGTTCGCCATCATACGGCACAACTCAAGACTCTAAGAACCTTCTTTAAGTCCCGGACATTACCGATCATGGTAGATCTGGCAGATGGAACGACCAGGTCATTCCTCCGCTAGAGGGTATAGTGAGGTTGACAACAGTTGCGGTCACTCATTCGTTGTAATTATTTCCTTGTCCATCGCATACGGACACGCACATGAATGTAAGCATCGTTTTTCCTCTATCGCCGGCGGCGGGGATAGGTTTGTTTTGCCTCACTATTCTCGGCCTTCATTGGTGGTTGCTCGTTACCATTGGAATCCTCAGTATCTACCTCGCGCAGGTGACCGAGCCGATGTCGAGCTCTATCGTGGTCGGAATTCCTGAGTCCTTGGGCGTCATCATCGGGGCATTTTTCTTGCGCAAACGGAACTTCGATCCTCGATTTGAGCGGGTAGCCGATGTCGTTCTTTTTTTCTCGGCCGCCGGAGTAAGCTCTCTTGTCGCGGGATTAACCGCTGGTGCGATACTAGGAGGCCTCACAGGGCTTCGCCAGGAGCAGGTATGGGCTGATGTTATCGCGGTGAGCGCGACGACCCTGACCGGTGTTCTCGTGGTAGCTCCAGCGTGCTTCCTGTGGTTAGCAGCACCTGCGCGAGCAAAGGATACCCAGTGGTGGTTGAACTTTGGCGTCACTGTCGTGGGTGCTTTGTTGACCTCCTGGATCGTCTTTGAAGGTCCGTCCACTCGATTAGTCAGAGCTTACTTAATCATACCCGCGCTCGTATGGGGGGCTCTGACCACAGGGGTTCAAGGGAGTTCCGTCGTTTTGATTCTTGTGGCGGTCGTCGGAGGGGCGTTTACTGCTTTTGGCGAAGGACCTTTGACGTATACCGGAACACTCCAGTTCGCTCCTCTTCAGCAGTTTCTCTGCGTGACCGCTATAACGACCTGAGTTCTCGCTGTGTTCGCTGATGAGCGACGAGCACGAACAGCTCTTATAGAAGCTCGAGAGCGTCTTCGGTTCTTCGTAGCGAACGCTCCAGCCGCGATCGCGATGTTTGATCGAGAGATGCGATATGTACTGGCGAGTCGTCGTTGGAAGGAGGTGTACCATCTTCAAGGAGACCCAACGGGACTCGTTCATTATGACCTTGTGCCGTGGGCTGCTGATCACTGGATGGAGGTTCACAGGCGGGTGCTTCAAGGGGAGACATTAAGCGCTCAAGACGAGCCGATGCGTATCGCCGCTGGACCTATTCAACGAATCAAGTGGGAAGCGCGTCCGTGGACAACCATTGATGGCGACATTAGTGGAATTCTCGTCGCTTCTGAGGATGTAACGAGTAGAGTGCTTGATAACGAGCGTATCAAGGAGAGCGAGTCTCGATTCCGAGTGCTCTTTGAGGCCCTTCCGCTTGGCGCCTACGTGATTGAACCGGGAACGCAGAGAATTGTTGATTGCAATGAGCACGCAGCGCGATCGCTCGGATACACCAGGGAGGCGCTGTGTCGTATGACGCTTCCCCAGATCGAAGCCCAGCTCACCGTAGACGAGACCGCGGAAAATATGCGAGCTATCACTGAGGAGGGGGAGAATATCCTCCTTCAAACAAAACATCGAACGGCGTCCGGAGAGATCCAAGACGTCCTCGTTACCGCCTCTCCTATCTTTCTGGAGGGGAAATCGTATACCTACGCGAGCGTTCTCGATATCACGGAACGGGTCAGGGCTGAGGACGCGGTGAGGCGAAGCGAGGCTCTCCTTGCCGCTGTGCTTGACGCACTCCCCGTTGGAGTATGGTCGGCCAAGCCGGATGGAACGGTCTTTAATGTAAATCGCGCTGCCCGTTCCATCTGGGGCGGGGCTGACCACTTCGGGGAGGAGGCACGGCGTAATCTTACGGGGTGGTGGGCCGATAGCGGAAAACCGCTTGCTCCACACGACTGGGCGCTCGCTCGAGCCGCCACACGTGGTGAGATAGTGCGCGATGAGGTCATCGACATTCAATCGGTCGATGGCGCGAGGAAGACGATACTTAACTCCGCTATGCCCGTATACGACGCACATGGGCAGGTGCTCGCGATCATCGGGGTTAATCAGGACATCACTGAATTGAAACGGGTTGAGAGAGCGCGCAAAGAGCTCCTCGAAAGTGAACAGGCCGCGCGGGTTGAAATTGAGCGGGTCAGTCGAATGAAAGATGAGTTCCTCCTCACCGTGAGTCACGAGCTCCGCACTCCCCTTAACGCGATCTTAGGGTGGAGTCAGCTTCTCAAGTTTAAATTCAAAGGGCATGACCCGCAACTTGAGGATGGATTGACCGTGATTGAGCGCAACGCCAGGGCCCAAGCGCAATTGATCGAGGACCTGCTCGACATGGGCGGTATCGTCTCGGGCAAGATGCGTTTGGAGGTGAAAACGATGGATCTCCGGCGTGTCATTAAGGAAGGCTTAGCGTCCATTCGTCCCGTTGTCGAGGTAAAGGGAATTCAGCTGAAGGAGGATATCGCGCCCGACACGGAGGAGCTGAAAATACATGGCGACCCAAACCGTATTCATCAGGTTGTGTGGAACCTCCTCACAAACGCGCCGAAATTTACCCCAAAGGGTTGAACTATCTCGGTTTCACTCGATCGAACGGAGAGTCGCGCGAAGTTTTCGGTACGAGACACAGGAGCAGGAATCCCAGAGGATTTTCTCACGCGAATCTTCGACCGGTTCCGACAAGCCGATAGTAGTATAACCCGCTGGTACGGTGGCCTTGGGATAGGGCTCGCCATCGTCAAAAATATCGTGGAGCTTCACGGTGGCACCGTAAGTGTCGCCAGTGAAGGAGAGGGGCGTGGCGCTACCTTTACCGTTTCCCTCCCAATTCCCGTGCTCGAGACCCCAGATGTTATCGCTCTCGCGGAATCAGTCACGTTGACCGACCTCCATGGCGTTTCAGCGCTCTTTGTCGATGATGAAGCGGATACGCGAGAGGTGGTTGCTCGATTCTTAGGGAAGCGAGGCAAAACAAC
>JAULVA010000198.1:0-892 GCA_032111275.1 Bdellovibrionota bacterium
ACTTATCCTTGAACCACTTCCCCCTAATTCCGGTATCCACTTCGTTGGCGTTTCAGAGACAACGGTCGTCCCAGCGCACGTTGATTTCGTTGAGTCCACCGGATTCGCCACAACCGTTCGCCTCGGTCAAACCCAGGCGGGAACGATTGAGCACCTGATGTCGGCGCTGTGCGCGTACGGCATCTCAAACGTGCTCATCAAGTGTAACGGAGAGGTTCCTGTTATGGATGGTTCCGCGCGAGAGTTCTGCCGTCTCTTCGAAGAGGTCGGTGTCACAGAGCAGGACGGTGAGTGGTACGAGATCGATATCAAGAAAGTGATCGAAGTAGGGGATGGTAAGGAGTCTATCCGAATCGAGCCCGCGGACGAGTTCAGCGTTGATTACACCCTTCGATACCCTGAGCCCGTTGGTGAACAACAGTTCTCCTTCACTTTGACGGACGCCGCTTCCTATCGTGATCAGATAGCCGCGGCCCGTACCTTTAGCTTTGTGAAAGACGTAGGACACCTTCAACGGCAAGGGCTCGCCCTTGGTGGTCGTTTCGATAACTTCCTTCTGATTGGAACCGAGGGAGCTATTAACGATGAGTGGCGCTATGCAAATGAGCCGGTACGTCACAAGGTATTGGACGCTATCGGAGATCTCTTTCTGCTTGGTCGTCGCTTGCGTGGAAAGGTGACCGCTCGAATGACCGGTCACTCCGATAATATCGCGATCTTGAAGAAGGTTCGCGATGAGTTAATGCGCGCGGCTAGTTAAATCGAGCTTGCGGCCAGGAGCCCAGTCCAAGAAAAAAGGCCACCTCTACGACGGTAGAGGTGGCCTTCGCCATTTTTCAGGGAAGGGGATTAGCAGAAGTTGCTCGTCTCGTCGTCGGTAAGTCCATCGTCG
>JAULVA010000198.1:902-12488 GCA_032111275.1 Bdellovibrionota bacterium
ATAGCCTTAGCATCATCTCGGATCATCGCGGAGAGTCCGTTGATCAGAGTCACATTACGAGTTACCTCATCCCAATCCTTCAATTCGATAGCCTCACACAGCGCCATGGCCAGAGTGCGTTGCTTAACCAGGATCGTGTCGTAGGACTCAAGTCGTCGAACGACACCCTCTGGAACAGACTCGCGAGTCTTGAACGTTTGCCGAGCCTTCGTGATCGCGCCCTCAAGCTCAGTGAATGAAGCGAAGAGTTTTTCGATAATTTTTGGTTCCATAGTCCTAGTCTCCCTGAAAAATGTAATTCTCGAAATCCGTGTTAACTACGTCCGCATCCTTCACTGGACTATCTGACGTTGGGGTGCTTCCTCGGTCGTCGTCGGAAAGGTCGCCTTCAGGTGTCTCAACCGAATCTCTGACCTGTTATTGCGAAGGAGGGCGATCTTGTCGCATTTCCCGAACGGGTACACCGTCTTCGCCTTAAAAGGTCGTAGAAGAAGGCTGCGCGCATGGAGTAAGCCCCTCAAAAGTCTGGCTACCGCTACCGTGAATCCGATTGTGATGGCATCCAATATTCTCATCTGTTGTGGCCTCCAAAGTGGTGGATAAACGCTTTTGAAGGAGGGGAAATGCAAATATGTTGCCAGGTAATAACTCATCGAAATCAATGTGTTTTATAAGAAGCCCTTATCCTTAACAGTATGAGGAAAGGCAACTCTTCAGTACTATAGAGGGGTTACCCCTGTTTCGACGCACGACACCTGTCTAGCTTGAGAACACCTCTCACATGAGCTTTCCTCCACGAGACCGAACGCCAATGCTTGAACCTTTGCCCCTCAAGATGTGGGAGCGGTGTGAGGTCGTTCACGATGGTGACGAGTTCTTCCAGAAACTGGGCGCCGCGGTGGATGCAGCGACAGTGAGCGTCGATGTGGAGTTCTATATATTCGCTACCGATCGAACAGGGATGTGGTTCCTTGATGTCCTGGCCGGAGCGGTTCGCCGAGGTGTGGTGGTTCGACTCCTCATTGATGGGATCGGTTCCACCGGGTTCGCTCGCCAGTACGGTGAAAAGGCAAAAGCCGCTGGCATCCTCCTCCGAGTTTTTCATGAGCCCCCCTGGGAGCGATGGGGCTGGTGGTCCCGCCCTAATAGGGTCCCAGAGAAGAGGTCTACGTGGCGACGAGTAGTTCGCCGCCTGAATCACCGCAATCATCGAAAGGTATGCATTATTGATCGGCGCACCGCGTTCGTCGGAAGCTTTAATGTCACCAAATATCACTTAGTCTCTGAGATGGGGGCCGCCGCATGGCGCGATACCGGGGTCATCGTTGAGGGGGATGAGGTCGCCGCCCTTACCGACACCTTCGAGGACGTATGGGTCCGGCGACTACAACGCCTTAAGCGAAAGTTCAGACGGAAGAGGTTACAGACGAGCCCCCTCGTTCGACTTAATGTTACCGGAAAGCAGCGGCGGGAGAATTATCTCGATTTATTGGTGCGCCTTCTTCGCGCGCGACATCGAATATGGATTACGAACGCGTATTTCGTGCCCGATGGCTCCCTGCTCCGAGTTCTCTCGGTGGTCGCGAGAGAGGGGGTAGATGTGCGAATTCTGGTGCCTGGCTTCTCGGACGTCGTATTTATTCCGTGGGTAAGCGCAGCTTTCCATTTCGGTCTCCTCTCCGCTGGGGTTAAGATATTTGAATATAGGGGATCGGTATTACATGCGAAGACCATGGTGATAGATGAATGGGGCCTGATAGGTTCCAGCAACCTCAACCACCGAAGTCTTCTGCACGACCTAGAGGCGGATATCGTTGTGACGAACGATAAAGCTCTGGAGGAGATGTGCACGCAGTTCGCCAAGGACCTCAACCGTTCGGTGGAGGTCACCCTTGAGAACTGGCACCAGCGTCCCCGTCTTGAGAGGTTTCTTGGCAGGGTTCTCCTTTGGTTTAGATACGTGATGTAACGACGGCATGGTCGCCACCCAGGTACTCAAAGTTCTTTCGTATAACATCCACAAAGGACTCGGTCTTGGTAACCGTGAGTTCACCCTTCCTCGCATTCGAGAATCTCTTCAGATTTTGCAGCCCGATATCGTCTTCCTCCAGGAGGTCCTTGGTCAGCATGACAGGCACGCGAGTCGTTTCAAAGGGTGGCCGACCCTCTCACAATGCGACTTTTTAGCGGAGGCTGGTTGGCCCCACGCCGCGTATGGAAAGAACGCGGTGTATTCTCACGGCCACCACGGCAACGCCATACTGAGTAAGTATCCCATCGTTGAGTTTGAGAATATCGATATCTCCACCAACGCGTTTGAATCGAGAGGGATCCTTCACGCCGTGGTAAAGGTTCCGTGGGGCACTCTGCCCCTCCACTGTATGTGTGTTCATCTAAATATGCTTCGTCGTGGGCGTGATACCCAGCTCAAGAGTCTTTGTCGCCGGGTGATGGGAAGTGTGAATGAGACCGAGCCCCTTATCGTCGCGGGTGATTTTAACGATTGGCAGGAGAGCGCCACCAAGCAGCTCTTTGATGATATCGGAGTGCACGAGGTGTTTCACAGCTTGATCGGCGAGCATGCCCCGACCTTTCCGAGCAAATTTCCACTCCTTCGTCTTGATAGGGTGTACGCTCGGGGAGTGAGGGCGCTCGGAGGAGAGATTCTGAATGGACCTCCTTGGAGTGATCTCTCTGACCACGCGCCGCTCCTTGCGCAGTTGGAGATTGACATCTAAGTGGCGGACGTAGGGTTAACCGAGTGCTATTCGGTAGATCTTGTCGATTGAGGCTGATACCTTGATGCGATGGTTCTCCACATCCACACACCACTAATTGAATCTCAGGCACTCTCTCATCTCACCGGCAAGGAGGTCTACCTCAAGCTTGAGGCGTTGCAACCTCCAGGGTCTTTTAAAATAAGGGGAATCGGTCTCTTGTGTGAGCGTCTCAAGGCTCAGGGAGTGGATCGGTTCGTCTCATCCTCAGGTGGCAACGCCGGGATTGCCGTTGCCTACGCGGGCCAAAAGTTAGGTGTTCCCGTAACCGTGGTTGTTCCCGAGACAACGACCGAGCGCGCCAAAAGTGTCATTCAAAGTTTCGGTGCGGAGGTGCGCGTGCATGGCGCCTCGTGGAAGGAGGCAAACGAGATGGCTGCATCGCTCGCGCGGCAGGGGGGCGCTCTGGTCCATCCCTTTGATCATCCGGTGCTATGGGAGGGGTATGCGTCGATGGTCGGTGAGATCGTACACGCCGGCATTCGCCCCGACGCAATAATCCTGTCCGTAGGTGGTGGTGGTTTGTATAGCGGAGTTGTTGAGGGACTGCGAGGGAATGGTTTATCGAGCGTTCCGATCATCGCTGTTGAGACAGGGGGCACCGCGTCCTTTCATGGTGCCATACAGGCCAATGCCTTGGTTGAGCTTGATGCGATACGTGGGGTGGCGACATCCCTCGGCGCAAAGAGGGTCGCGCTCAACGCTTTTGAGGCGCAGAAATACCACCCGACAAAGAGTGTCGTGGTGAGCGACGGGCAAGCGGTTTCATCGTGTCTTCGGTTCTTGGATGATCATCGAGTTCTTGTCGAGCCAGCGTGCGGAGCGGCTCTTGCTCCCCTCTATGACAATCTCCCCGAGATAAGTCCCTTCCGCACGATCGTGTGCGTTGTGTGTGGAGGCGCTTCTGTCACCGCTGAACAGTTGCGGGCTTTGAGCGCGGGGTGCTCTGTTTCGTAAGACTTTCTAGGAAGTGCATCCGTCGGGAGGATCTCATTCTAAAGCGGCGCTGGTTTAATAACCCTGAGGTGACCGTTCAACGCGACTCGCTCCTTCAGCTCCTTGTTCTGTATCGCCTCGGGAATCGAGCGGCGATAGAAGGCGATAAGGAACTCTAATCTCATGCGCTCGCTTCTCATTTCGAGCAGTTCCTGTCGTTCGATATCAGTGAGCCCCGCGTTGTGACCGAGAAGAAAGGACACCAGGTCGTGAGCCTCGAACAGAGGTACCTCTACCTTCTCGGTTGTTAACTCGATCAGTTTTGTGTGGAGAGAGGAAGCCACGTTAGCGAGGCGGCAATCAGGGAACGCGTCGTCATCGTAGTACCCGACGATAGCTTGCGGGTAGGTACGACCCGAGACGAAGCGCTGGACGAAGAATCGTCGGGTGCCCCTGGTCAGGATATCTATGGAGCCGTCAGAGTATCGCTTGAGTACTCGGTCCACCCGCACGCAACATCCCACCTCCGCGTTATCTCGATCCGTGGCGAAGAGAATTCCGAACTCCCGTTTCCCGCGCTCCCCACTCTCATCGAGACAATCCCTGACCATCGCTTTGTAGCGAGGCTCGTAGATTCGAAAAGGGATTCGTTCACCGGGGAATATCACGAAGGTGAGGGCGAAAATGGGAAGGGGCTGGACCGGCATACCTCAAGTATATCGTGCGAGTTGAGGGGTAACGAAGCGAATTTCTTTGGGCAGGGAAATAGCGAGCTTACGCGCCAAGGCGATAAGGGAATCCTCTGGGGCTTTGACCGCTTGCTAATGACCTCGCTTCCCTAGGGAGGCGGTCTGGAGATCATGAGGCCCTCATGGTAGGTTACGCTTATGCTCGGCTCCCGTTTCCGACAATCTATTTCAGCGATGATGGCCATAGTTCTGCTGTCGTTAGCTGTTGTTTCCCGGGCGCCGCAGAGTAAATGTCGGTGCCACGAGCGGCGCGGATCGTCCCGCTCCCAAACACAAGATCAGAAGCCGTGCGTCTTCGGTCAGATGCGTTCATTGACCGCCAGCTACGTTCTTCCCGCGACCGTAGAGGTTGAGGAGGAGACACCTCTCGATTTCATCCCCATTGCGCATTTCGCGCTTGAGGGGGTTGGTTCGCAGGTAGGAGCCTCGGACTACCCACGGGCCCGTTCTCCGCCGCTCTTTTCCTAAAGCGATCTAACTACGCCGAGATGGTGAAGTCTAAAGCCTTCTCGTGTCGCGTTGTGGCATGAGCCACTTTTACCTTTTTTATAAGTGTGTATGAAAAATGTCTTTCTACGGCACGCACTCGCCGTTTCCTCAGTAGTGCTTTTTCTCTCTCAACCTGCTACCGCCTGTGATGTCTGCGCCCTTTACTCGGCGGTGCAGGTGCAGAGCCCAGTAGCCAATACCTTCCGTTTAAGTCTTGCCGAGCAGTTCACTGCCCTGGACCGGATTCAAACCGATGGTCACTATACCGAGAACACCTATAACCAGTTTCTGAAGAGTTCGGTCACCCAGATCTCTGGGCAATACGATCTCAGTGGTTCTTCATCGCTCCAACTGGTGCTGCCGGTCGTCAGTCGCACATGGCGCCGCATCGAGGATGATGTCGTGCAGCGAGGGAGTGACGCCGGAATAGGAGATATCACCTTCGTTGCTCACTACGTTCCCCTCAACTACACCAATAATGACCTCCTGGCGCGACTTCGGGTGTTTGGTGGCATCGAGCTTCCGACCGGAGACGCTCATTATCTCGGGGAGGAGAGCGCGCCTGGCCATCACGGCGATGAGGAGGACTCCCATGGTACTGAAGAAGAGGGAGAGCATGGCGATGAGCATGAGGAGATGGGGCACCATTCGCTGACCCACAAGCACAACGGCACTGTTCACGCGCCGCAGTCGGCGAACGTGATTCATGGGCATGACATAACGCTCGGGTCTGGCTCGTGGGATTTCCCATTAGGGATAGGGCTCTTCACCCAGTGGAAGAGAATGGTGTGGCAAACTGACGCGCAGTACACCATTCGCACCGAGGGGGCGTTCGGATATCAGTTCGCGAACGACTGGACGTGGTCAACGGCGGTCGGACACTATCTCCATCTTGAAGACGATGCCCAGGTCGCTTTGCGAGCTCGGCTCTCGGGGCAGTACAAGGGATACGACACCGGAAAGGGTGGTGTGAGGTACGACGATACGGCGTTTAATGGCACATTCTTGGGGCCGGAGTTGACCGCGGTGGTCGCCCAAAAGTGGCAGGGTATCCTCGGATATGACCTCCCGATCACTGTGCATAACTCAGATACTCAGATCACCCCGAGCTATCGAATTCGAGCAGCGCTAACCTACCGGTTTTAGGGCTCAATCTTCCTCCCCCGGCTCTTGACGGAGCCGGGGGAAGTCGCAAGTATAGGCCAATTATTCTATCAGCGACTTACAGGGAGATCGGGATGTCAGAGCAGGTGCGAAAGCTGCCTCAACAGGAAGTGGTTCAGGGCGAGGCATCGGTGCGCGAGCTGCCGATGAAGGATATTCGCTCCTTGATGACCGAGATTCGCGATCGCGTAAAGGCGGATGTAGAGGGGAATCGAGACAAACATCGAGATCTCTCGCGAACTATTCCTCGCCTTCCTCATAGTAGGAATTTTCGGCGCGGGGACCTTCATCTCTCTGAGGATCTCCGGTCTCTGAATCTAAACTACGCCTATGATTCGCAGCTTATTCCCGCGGTCATCCCGAGTCATCGTCCCGGTCCTCTTGGTAAGGTAGTTCCTCTCTTTAAACGGCTCGGCCGGAAGGTTCTGCGCAAGTTTTTCTTGGCCGATTACTTGAACGCCCAGCGTGACTTCTCCGGTAATCTGGTTCGCCACCTCAATACGATCAGTCAATACATAGACGATCGAGATGACGCGCTCATCGCCAAGATCGATCGAATCGATGATGATCAGAGCTCAGCTATAATCGCGTTGCGTCAAGAGATTGAGGCGCTTGAGCATAATCGGATTAGGGTTCTGGACGAGATGATTCGGGGATTGGAGGGGATAGTCAATAACCTGCCCCGATACACCGCTCCGAATCCCCCTCAAGCCGCGCAGAGTTCTGAGCAGCTACCGACTCCGGACCCATCCTACCTTCTCCTTGAGAATCGATACCGGGGTGGTGAGGCTGAGATTGAGAGACGGCTCTCGATCTATCCAGAGATATTTAAGACGGCGCAGGGAACCGTGCTGGAGATCGGCTCAGGGCGCGGCGAGCTGCAGCGACTCTTCAAAAAGTCTGGTGTTCAGTCATATGGTGTTGATCTCGACACGGTCATGGTGAACGTGGCAAACGCCGCCGGTTGTGACACCAAGTTTGGAGATGGTATCGCGCACCTTCGGTCACTTGTTGACGCGTCGCTCGGAGGTCTGGTGGCGATTCAACTTGTGGAGCATCTTACACGGAGCCAGTTGAGTGAGTTGTTCGAGCTCGCCAAGAGAAAGCTCAAGCCTGGCTCTAAGATAGTTTTCGAGACGATTAATCCGCAGTCCCTGTTGGCGCTCTCGTCGAATTACTTCCGCGATCCAACGCACGTGTGGCCGCAACACCCCGATACGCTCGGGTACACGGCGACCCTTGCCGGGTTGAAGATAGTGGAGACCCGATACCTTTCGCCGGTGTCGCCGAATCACATGCTCAGAGAGATTCCGGAGGATTCCAATCAACCGCCGCCCGTACTTGAGGCAACACGGCGGATCAATCAGAACATCGAGCAGCTTAATCGCCTGCTCTACGGCTTCCAAGACTACGCCCTTGTGCTTGAGGTGGTGTAACTATGGCGCGCATTCTTGTACTCGGAGCGAAGGTTCCCTTCACGCACGGCGGGCAGGAGATCCTTGTCGCCACCCTGATCAAGCATCTCAAAGCGAGAGGGCATGAAGCGGATGTGATAGAGCTCCCCTTCAACCCCCTTCCGAAGCAAAACCTTCTCACCCAAGCCGCGATGTGGCGTGCTTTAGATCTTGAGCAGTTCGCCGGTAGTAAGATCGATCTGATTATCGGTACGAAATTTCCAACCTACTACGCTCGTCATCCCAAAAAGAGCGTGTGGCTCGTGCATCAACTTCGCTCATTCTACGATCTTCACGGTGGATGTTACTCGGATATGGGGGATGATCCCCGCGATGAGGTGCTTCGCCGAATGATCACCGATGGCGATACCGTGGCGCTGGGCGAAGCCGCCTATCTCTCCGCGATCTCAAATAACGTCGCGGAGCGGCTTCAGTCATTCAACGGGTTGTCCGCGACAACACTCTATCCGCCGCTCCCGTTGGGTGAGCGCTACCAAAGTCGAAGCGCTAAACCGTATATCCTCTCGGTGGGCCGTCTCTGCCGTATTAAGCGCGTCGACCTCATGTTGAACGCGATGAAAAATGTCTCTTCTGAGATTTCGCTCAAGGTAGTCGGGGGCGCTGATGAGCCCGGTGTCATGGATTACTTTAATAGTATTATTAAAGGGCACGATATCGGAGCGCGCGTTGAGTTTTTGGGGCGTGTCAGTGACGAAGCGCTCATCGATCTCTACGCTGAGGCGATGGGCGTTTTCTACGCGCCCTTCGACGAGGATTATGGATATGTAACCCTTGAGGCTATGGCGAGTGGTCGTCCTGTTGTGACCGCGACGGATAGTGGTGGCACCCTGGAGTTCGTCAAAGATGGGGAAAACGGACGTATTGTGTCCCCCGATCCTCTGGTGTTCGCGGAGGCGTTCAACGAGCTGCTTGCCGACCCGGAAGGCGCGAAGCGCATGGGGGCCACGGGACGAGCCTTTATCGAGAGTTCAGGTATGTTGTCTCAGGGATGGGACACCTTGATCGACGCCCTTCTCTCGCCGCTCTCCGCAGGTGAGCACTCTTCGACGAATAAGGCGGCGTAATGGATGAACGGAAGCTCCGCATAGCGTGGTTCACGCACCTTGCGCGCCCGAGTGAGGCAGTTGCCAGCGTCTCGCACTATTGCACCGATATCCTCCTTCCCTTGATGAGGGACTCGTTCGAGATCGAGGTGTTTTCTGGCCTTCCACGAGGAACCCATTTAGGCGTGCCTCGCCATAATACCTTGAATGCGTACCAACGCCATCGAACATCTCCATTCGATATCTTTTTCTATCAGATCGAGAATGGTCCTCTTGGACGTGTCGTTCGGACACAGGCGGGAATGATGCCCGGCATCTCGTGGATGCACGACACCCTTCTTACCGACCCTGGGGCGGAGGCGTTGCACACAAGTCCTTGGCAACGCTCGGTCCAGCAGATGCTCGACGGTTCGCTACCTTTCATGCAGGGGAACGAGTATCGACTGCCACCACCTCGCCAAGCCTCTCGTGAAACCTCGGTATCTCCACTCATCCTGTACACCTCATCGTGGGCTCAGGGAACGTTCTCTCGCTACAAGGCCGGGAGATACGAATACGCGTCGTGCGGGCATTGGACGGACTGGGTGCCACCTCCGGTAGAATTGACAGGGGACGGGCGTTCGACAGAGAAGGGGGGACCATTTGAGATCGTCGCTATCGGAACGACCCTTCTTGAGGGGAGAGCGCACAAATTTTTGCCGGCGCTCGCGGACTTCTCAGGTTCCGCGCACCTCACATGGGTTATCGACCCCGCCAAACGCGCGCACGCTTTGCTCCTGATTGAGGAGTTCGGTGTGAGCGACCGAGTGACCTTGATCGATCAGATCACCCCAGAAGGATGGCGAACGTTGGTGGCGAAAAGCGATCTGGCGCTCCACCTCTCGACAAACTCTCATTATCGGTTGAGTCCATATCTTGAGATCTCGAGAGCGGCTGGTGTGCCTACCGTGGTGATGCGGGTAGGGCGGGATGCGAGCACGTCTGAGGACGTCGCGTTCGTGATCGTACCGGGCCTCCATGAGACCGCGCAGCTCGTGGGCATCTTTGAAGCGGTTTCGCGGACGGATAGCCGAAGTCTAGGTGCGGCGGGACAGGCGCTCGTAAAGCGGGAGAACGATCCGGTGCTTGTCGCGGAGCGATTGGGGAATCTCTTTAGGGAGAGCGCGCCTCTTCTCGGTGACGTGATGCGCGCGTGGGATGGGCTCTATCAGCGCGCCGAGGAGGCTCTTCTTGAGGATATTCGTGGACTCGTCGATGCTCCGACAGTGTCGCTTCCCGGAGCCTATGAGAGGATCGTTCGGCCGTTTGTCGATGAGCTGCGTCGAAACCTTCCGTAGGTCGGGCGGTTAGACGGGGAAAACCCGAATTCTCGGGAGTAACGCTTTGGGCCCTTTCGGTTGCAAAAGCCCCATCCATCAATTAGATTCTCTGCATGATCAACCCACGAATAGCTTCCATGCGGACCTACACCGCGGCGCGCAAAACGCAGCTATTCTCTCTGCTTGATCGACCGGTTGTCGCGGATCTCACGATCGGTGAGCCGCAACACGAGCCTGATCCGAAGGTGATTGAGATCTTGAACGCCTCTGCTGCCGAATCGGTGGGGCGGTATCCGAAGACCAAGCAAGAGCCCTATCTGACTGAGGCGATTATCGCGGCCAATCTTCACTCTAAGAAGTTGCGAGGTGGTATCGCTGATACTCAGGTTTTGGCGGGACTTGGGAGTGGGGAGCTTTTGTACTCGTTCGCGACCGCGTGTCTTGATCCCGCGAAGCCGTATGTCTTGATTCCGAACCCCGCCTACCAGGTGTACTCCTCAGCCACTGAGCTTGCGGGTGGAATTCCTTATTTCTTCAATCTGACAAGGGAGAATAACTTTCAACCGGACCTCGCCCGGATTCCTCGTGAGGTGCTTGAGAAGACGAGTCTCTGTTACATCAATAGCCCGAACAATCCGTGCGCGGTGTCGTACTCTGAGGAGAGTTTACGGGATATCCTTCTCCTGGCTCGAAAATACAACTTCGCGGTGGCGTCCGACGAGTGCTACAGCGAGATCTACTTCGATCGCAAACCTATCAGTATGCTTGAGGTATGCGCGAACCTTGATAGCGATAACTCCTTTAAGCACGTCGTCGCGTTCGACACACTCTCAAAACGGAGCAGCCTCCCCGGACTTCGATCCGGGTCGATGGTTGGTGATAGCGTTCTTGTCTCTAACTACCTCAAGATGCGCCTGAGTGAGCGCAAAGTGCTTCCAAACAACGTACAACGAGCGTCTGCGTACGCATGGACGAATTACGATGACGTGGCGCGAAGTCGGGAGCTGTACCGTCAGAAGTTCGAGATCGTTCGTGACGCGTTTCAGGCTATCGATCGTCCGATAACGGTGCCTGATGGAACGTTTTACTGCTGGCTCGATATCTCACAGCTTAATCGGAGCGATGAGGAGTTCGCTCTCCAGCTCGCGAAGGAAACGGGCATCCTCACCTTTCCGGGAAGTTACTTCTCCGTAGTTCATGACGGTGTACATCCAGGAGCTGGCTTCATTCGGATCGCCCTTATCGATACCGTCGAGGCTACGAGGACCTCGGTTCATGCTTTAACTCAGTATATTAAAAACTATAGGTGTTAACGATGTCAGCAGACGCGGCGCGCGGCCATTTCGCGGAAAATCTTCAACGATTGACAACCCCTTGTCCTGAGATAGGGCTTGTGAAGCTCTATCTCGATGGCAAGCTGATTCGCACCGCGGCCAATATTCCCGGGCAATCAGGGTCTCTGCGGGTATTCTCACACTTTCAAAAAAACGGTGAACTTACCGCGGAGGGGGTGGCGGGGTGTCTTGAGGTGTTCGCTCTACTGGTTCACGAAGCTAAGGCATCGCCGGGCTCGCATCCGAACATCGATCTTCTCCTGGGGCTCCGTGCGGATCAGGTGGTGCGAGTTGAGACGG
>JAULVA010000198.1:12498-13195 GCA_032111275.1 Bdellovibrionota bacterium
GAGTCAAAGTGAGAAGCAGGGCGCGGTCGATCTCCTTGATAAGGGACTGGTTCGGTGCGCCGAGAAGCTCAGTAACTACACCATCGGCGCGAAGGGCGTTGAGCTCACCGGTGATGGAACATGGGTCACACAGAGCTACGCAGTTGCGTGTATGAACGCGGGATTCTCGGCATTCCCGATGGTGAAGATGGGCGAGCACTTCTACGACAAGGTGCCTCTTAAAACCGAGGGGTGGGGTTCGGAGGATTTCGAGAAAGCGGGAGTGCGCTTTATTCCCGGATGCTTCGCTCGTCGTGGAGCTTATATCGGCGCTGGAACAACGATTATGCCGGGTGGTATCGTTAATATCGGAGCGTACGTTGAGGGTAGTGGCGTGATGATCGATGGTGGCGCTCGTGTCGCGACCGGCGCGCAGGTAGGTAAGGGGGTCAAGCTCGGTGCCGGTTCCGGTATTGAGGGGATCCTTGAACCCGCCGGACGTCTCCCCTCAATCATCGAAGATAACGTCCGTATCGGCGCGAACTGTGAGGTATGTGGTATCGTCGAAGAGGGAGCTGTTGTCGCGAGTGGTGTCGTTATGGCGTCAGGGAAGAGAGCCACGCGTAGCGCCCGGCGGTAGCTCGGGTGGAGCCTGTGGCCCTTCCAGAGCACTGTCCGTGCTACCTGAGGGCTGGCGCATGGCCGACGGCATCCTCAC
>JAULVA010000199.1:0-2684 GCA_032111275.1 Bdellovibrionota bacterium
GAGGTCCTCAAAATCGTGAGCTCCGTGTTTATCGGAAGTGTAACGACCGAGCTGGATTCGTTCGTACCGGCCTCAGAGGGCACCTCTCCACTCGTTGTTGCGCAAGCGGCTAACTCAGATCAGGTTCGGGCTCAGATGAGAGCCGCGAATTAACGCTAAGGAAGCGAGGCCTCGCTTCCTTAGCTACCGTGGCTATTTGCCGCCACTACCACCGCCCAAAGCCCCTGCGAGAGATGTCTGTTGCTGCTGCAACCGTGACATTAACCCCTCTAATCGGGCGTAGCGCTCCTTGAGGGAATCGGCCATCCTTTGAATCTGCTTCTCAGTCTCTGAGACGCGACGATTAAGGTCGTTGATCAGGGTCTTATTGTTGTTAATCGAGACGTCGAGAAGCCCGCTGTATCGCGTATATCTATCGACGACTCCGCCCGTAAGCGCGATGTTGTCAGCGAAGCTTTTCACGAGATTACTCACACTGCCTGGCTCTGATGAGAGCGCTTGCTGAAGTTTCGAGCTATCGAACTTAATGGTCCCATCCCGCTCAGTGGTGATGCCGATATCAGCGAACACACGAATGAGTGAGCCACCGCTCGCTACGCTCGACGAGAGCTGCGCACGAAGCGCTTGGAGCGCGGAATCATCGGTTCGGCTCCTGGTGAGGGGAGCGAATACACTCTTAACCTCGTCTCCTGAGTCATCGCGCGTAATCTGATTGTTTTCGCTGACGAACTTTACAATGTCATTATACGCGACTACGAAATCCTGCATCTTCGCGGTGGTCGTCGCCGCGTCCTCCGCTATCTTCACCGTAGCGGACCCGGCGGAGGCTAAGTTCAGCGTAACACCGGGAATTACGTCAGAGATAGAGTTCGTGCTTCGGGTTATATTTCCGATGCCGCTGACGGAGAGCGATGAGTTTGACGCCGCGGACTCAGAGAATAAGGTAAGACTCGTAAGGGAGGCGCCCAACGCGGTTCGGGAGATAGTTCCCTTCTCCGTTCCCTCATACGTTCCCGAGATAACAACCTTGTAGGAGGGGCTTGATTCGGTACCAACGTTCACGATCGAGGCCTCAGCTTTGGTCGCTGCCGTGTTAAAGTCGGAGACAAACTTGCTGATTGAGTAGGATCCATCCGTGACCACCACACTGACCGTTTCCTGATTGGCTCCCGTCCCGATCGTGAAGGTGACAGTGCGGTCAGCCTCAGCTTCAGCTCCGGTCAGCGAGCTTTCGATGGGACTCGTCGTCGAAGCGTACGTCTGGTCGAAGCTATAGGTATGGTTCTTTGCGAGGGTCGTAACGGTGATATCGTAACTTCCGTTAGTGGCGGCGTTGGTGGCGGTAGCGCCGATCACCGACTCTTTGCTACTCGAGCCGATCTTACTGACACCGCCCCCAGCGAGAGAGGTGAACTGTTGAAGCGTCGTGCGAAGCGCGTCAAGCTTCGACCCTAAGGTTTCGAGGGCGGTGTTTGTTTCCTCAAGCTCCCCAAGCTTGGTCTTGTTGGGAGTCACACGTGCTAAACGCGCGGACGCTACCGTCGAATCGATGATTGCTTGTGTATCGATACCGGACGCGATTCCGGAGAAGCTAAGTGCCGCCATGCCGTTCCTCTAAGGAATGTCACCCATTGAACGACCGTCCGTGGAACCCCTCGCAGGCAGTGAGAGCGGAAAATACTGCCACTCAGGTCGCCCCGTCAGCGCCGTTTCTGGCGCTTTTTTGCCGTTTTTTGAGGTGAAACAATCCCTTGCAACCAAGAATGCAAGAAGGGATCCAGCTCAGGGCACAAGGAGGAGAGGGCTTCCCCGAAGGGCCGCTTCCGATCGGACAGCACATGACGCGCCACCAGTGGAGCGAGCCCGGGATTACAGCTCCACACATCCTCGCACACGCGTCCGTTAACGGATACCAGGTGAGCATTCAGTCCGCGTGCGATGAGTATGGCAGCGATTCCATAGATCGACCTTGGAGCGTGGTGTCCCTGAAGCAGGCGAGCAATGCGAGAGATGTGCGTTCCTGGCCCCTGCAAAGCCATCCGAACCAACGGCGCTACATCTCTCAGCGAGCCGGAATTCGCCCATGCGATAAGTTTCCGCTGCGTGGGAATAGCGAGTTTATCTCCCTTCATGATTAGAAGGAAATCTGAGACTGAGAACACAGGACAGAAATGAGCTAGGGCCTCAAACAATCCCTCTCCGTGTTGGTCGGACTCTGACGTCGCGTTGAGCACACTTTCGACAAGCGCCATCTCAAGGGGTGAGCACTCCGTTGCATAGCCCTGCCACTTGTGGTGCGTCACCAGATCAGGTCGCCGATGTGATTGCCGAGGACGACCGGCTAGTGACTGGGATTCTGGTGACGATGAAACCCTTTGATCGCTGCCGTTCAAACGGCGGGAGGCCGCGGCCAGAGCCTGCGCAAGCGATCGCATGCGAGCGCTGGTCATGGATCGTTTTTTGGCCAATGTCCCAAGGTCGAGCCCAAGAAATTGCCGAATCGTGAGCGACTCCTCAAATGGAGCGCGAGGGGTGTCCGCTTGCCAAAAGATTCCCAGGGTCAGGTCCGCCACCTTCTCCAGATCGGGATGTGCCTTCAGAAGAGCGACCTGATCTCGCAGCTCTAATTCACACTGAACGCTAGTGAAGGTTGTTTCGGTCGATCCCTCGGACTCGAGCTCAGG
>JAULVA010000199.1:2694-8542 GCA_032111275.1 Bdellovibrionota bacterium
GTTGCTTTTTAGTCGAGAAGGCAGGTAAGAAAGCATGATAACCGAAATCAAGAAAGCATTGGAGATAAGGGCCAAGAGCAAGGCGAAGAAGCCTGTTTTCCTTAAGCAGGACGGCGACAAGAAGGCGTTCCTGTCCTTCATCCAGTTTCAGAAGTTCCGAGGACTGCGTATCTACCGCCGCGACCAACTCCTCAAAGGTCATCTCAGCGAGAGGGCCAAGGGTCGAGGCATCGTCGCCCAGAAGGGGGCCTACCTGAATCAACTTTAAAAAGCCAAATCGTGGCGAGGTCGCGAACTCTTTGAGTGCGGCGTTTAGTTCTATTCGCTCTTCTTTGTGCGTTGCCATGGTCGTCTCTCTGTAGGGGGGTACCCTGTTCCTTCTCTCCGTAGACTACGAGAAGACCCTCTACCTGACTTTGATGCGGGGACGGCGGTTCCGGAACGCACTCAACTATCAAACGGCGGCTCACGTCCCTTTTCTCCCTATATTTTCCGCCGCTTTGCCCCTCTAGCCGGACTAATTCCCCCCTGGAGGCCCCACGTAGTAGGACTACTTTTGCTCACAATGGGCTGGAAGCTGAATAGGCCAGTGTATCTCCGGCAAAAGTAGATGCCTTTTTCTAACGGCTAGCCTCGGCAGAGATATGCCCGGCGAAGCTAGCGACAAAACTTCGTAAACTCGTCATGTCGCTCACATCACTGAAAAGCCCAGTATTAACGCCGGTGTTAGGCGTCACAATGACAGAAGCTGCGGTGTAAAGCTTCTCACGCATCAGCTTTTGACAAAGGAGATTGTAACGCTCTACATAAGAAGCCCCCTGAAACTCCTCTCTTACCTCGTAATCTTTGCGGCACTTATCCTTGACAGGGTTCCGAGAGCGAGGCGAGTCCTCCACTAGCATCAACCACCCAACGAAGGGAGGGGCAATTTGACCGAAAGATTCCTCACGAAATGCAGTCCACAAATCATGCGCGGTCCCGATAGCTTCTTCGGTACGGTTATTAAAGTTATTTCCGAAAGACCCAACTTGGCTTTTAAGCTCGAGGGCGGCGACCAACCTCCCCTGATTGAGCACCAAGAAGTCCCACATCTTCGTTGGCCTAAAAAAGCCCGGTAGTGTCAGAGGAATTCGACCTTCTCTGATGATTTGAGCATGCTTCAGGCCGTTGGCTTCAACCAAATCCAACATCAAAGCCACAAATCCATCCATGTTTTTTCCGGCAGTCACTGCGGCGCGCTTACCCTGGTCTACTTTTCCAGCCTCTCTCTGCTTCTGTTCCCCAGCCTCCCGATTGCCCCAAAATGCCTTTACCGCATCGCGGGCCTTATTTTCATAATCACATAAATCAATAGACATGCGTGTTACTTTCCCGACTCCTCCAGTATCGCCTGTTCAGCCGCAGAGAGCTTGTAAACCTCACTCGAGAGCCGCTGACTTGCTTTGAGGTCTCCGTTAACGGCAGCCTTAATCAACCCAGCTCGTTGCGTCTTCGAAATGGTTTCCCAGCGCGGCAGGCGAATTCGCCGAAGATACTGGGCCTGGAAGCGAAGATATCCGCCCCTCATTTTTGTGGAATAGGCTGATATGAATAAACGCGCTATCCCCGACTGCAGAATCGCTTGAAGAGCCCGTAGGTCCCAGTTGGCGGAGGTGATGTAATACAAATTGTGGTGCGGATAAAAATGGCCATCATCATAAACTATGTGAGCCCCACCCTTTATATCGGGAATCAATAATTTGGGCGTAGTTGTAAGTGATGGGGTTATTCGGTCTATAGTCCTGTACCACCCCTTTGTATTTTTGCGCGCAACATGGCGAGCTCGAACAACCGATTCGTGTCTAGATAGATACGCGGAGAGCTTCGGATACTGAGCCAAGTTCACAAGGTCACCGTCATCAGAAAATGGATTGAGAACCCCCAGACCCTGCCACTTAACGGAACCTTCCTGAATATCCCGAGTCATGACTAAGGGAAGCTTTCTATTGTCTTCGACGTCCAGTTCGTCCATCGGACCAATGAACACCTTATCAGCACCCGTGGCCACTCCAATCCCAACTCGGCAGCCAGCATCCTCCAAGGACGGAAACTCATCCTCAAGTCTGCGAACAAGCGAGAGCCCAGCAGAGGCATCAAACAGCCAAGGCGAAGCCCCCTCTACCAAAGGCGGTATCTCTCGAATACTCGTTCCCAAAAGGCGTTTCGCCTTAAGTTCATCAACTAGTGCAGCGAGGCTAGACGTTTCAATGGTCGGCCGGTGCGCAATCCTAGTGGGGCAGCGCGGGCCTCGCGTCATAACAGTGATTGCTGGATATGCCATCACCTCTGAGTGAAAGGCAGGGGTGTTCACCATATCAATATAAAATTTCAGGTTGAACTTTTCTGTTATTAGCCGTCGAAGGGGACCACCATACTTGTTTTTCATCCATCGGTCAGCGCATATCAACCCGAGGGAGCCTTTAGAGTTCAGAAGAGACAATGACCTCTCTATAAAGGGAATATAAATATCAGCTCTATCGTAAATAGTGGTGTACCGCCTGCGATATTCGGCCATTAGAGCCTGCGGAATCAGTTCCTGGCGGACATATGGCGGATTACCAACAATAGAGGAAAACTCCCCGTCAATGGATGTCAACAGGAAGTCGCCATTTGTCAGCCATGCATCTAGTAGTATTGCTCTATCATCGGAAGATGCTCCCGCGGCAGCTAGTATCTGCCCAACTTGCGCCCTGGTTGACAAATAGCTTTCTCGATGAAGCTCTACGCCTCTGATGGCGGAAACTAACTCTTTAAACTTTGCACCCGAACGCTTGGTATGTTTTCGAAAAGACTGAAGAAGGCGTTCTACTATTGGAATTAAAAAATCTCCGCCGCCAAAGGACGGTTCAAGTATTCTCATCTTGTGAAGCGATTGGTCAACCGAGTATCCAACCAAGTCCAAGATGAACTCCACCACCTCTCTTCGGGTAAAGAAGGCACCGCGCGCGTCATCACCCGCGTTTGCCAAATCAAGAATGGCGCGCTGAAGGAGCGGAGAGAACGTTGCGTCCTGGTTTTGAAACAGCTCGAGATTTTGAGTTTCCATTCAAATTATTGTCCTGTTTGGATGATCGTAGGATGTCACTATAGCAACCATTCGTCGATATCATTTAGCGCCTGAAAGGGTGCTCCCCAAACAACCTTGAAACGACTAGTTTCGCTACAAATGGGCTTCGGCGTTGGGATTGTGGCCCATGTAATCAGTTTCCAGATCTCTTCATGCGTGAGGAGCCGGGCGCGGCGGTGGATAAAGACGGAGCAATCGCTTTTACGGGTGCCCTTAATCACAAGGCTGGATTCAACAGCTCTAGGACTCAGCAGTGCTTAATCTCGCTCGGGAGAGCAGGTAAAGCGGGGCGGGAGCACCGCTACCTAGCAAAAGCACGCGTCAGCGTGGTTTTGCCCCCCTTCCCTAGTGAACCTTCTCCACCGGCTCCTGCTCCATCTCAAAGGTGAGCGCATCGTCCTTCAGACCGATTCGTACTGCTCCCCCATCCTTGAGGGCTCCAAAAAGGATCTCATCGGCGAGCTTGTTCTTAAGCTCCCGTTGAATAAGTCGCGCCATCGGCCGGGCTCCAAAGACCGGATCGAATCCCCTCGCGGAGAACCACTCGCACGCCGCGTCAGACACGTTCAGCCGTACGTTACGGGTCGACAACTGCCCCTCAAGCTCTTTCACGAACTTATGTACGACCTGCAGGATAATCGGCGGTGGCAACGGATTGAAGAATACCGTCTCATCAAGACGATTCCTAAATTCAGGCTTGAAGAGATTTTTAATCGCCGTATCTCGGAACGTGTTCTGCTGAGAGCTACCGAAGCCCAACGATGCCGCCTTCTCCGAACCGGCATTGGTCGTAAAGATAACGACGACATTTCTGAAGTCGGCTTTCCGACCCTGGGAATCGGTAATCGCCGCGTTATCCATGATCTGAAGGAACACGTTGAAGATATCCGGATGAGCCTTCTCGATTTCATCGAAGAGGATGACTGAGTACGGATGCTTCTTGACCACATCGACCAACAGTCCACCCTCTTCGTACCCAACGTATCCTGGAGGTGCGCCGGTGAATCGGGCTACGAGGTGTTTATCACTGAATTCGCTCATATCGAATCGGTGAAAATTTACACCCATCTCCTTCGCCAGCGCTTTGGCAAGCTCTGTCTTACCGACACCAGTTGGTCCCGCGAAGAGGAAGCTGCCGATAGGCTTAGCCTCACTCTGCAGACTCGCTCTGCTTCGTTTAATCGCCCGTGTTACAGCCTCAACGGCCGCATCCTGTCCGAAAACAACCCTCCTGAGGTTCCTTTCAAGGTTTTTGAGGAGCTTTTCGTCAGACACACTGACACTGGTAATCGGCACCCGAGCGATCGAAGCTACGACCTTTTCGACCTGCTCCTCGGTGATGGTTTTCCTACGTTTTGATTTTTGAATAAGGGAATTCGCCGCTCCAGCCTCGTCGATCACATCGATCGCCTTATCAGGAAGGAACCGATCGTTGATATACTTGGCGGATAGTTCCGCGGCCGCTCGAAGCGCCTCTTGGGTGAAGCTCGCTTGATGGAAGCTCTCAAATTTTGATTTGAGGCCCTCAAGGATCTTCACGGTCTCCTCAACGCTCGGCTCGGGAAGATCCACCGTCGAGAACCGTCTGCTGAGAGCCGAATCTTTTTCGATATTCTTCTTGTAATCAGAGTGTGTCGTGCTTCCCATGCACCGGATCTCTCCGGAGGCGAGCGCCGGTTTCAAGAGATTTGCCGCGTCAAGGGAGCCGTTCCCCGTGGCACCCGCGCCCACGATCGTGTGTATCTCGTCGATAAAGAGGATCGCTTTCGGGCGATGCTTCAATTCGTCAAGCACACGTCGAATACGCTCCTCAAACTCTCCACGGAATTTAGTCCCGGCGACCATAGCTCCCATGTTGAGCAAGAACACATCCGCTCCTTCCAGTTGAGGAGGCACATCATCACTAGCAATTCGTTGCGCGATAGCGTGCGCCATCGCGGTTTTTCCAACGCCAGGCTCCCCGATGAAGAGGGGGTTATTCTTCTGACGACGGCACAGGATCTTTATGGCGCGCGTGATCTCTTCCTCTCGTCCAATCACCGGATCCAGCTTTCCGACACGAGCCTTTTCAGTCAGGCTCTCCGAGAACTGCTCCAACGCTGACCGCCCTGAGCGAGCGGACACACTCTCATCCTCGCCATCCTCCCCCCTATCGGAGAGAATCTCATCATCACCGGTCACGGACTTCGAAATTCCGTGGGCGATAAGGTTCAGAACATCAAGCCGTCCAATTCCCTGCTTCGCGAGGTAAAATACGGCATGGGAGTCCTCCTCTGAGAATAGAGCTACTAATACTTCCGTCGGCGTAATAACGTCCTTTTGGGTGGCCCGGACATGCATAATGGCGCGCTGTAACACTCGCTGTACGGCTGGCGTTTGGGCAGGCTCAGCCGCTGGCACCTTTGAACCTTTAACGGGAATCACCTCAACGTGCTTGTCGAAGAAACTTTCGAGATCCTTCCTGAGTAACGATAGATCTGCGCCGCAGTGGTTCAGAATCTCCATTACCTGTTCGTCGAACGAAAGCGCGTACAGGAGATGTTCCAAGCAGAAGAAAGCATGCCTTCGAGACGAAGCCTCCCTAAATGCCGCTTCCAATGTCAGACCAAGTTCCGTGCTAAACATCATTCTTCCTCCAACACACAGCGAAGCGGAAACCCTTCGTTCTTAGCTTGCTGGTGAACGATTTCGATCTTAGCCTCTGCGATCTGTTTCGTGAAGATTCCGGCGACACCTCTACCA
>JAULVA010000200.1:0-2746 GCA_032111275.1 Bdellovibrionota bacterium
CGCTTCGGGATGGTAAAGACTGGGTGGCGGTGAGGGACGTCTTCGAGGACTTCGCTGTAGATGTGCTCGGCGAACTTCACCGAGGCACGTCTGTTGCAAAAAAAAGGGCCACCCGAAGGCGGCCCTTTTTCATGGAACGAGCTGGATTATGAGATCCAGATCTTTGCCAATACTGGCGCGATGAGGAGCGCCAAGATCGACACCATCTTAATCAAGATGTTAAGGGATGGTCCCGAGGTGTCCTTGAACGGATCGCCTACGGTATCACCTACAACAGCCGCCTTGTGAGCGTCTGATCCCTTCTTCTCTCCCTCAACGAGTCCTTGCTCGATGTACTTCTTGGCGTTGTCCCATGCGCCACCGGTGTTGGCCATGAAAATTCCAAGAACTACTCCCACGATGGTTGTTCCAAGGAGGAGTCCAGCGAGAGCCGCCGGTCCCATCGCCAATCCAACAGCGATCGGGGTGATGAACGCTACCAAGCCAGGAGCGCGCATCTCAGTGAGAGCCGCCTTGGTTGAGATCTCAACGCAGCGAGATACGTCAGGCTTAACACCCTCCCGTCCCTCCAGGAGACCGGCGATCTCTCGGAACTGACGACGAATCTCTGTTACGATCAGCGCTGCCGCTTTTCCTACCGACTGCATCGTGAACGCCACGATGAGACCTGGAAGCATCGCGCCGATGAACACTCCAACGAGGAGGGTCGGGTTGGTGATAGCCAGGTCGATCTTGCCGGCTGGGAAGCTCTGGGTGAACGCTCCGAATACCGCGAGAGCTGTAAGCCCAGCGGATCCGATAGCGAAGCCCTTTCCGATAGCCGCCGTGGTGTTCCCAAGGGCGTCGAGCTTGTCCGTGATGTCACGGGTCTCTTTGCCAAGTTGAGCCATCTCGGAGATTCCACCAGCGTTATCAGCGATCGGGCCGTAGGCGTCGATCGTCATGATAATACCGGTTGTCGCGAGCATCGCCACGCCGGCGATAGCCACACCGTAGACACCACCGAAGGAGTTCGAAATGAGAACTGCCGCTACGATAATGATCATAGGCAGCGCTACGCTTCGGAATCCAACAGCGATTCCGTTGATAACGCAGGTCGCTGGGCCGGTTTTTGACGCGTTCACGATCTCGTACACCGGCTTCGAGGAGGTGTAGTACTCAGTGGTCAAGCCGATGCCGATACCGCAGAGAGTTCCGAAGATAACCGGAATCCAGAGCGATACGCTGACTGGCGTTACCAAGAAGAATCCAAGCGACGCGATGATGAAGAGGACCGAGGCGAGGAGAATGGTTGTTCTCAAAGCCTTCGCTGGCTCTCCGTCCTTAAGGAACGACATCCACTTGATTGCGATAGCTGACCCGATGGATCCGAGGAGTCCAAGGATAAGCGGTGTAGCCATGAGCCAGATCTTGTAGCTCTCAACCGTCGATGGGTCTCCGGAGTAATCCGTAAGAGCTTGAAGGTCGGTCAAGCTAATCGTGGCGGCGAGTGCCAAGCATCCGATCACGCATGTTACGTAGGACTCGAAGATGTCGGCGCCCATTCCGGCTACGTCACCTACGTTGTCACCCACGTTGTCAGCGATAACGCCAGGGTTTCTGGGGTCATCTTCCGGGATACCAGCCTCAACCTTTCCGACGAGGTCAGAACCTACGTCAGCGGCCTTGGTATAAATTCCGCCACCCACACGCGCGAAGAGCGCGACCGAGGATGCTCCCATCGCGAAGCCGATGATCGGCTCATGATGAGCTGGAGTTCCGAAGATGAGGAAGAGAACGCCTACGCCGATAAGGCCGAGAGCGGCAACGGAAAGGCCCATCACTGCGCCACCGTTGAAGGCGGTCATAAGAGCCTGTCCAGGCTGAGCCTCCGAGGCTGCATGAGCGGTTCTCACGTTAGCGATCGTAGCTGACTTCATTCCGAGGTAGCCGGCGAGAAGGGAGCTGCCTGCGCCGAACACGAACGCGAGAGCGGTCGCGAGGCCCAACGCCCACCAGATAAGGAGGAACGCGCCGATGATAAACATCGAGAGGTACTGAGCTTGCTTACGCAGGTAGGCGATAGCGCCGTCACGAATAGCGTCGCTGATCTCCTGCATGCGGGCGTTACCCGCGGGAAGGGCCTGAATGCCAACGTACAGCTTGTACGCCAGCGCGAATCCAATTAGGCCGCACAGCGGGATGGCCCAACTGAAGAGGGACAAAGAGAATGCATCCATGTCAAAACTCAACTTTTAAATGTCATGATTCGTTGGCTCACGACCGAGGTGGTAGGGTACGAGAGAGCCCTTCACATGAATGAGAACCATTCACGTGCGGAGCTTTCCGGGTACGCCCATCCAGCCAGGTTGTAAGTACCTGAAACTACAGGTGTGTCGATTCTAGCTAGATTACTTAGAGAGTCAACGGGAATATGTTCTGCGGTGGGTCGCATAACCAGCTGACTTTAATGGCTATATTCGTTGTCTGCCCGTGCTGTCGAGACAAAAGAAAGGGGAGCCGCTCCGAAGAGCCGCTCCCCTAATGTATGGACAAACTTTGATGCTAGCGTCGTCGCCCTGGACGCTCCGGTCGCTCAGGTTTCTCGGGACGTTGGAAGGTTTTGCTGTCCCCTCCACGCCCTCGGGGCATGCCACCGAACGCTCCACCGTTCGTAGGAGGGGTGAAGTACTCATTGTCATCTTCCTCGATTGGATCTTCCTCCTCTTTCGGGGCGCACGTTTCCTCCTCGGCCGTGATCAGGCTA
>JAULVA010000200.1:2756-29530 GCA_032111275.1 Bdellovibrionota bacterium
AGAGCGATGTTCTTGGAAGAATCTTTGTTTTCACGAGAGCCTTCACTGCGGGCCCAACTCTGCCGCCCCTCTTTCGGAAACACGCGCGACATGTCTCCGCGTCGGATGTGGGTGCACAGGCCTCTTGGATAGTCGTCACAAGGGACTCGGCTGAGATGAAGGCGCCTGAAACCACACACCCTAAGTTATTGAGTGCTTCAGATACCTGCTTCAAGGTGCATTGCTGGTCTGATTGACTCAGAGCCGGCCTCGTCGGCAGGGCAACGGTTGTTGTAACGACGAGTGTGGTTATGAGTAAACTTCGTAGCTTCATGTGCGTATCCTTCCATTTCGTTGACTCGGGCCTTTGGAGCAACGATTGGGCCACAAGAGGGAAACGCCTCAAACGAGTATGTTAGGTAGGGTTACGCATGTAGATCCTGGAAGATGCGTTCCGGAGGTGGTAACATTTTGCGAGGAGCGCGACTCTCACCCAAAAAATAAGGCCCGAACGAGCGTTTATTCTCGTTCGAGCCTTCGGAGTTCCCGGGTTCTTTACCCTTTGGTGCGTGAGCTTTTTGTACTTGATGCGGTGCGGTGTTTCGGCCCCCCTTTGCCTGGTACCATGTACTTTCAAAATTAACTATTTCGAACAGTACGGCTAGTGAGTGGTTATTTTGCCGTTACTGCAGTGGAACGCGGGAGGTCCCCTTAAGTTGTCGGAAAACAGGGGTCTTGATGACACCCCCATGTCGATCAAAACGTATCAGGCCGCTGGCACCAGGTAGGTATGTTGTGAGCATGGCAACCTTAATCGCCTCTCTGTCGAGTGACTTCGCCCGTTCGATGGCGTCCTTGTAGAGATAAAGAGCGTCGTATCCGGTATCCGCGCCAAGGTCAGGAGATGCCCCGAACCTTGCGCGAAAGCGTTCAACAAAATCCTTCGTCGAATCCTCATACGTGGCGAATAGCAAGCCCTCAAGGGAGCCGCGAGCGACCTCTATCTGTGGATCTTCGACGAGGATGGTCATCTTTGCCGCGTCTATTCCAACCTGCCGGAGAGCTTTTCCTGTGATTCCGAGTTCGGGGTAGTTGGTCATAAAAATGAGGTCTGGCTTGGACGCCTTAGCTTTTAGCGCAATCGTTTTCATGTCGGCGGTCCCGTTTTGAGACTCCACGAAAAAACTCTCAACCCCCCCAAGCCTCTTGTACTCGTCGCGGAAAACGCTCGCCATGGCTGACTCCCACGGATGGGTGTTAGATATGATTGCGGCTCTTTTCCAGCCCTTATCGAGAGCGAGCTTCGCGAGGGCCTTTGTGGCAACGCTGTCATGTGGCCAAAGGTTAAAGACGTTGTCCCCCGCTTCATTAAATTTCTCCAGTCCGATCGTAGTCCCGGTCACGATTACGGGATCTCGAGCGGCGATTGGAGCGACCGCTAATCCTCCGATGGACCAGCTCGGTCCCACGAAGAGCGAGATGTCTGGATTCAGACGGAGCTGACGGTATGCGCTCACAGCGTGAGCGGCTGACTCCATTTCGCGACTATCCTGAACGACGAGTTCAACTTTGTGACGTGCGATCCCCCCCGAGAGTTTATCTCGTCCCGCGCGAGCTGTAGCCCCTTAAGGGAGCTATTTCCGGACGCCTGACACGCCCCGGTAAGGCAGAGCACTACCCCGATCTTGATCTCTTTGTTCTCTTGAGCATACGCGGTGATCGTCGAGAGTGGGGCTGCGATGATGAGGACTAGGAGTTTTAGGATCGATGGCTTTGAGAACGGCATACCTGCACCTCTCCAAATTACAGATTGTAGGTTCAGAATCTTGGCATGAAAGAGATTTCAACGACGCGAATCTGTGGTTTTCCCCCCCCCCTTCCCTAGTGGGTCAGTTTCTTATACTTAATGCGATGCGGTGTTTCGGCATCAGCGCCAAGGCGTCGACGTCGATCCGCCTCATAGTCCTGATAGTTGCCCTCAAACCACACGACATTGCTGTCACCCTCGAAGGCGAGGATGTGGGTCGCGATGCGGTCAAGGAACCACCGGTCATGGCTTATCACCACCGCGCATCCAGCGAAGTTAAGGAGAGCTTCCTCAAGCGCTCGGAGCGTGTTGACGTCGAGATCGTTCGTTGGCTCGTCGAGGAGGATCACGTTTCCGCCAGCGCGAAGCATCTTCGCCATGTGCACGCGGTTACGTTCGCCACCCGAGAGCGCTCCCATCAACTTCTGTTGGTCCTGCCCACCAAAGTTGAATCGAGAGACGTAGGCGCGACCATTAACCTCTCGGGTGCCGAGCTTGATAATGTCGTCGCCGCCTGTGATCTCCTCAAAGACCGAGTTCTTGTCGTTGATAGCTTCACGACTCTGATCCATATAGGCGAGCGATACCGTTTCTCCAACTTTAAAAGTTCCGTTGTCCGGTGTCTCTTTGTCGGTAATGAGCTTGAAGAGAGTTGTTTTACCGGCGCCGTTTGGCCCGATTACACCAACGATGCCTCCGCGTGGAAGGTTGAAGCTCAAGTTCTCGAAGAGAACTTTGTCGCCGAACGACTTAGCGATTCCATCAGCTTGAATAACAACCTCGCCAAGGCGGGGGCCTGGTGGAATGTAGATCTCAAGATCCTCCACCTGCTTCGATTGCTCTTGGTTGAGGAGTTCTTCGTACGCTTTGATACGAGCTTTCGACTTCGCTTGTCGAGCACGCGGGGATTGTTGAATCCACTCGAGCTCTCGAGCGAGGGTCTTCTGTCGTTTTGACTCAGACTTCTCTTCAAGCTCTAAGCGGTTCTTCTTCTGCTCAAGCCATCCTGAATAGTTGCCTTCCCATGGAACTCCGTGTCCACGGTCGAGCTCAAGGATCCATTTTGCGACGTTATCGAGGAAGTATCGATCATGCGTAACGCAGAGTATGGCGCCTGGATACTCGCTCAGATGCCGCTCAAGCCACGCGACGGACTCAGCGTCGAGATGGTTGGTTGGCTCGTCGAGAAGGAGTACCTCCGGCTTTTCGAGGAGTAACTTACAGAGCGCGACACGACGCTTCTCTCCACCGGAAAGACTTTCTACGCTCGAGTCTGCTGGAGGGCACCGAAGAGCATCCATCGCGATGTCGAGGGTTCGGTCGAGATCCCACGCGCCACACGCGTCAATCTTATCTTGAAGAATGGACTGTTTATCGATGAGCTTCTCCATCTCCTCAGGGGTGATGTCTTCGCCGAGCTTAGCGCTGATAGCCTCAAAGTCTTTGAGAAGGGTCGCCGCCTCTTTGCAGCCCTCCATGACGTTCTCCTTGACCGTCTTGGTTGGATCGAGCTTTGGCTCCTGCTCAAGGTATCCGATCGTTAAGTTCGGGCGACAGGTAACGTCCCCGGAATACTCCTTATCGATACCAGCGATGATCTTCAGGATGCTGGACTTTCCAGAGCCGTTGAGTCCGACGATTCCGATCTTCGCTCCCTCGAAGAATGAGAGGGATATATCTTTAAGAACCTGTTTACCCGGTGGGTATACGCGGTTCACCTTGTGCATGGAAAAAATAATTGGTGGCATGGGGGAGAACATACCGCTCTGGGGTGATAGGGGGCAAGGGGAGGGGGCGCAATCTTTGCGCGGACGATAGTGGACAATGAGGTATGCATGGCTTAACCGGAGGGCCCGTCTCCCGACGGGCCGGAACTCGCGATAGAATCGCCGTGACTGCCCGGCCCGTCAGGAGAAGGACCGTCCGGATGGCGGCATCGAACGGACCTCACCGCATCGCCCACCTCGGGCGAAATACCCACGCTCCATTCAGAAGTCACAAAAAGAGAGTCGTAATCTGTCGGTCATAGCCATCTCCACAATGTGAAAACTTCAAACCTTCCGTTCTTCGGCCTAGAGTTCGCCGGCCGTAAACCGCAAACGTAGATATGTTCGAGTAGGAGGTGCCGTGCGACGAAGTTCCTCACCGGAGTTAGGAAGTTACGTTCTTGAGCTGGCTGGCGTTGTGATGGGGGTGACGATCTGTATCGTGGGAGCCGCCGATATCACTCGTATCTTTCAGGCACGGAGCGCGGTGCGGGCCGCGGTAAACGATGGAGCTCGTTGCCTCTTTCCAACGGACGCGGCGTGCGTGGCGGGCGCTCCAGGTGAGATCTCCACCCCCAGGCGAGGCTTCGACGTTTGGGTGTGGGGAGCGGGATACGAGGTGCCGCAGGAATCATACGTTGTGTCCGCAAGCGCGAACCACGAGCCGGTGTATGAGGTATCGGTCTTGAGGGATACGATCGTGGACGTAACGGTAGAGCAGGAAAGATATCAATATCGTCCCTATTCGATGCGCTATCCAACCACCGCTCACACTACCTATCTCCTGCAAACGAGGTTCCTGCCAATCGTCGTAGGAGGGAAGCCGCTCGATCCTCACCTCGCCGATCCTTTTACCTCGAAGACCTCTCCGCCAACCGCTACATACGCGTTGGAGAGCGTGAGGGGCTCGACGACTAAACGGGTCAGTGGCGCGACCGCGACCCCCTACCATGACACGTTCGCGATCGGTTCAGTCTCATTTTCAATCAGAGACGCATGGCCAACGGCGGGGCGAGATATGAAGGAGATCTCCACGATGCCAGCGCGAGTGCAGGGCTCTCTGCAGTGTCTGTTTGGTAAGCGCCTCTCGTCCGCGGCAGGTGATGTCCTCGATTGGTCCACGGGATCTCCTCAGGAGTGTCGGTATCGTGTGCGTTCGGCGCGCTCATCTCCCGTAATGACCGAGGGAACACTGAAGGTTCCCCTTATGTTTCGTGTTGAAGGGAATTCACGCGGAACCGCCGAAGGAGGGGAGGGAAAGGTCATGATGGCTCTTTCGTGGAGGAGTCCCTCCGCTGGATCGGGGACGTTTCAGCTCGGTGGTCGTAGACTAGAGTATTGGGGGGGAGGGAACTTCATTCCGCGAGGACTCGCGGAGGCCGATATCAACGAGGATTTGCGATCTCAGTACGAAGATTACATGGAGGAACTGAGCCTCTATCACGAAATCCCTCTTCTTCCGGTCGACGCTACCGTTACGATCGATTTTTATCTCGTTAGTTTCAATAACCAGCGGGTCGCTTGGAACGGTGGAAAGCTTGAGGTGTGGCTGCCGCACTATCGCCTTGTGCACGAGCAGAGCGATTGCGGGTATACCTCCAATCCCTCAAAGTGCGCTCGACCACCGAAAAAAGCCCCCGTGGATTACGTCTCTCTTACCAAAGGAGCTTCATTTTCGGCGGTCGTAACGGGCGAAGATACCTGTTTGTCCACTCGAAGCCAGACCGTAGAACGCGATCTTTCGACGACAATAGCTCGCCTCCAAACCGACGCTTCCCAAGGGCGCTCGATACGCCCCTATTCCTTCACTCTCCTCGTGCCAACCTCAAAAGCGGTGTGCGCGCCCAAAGTTGAGACTAAACCATGTCAGGGAGAGTTGCCCGAGTATTACGAGGGATGCGTAGTTTCAACGACGCTCAAGGATATCGCGGGCCGATGTGGTGTGACTTCACCGGATATGAAGATCACGGCGTATACCAAGCGTCCAACGACAACGGGAGTTAAGAGAATCAAGGCGTGCTCGGACCAACCGCTCCCGGCCTGCGCGCGTCCGCAATCACGTCGTGTAGACTCGGTTCCATACAGTGGAAAGAGCTCGTGTGACGCCGCTATCACCACAGCCTTTCCACAGATGGTGCTCGGCCCCTTCAACGCCACAACGTGTGGTTCTCGCGAGGAGGAGGCGCGGCGGTTGTATCAAACGCGCGAGAGGATTCCGCAGGACGCTACGTTCTCCCTCGTTAGGCTTCCTTCATCTCCGGTTTTTAGCGCTGAGCAGCCTACGGGACGGTGTGCCGTCTACCGAGAGGTGCAGGAAGGTACGAGAGAGTTGCTCTGTGGACGGAGTCTGAGCGAAGTGGAGGCAGAGCGGTGTTGCGCCGCAAGTGAGGGACGGTGTCGTAAGCAAAGCGTCATACTAGGAGCCGATGCGTCCGTCGAGCAAGCACGGTTGTCTATCCTCTCCGCCGCCCAGCGGCGAGTCGTTGAAGCGGTACGGGCGGGATATCCCCCCGCAGTGTACCAGCCGGTGTGCGAAGCTTTGGCGCATAATTGCTTGGAGGTCGCCACGTCGTTAGGGGAGAACGACTCGCAGGCGGTGGTATCGGCCAAGGTGAGCGTACCGCTGAGATTGTTCGGTTTGTTTAAGAACGAGTCGACTATCGTACAGCATTCCACAACGCGAGTCTTGGAGCGAACGACGCTTGGGTAAATCAGGAGAAAGTTCGGGTGCTTGATCCCTAGGATGCTGGCGCGCTCCGGGAATTACTTCACGTAATGGCCCCCATATGAATCAACGTGGGATTAGCCACGAATGTCTGAGAAGTTCTTGATGGTAGTGCTTGGTCTCTGAGTCGCGATAACCATCTGATAGCACGAGCCTTTCTCCGAAAGGCGTCGCCCTTACTGCCGGCCTCCATACCATAATTGATCAGTATTAGGAGATATCCCCATGGAGTTCCCATCCCAACTCGCCAATCCACAACGCGGACAGCAGCTCGCGGCGCACCTCTCAACCCTGGTGTGTGAGTCCTCTCAGTCGATCATTATTTTTGGCGATAAGCAGGGAAACTACCTCGGACTTACGGGGGGAGTTGGTTCACCAACTGAGCTTCGGTTCGCTAACCCTCATCTTCAGCGAGAGTTTAAGAACCGCGGGGCATACTCATCGGTGATGCTCGATTGCGACGAGAACCAACGTCTTCGTCCTGAGGAGTGCGAGCTGTTGAATGATCTCGCCTCTCGTTTTAATCGGCATACTGGTGAGATCTCCGGTTTTGAAGTGATCGGGAAGCTCACGAAGCCTCTCGACGGATCTACTCAGTTTGAGGGCAAGATTCCGCTTGGCCTCCCGTTCGCCCTCAATAATGACGACTCGTATGCGCTCCTCCTGCGGCACATTGGAGGGCTTGAAAAGATTCATGACCTTAAGGGGGCAAGCGATCTCACCTTTTATTCCGTTCAAGATCAACCGTACGCGCGTGTCACCGTACCCACAACCATTCCCCAGTCTTTCAGCGGCTTGGACTATCAACAGCCCGCGCAGCTCAGTGTCGTTTTTGATCTCCACGCGGGCGCAACGGCCGGATATGAACTTACCGTTGATGGTAAGCCTGTGTCAGAGTCGTCCAGCCCAAGCGCGGCTCAATGGAAACAGATTGAAGGGGTTATTGTATCAAGGCTAGGGGAGCTCTCTCCAAGTCCGGACAACGGTGAAAAAGGGTGGGTCTCGTTCGCGGCGCCGCGTGATGTCGACAGAGACGCGCTCACTACGGCGATGGCCCGTGAGCGGGCGCAGACCCTCGCGGCTCGCATTGAGGGAGTTGCCGCGTTTCTGGAGCCACACCTTCAGTTTAAGATGTCGAGCCTTGTCCCGAACCTCAGCGGAGAGTACGCCGGCATGTCGCTCGGGAATTTCTCGGTCCGGATGGTGAATGCCGCCGCTCAGCTAAGCGGGTTGTTGAGGTGGGAGGATCAAGCCGGGCGTGAACTTCCTCTACGGAGCTTGACCGCTCACATCGCTTCGCGCCTTCGGGACCCCTCTACCACCGTAACAGATGAACAGCTCGTGCAAATCGAGGAGGTGTTCGATACCCTCAAGTTCACCGCATTCAATTGCCCCGAAACCTACGTGGACCGCTATCCAGCTCTTGTAGCGGCCCTACAGCCTGGGGCATCTGTGGCGATCTCTCACTCGGGCGAGGTCTTTCAGGAGGCGTTGGATGCCCTTCAGAGAGGGGAGCTCTCCTACATGATGGCGGCCCGAAGATGCGGACAGCTACAAATTCAAGTGGGAGCCGACGGAACCGAGTACGGGGTGGCGCTCACGATCGGTTCAGGGCATGGGGAGATAAGCTACTCACTATTCCGTAACGGAGCGCAGAGGGAGTTTTCCTCTAATAACGAGGAAGCCCAGGTATACAATCAAATTAATGGAATGCTTGGTCGCGAGATAGATAGTCGATGGGAGCTCGGCGAGCTACTTGGCTTTCCCCTCGAGGATGTGTGGAAGGCGTGGGAGGATGAGCGATTCGAGGACCTGCAGAATATTCCTTACAGACTACTCCGTGCTCAAGGGTTACGACCATCGATACGGAGTGGGATACCTGAGTTAACTGAGTCTCGTGAGGTGGTGTCGCCTGAGGGTCAGAAATTCAACGAGATGCTGCTCGCCGGTATCAAGAAGGTTCACGAGATCGGTCACGTTATTGTGAATTGGCACTCCATGTCATATCGAACGCAGATCGGTGAACACGCCGATGTCTACGGACCGATGAGCAAGGAACGTTTCGCCGAGCTCTATCCGAAAGGAATTATCGGCAATAACCTTCTTTTCGCCCGGCAAGAGTTGGTAGGAGACACTCCGTATCCGCCTGAGTTCTACGCGGTGCCCTTTTATCTCAGCCGCCTTGGATATTCGTATGATGAGGCGAATAAAGAGTGGCTAAGTTGAGTCTCCCGCTCATCAGGTGCGTAATCCCGATGACGTTCTCGTAATCTTCTTTTTTGCGGTTACGACACTCCGCACACCGTTCGAATCTCCGAGATCTTCCGTCTGTCAGCGGACTCGCCGACAGGGTCGGGCACCGGTGCGACGGCGTTGTCTATCGGCTGCGGGGCGTCACCTACCTTTTTAGTGCGCCAGTATCATACCAGTTGAGTAAACTGCAAAACCATTCCGTTCGTAAAAGTGCGCTGCATTTCGTGTGTGGACGAACAGGCGACCACACCCCTGTGACCGCGCGATGGCGGTCAATGCCGCAAGTAGCGCGCTCGCGTGCCCATGTGCTTGGTCGCTAGGTTTTGTGGCCATGTCATGAATCAGCATCTCTCTGCCCATCACAGCATGCGGGGAGATGGTGTAACTGGCAATGGAAACTATGCGACCATTCTCCCGTTTGGAGAGCAGTCGATACCCCTCTCTGATCAAGGTCTCTCGACGCCGCACGAATTGCTCGATGTCGAGCGTTGGTCGCAGTGCTCGGAGTACCTCGGCGGACTCTCGCCAGTCTTCCTCTGACGTTATTTCGGAGATTTTGTCGAAGTTTTCCACGTTCTGCCTGTAGGGGTTGTAATCGGATAAGCAACGGGAGCGGCGGCTCGTCTGAGGTTATGCCCTCATGATGGCCGAGGTTCAACGAAAAAGTCGCCCAGGTAAGGCTGTTATGACTTTTCCGTTGCAGCCGGGGAGGGGGTAGTCGATACTTTCTAGTATGCGAAAACGCCGAACCTTACTCCTCTCCCTTGCTACATCGCTCGTCGTAGCCGTGGCCATGCAGAGCGTTTCCCTACCTTCGGCTCAGGCCGACTTCGGCGCCGACTCCGGAAAAGCTGAAGTACCTGCGGCGATGGCTGCGGAATATGGAGCGTTCGCTGACAAGGCGGTTGAAACTCTCGTGAAGGGCGATGGCAAAGCGTTTCGAGCGATGCTGAGCCCCGGGACGATTCGCATGGAGCAGCGAGGGAAGGGCGCGATCGACATGATCATCTATGAGCGCTTCATTCCGTTCTTCGAGGGATTCGCGAAGCAGCACCTTGAAGATCAGCCATTCCCTACTTATCGGCGTATCGATGACGTGAAGGGTGTGGGATTCGCGCGCTCCTTTTATGTGTCTGATGGGAGTGAACGTTTCTACGTCATCTTCATCCTCAATGAGGATGGTCGACTGACCGTCGGTAATCTCTTGCTCGATAAAAAGCTCGCCGACGTGCGCTAAGTAAGGGAGGCAAAACCACGCTGACGCGTGCTTTTGCTAGGTAGCGGTGCTACCGCACCGCTTTACAGAGGGATTTTAAAGAATTCACTACACCTGAAGACCCTCTGCATGTTGGCGAGCCTCTATCTCAAAAGAAGAGTTCTTGCCGCTGCGCAGGGGTAGTGTATCTACCCAGCCCCTTTCTGGGGGCTCCCGAAGAAATTCGGGAACTAAACTCCCCTTTCTCTCGCTCTTGCGACAAAAATGGACTTCCCCTCTCGCAAAACAACGCGAATGCGTTGTTTTGCCTCCCCTCCCTAATTAATTTTGCTAAGGATCTCGTGAATCGTGCGCTCCGCGTGGTGAAATACTTCGTTGGGCGGAGAGGTGCTTATCTTGGAGGCGATGACCTCGGCCTCAAGCCTTCTCCCGGTGTTGAGAAGATTGCGGATAGCGGAGAGAACCACCATCTCCTGCGTGGGCATGACGGTCGCGAAATGAGCGATGAGCCTTCTGCCAACCGATCCGTTCGTCATCTCGTCATAGGCGTGGCAAGCCCGAATAAGGTATCCGGCCTGCGTGTTTGAGAGCTCCTCCCGTGCCTCAAGACCCCGCTGCGCCGCGATAAGACACGCCGTGAGGGGAATAGCATGGTAGTGGCCGTTTTTCCGCGCGGCGATGAGGGTTGTGAGTGCGTGATTGACCATCGCGCGGAAATGACGGTCCTTGGAAGGAGTTCTTTTCTTTACAGTGGAGAGTATCTCATGCACCGATTGGGCCCGATGCTTCGCGAGGTGTCGCGCGAGGATCTCCTCTCGTCCAGCGTGAGCTATGTGGCGCATCTGCTCCGGATGAGCCAAGAGGTAATGTACCTTCTCTGTCGCCTCCTCAACGCTATCGGGAGTGTATGTGACCAGATGCTCTCCCTCTCGAAACATCTCAAACAGGCCATTCGGTGTTCGCTCCGTGAGGAGGAGCGCGCCACACATCATCACCTCAAAGACACGAAAGTTTAGATCTCCCTTTACGGTTTGATTCACCACGATCTCTGAGAACGGAAAGTATTCCCAATAATTCCCGTGCGCGATGTGAATAGGGACGTGGCGTTTGAGCTTTTCAAAGAACTCCACTCGGCGTGGATTGAGCTTCGCGCTTAAGTTGCCGACAAAGGAGACGGGCCACGTTTTGCGGTCGCTCGCTTCGACGTATCGAGGTGCCCAGAGGGGAAGCCAGGTCACGGGTGTCCCACACCCATCGAACACCCGCACGTAATCCCTCTGCGCCACGAGGACGTGGTCGAAGATCTCAGCCATCAAGGCGTGCATCGGAGCGTGGTGGAAGGTATCGACCGAGTAGAAAACGATCGGGATAGTGGTGGATTCAAGCCCCGCCATGAGAACGGTCGGCATGCTGTTGTCGTGCCAGAGGATTACATCAGGAACAAATCCGTTAAGACCTGAGATGACGCTCTCAAGGTCATTCGTTAGCACGGGAATTCGGTGTTCGAGGTGCGGCTCAGATCCGCACGTTCTGACCTCATGTCCGAGCTCTCGTAGCTCAGCGGCGAACCAGTCTTGGTTAAAGATAAGGATCTTCACAGGGGCTCTCGCGTGAGTGGCAAACGCAAGGCACGCGCACGGTGGTCGCATGCCTTCAGAATCTTATGGTTAAGATGCCCGAGCGGAGGCAAGTGACGCACGAATCGAGCCTAAAAATGGTCTCGTAAGTGCTTAGAATGGACCCTATTTCGGGCGCTCTTTACGCCGACAGCGCGGCCTTACGCTCAAGGGCCTCCTCGTAGATACGAGCTGGTGGCTCACGAAGGTCCCACACGAGACCGAACCACGACAGCACCTTCAAGGTGTAGTGTGAGATATCGACCTCCCACCAGTAGAAGCCCTGACGCTCAGAGCCGGGATAGCGGTGGTGATTGTTATGCCATCCCTCTCCGAGGGTGATGATCGCGAGGAGGAAGCTATTTTTGCTGTCGTCTCCCGTTTTGAAGCGCGCTTTGCCGAGTACGTGCGCGAGGGAGTTGATGCAGAATGTGCCATGGTAGAGGAGCGTTGTGCTAATGCAAAATCCCCATGTGAACATCTGAAGCGGGCCTGTTCCAAGTTCAGGGTAGTAGGTCTGTAGGAAGTAGCCGAGACCGGTGACCCCAAGGCCGAGAAGAACAGGAGGAACGATGTGGTGCCGCTCAAGGAGACAAAGCTCCGGAAACTTCACGAGATCCTTCACGAGCTCCCATCGGGTCTCAACAAATTGTGTGCTTAATACCCATCCAACATGCGCCCACCACATGCCGTAGATACGTGGTGGATGCACATCTTCCTCAGTGTCTGAGAACTGGTGGTGGTGGCGGTGATGTGAGGCCCACCAGAGAGGACCTTTTTGCGCCGAGGTCGCGCCGATGAAGGCGAGAACGAATTGGAACCAACGACTCGTCTTGTAGCTACGGTGTGAGAAGTAGCGATGGTAGACCCCGGTGATGCCGAACATGCGGATCACGTAGAGCGCCATGCACACCGCGAACGCGATCCAGCTAAATCCCGACCACAGCACTAAGAGGCATCCGAGGTGGATAGCCCAAAACGCCGCTTGCTTAATGAGATTGACGGGATGAAGAGGGTTACCGCTGGTGTTCATGTTCTCAAGATATCTCCAGGGGCGAGATTATTCTCGCGCACCACAGGGGACACATAGTAAATGAATTACCCCCTGATGCAAAGACCGGCCCGGCTGTTGATAGCCCTTTTCTATGAGCACTTACGACAGATTCCAAAGAACTCCAGCACATGAGATTGCACGGTAAAATCGTGAGTTTGTTGGATTTTTCCCTCAAGTGCGTGGAGGTCGTGGTGGGGCACCTCAACGCACTGGATATCCTTACACGAGGTGCACACGAGGTGGTGGTGATGGTGGTCAGGATGAAGCAGTTCATACCGCTTCATGCCATCAAGGATATCGATCTCAGAGAGGATCTTGTTATCCGCCAGGAAGTCGAGCTCTCGATAGATGGTGGTCTTGTTAACTGAAGGGTGTATCTGAGAGACCTGCTCCAAGAGTTGGGGGGCGGACACCGGTTGGCTCGCGTTCACCAGCGCCTCAATCATCGCCTGGCGGATCTTCGTGATGCGAAAGCCTTTCGTCCGCAGAGCGTCGACCAGTTGCTCCGCGGAGGAGTTCTCAGGAGCGTCATCAGGGAGAACGATTAAGGTTTTTGAAGGTGTCTTCATGCGCTGCCCTAACTCTTTGAGAGCCTCGATGGGATCTGAACGAGGGGAGATTGAATCGCCGTTCGACTATGCATCCAGTATCCAAGACCACAGCATGTGGCGATAGCGGCGAGGATAAAGGCCACGACACCGATCTCCGGTAGCTCAACCGCATGCTCGACAACGTGAAAAAGTGCGTAACTCGCGATGCCGGCTAACCCCGCGGTCACCACGCCAGGAAGCGAATCGAGAACCTTCATAATGGTCGCGCGTCGAGTCTCCCCAACAAGAACGACAAACGAGATCAGCAGACCGATAACGACTGAAGCCCCGAGAAGCATAATAATGAGTGGCTTCTGTTCGGTGACACCACTCATGTGGCTCAGAATCGGTCCGGCCGCAAGCGCGTGAATAGAGAGCGCCGCTGCGGTAGAGATAATTTGTAGGGAGCTGATCGGTGGGACCTGGTGATGTTCGCAACTGCAATCGCCATGAGAGCCGTGGTGCAGTCGGTGATGAACGAAGTGCTTAAGAAGGATCAGTGTTCCAACAAAAACGATGATCCCGCCAAGCGTTTCGGAGTAGTGCGCGGCTTCGGCGGCAAGCAGGGTACCGGCGATAGCGTAGAGCGCGTGGAAAAACGCGAACGCGGCACCGCACACCCATGGGTTTCCACCGGTGGTGGCGACGAGCGCGATGGCGATAAGAATACAGCCGTCTCCCGCAAGGACGAGTGGATAAAGAAGAATAAACGAGAGGAGAGACAGGGACGACATAGATATAGTGTATGCGGGAGTAGGGGCTTTTTGCAAATGAGTCGCAAGAAGCCCCCTACGCGGGGTGGTTTAGGCCATAGCCTCGACGGCCGAGCCTTGATTCCTAGCAAGATCAACTACTTCTCTCAGCATCTCCAGTTTGGTGATGATGCGAGGCACCTTGTTTTGCCCCCCGAGTTTGCCCCGTTGGCGCATCCATTCGGCGAAGAAGCCGGGGGCTACAGGAAGGACCTGCGGGGCTTTGAGCCCGAAGCCATCCGAACGGTGAGCCTCGTAGTCCTCGTTCCGTTTGCAGAGTCGCGCGTCGAGAACCTTTTGGAACTGCGCTACTGTCTCGTTGGTCGGAATACCGCCGGCGAACTCAACCACGTAGATGTGGCCACCGAGATCTCCCGAACGTTCAGGAAACACCGGTCCAACGGTGAAGTCAGATACCTCGGTGTGCGTCTCATGCGCGGCGGTCGCGATGCCATCCTCGATCTCCTCAGCGATGAGGTGCTCTCCGAACGCAGAAAGGTAGTACGAGGTGCGGCCGGTAACGAGAACGCGAGGTGTCTTCGTATCTACGAATCGGACCGTGTCGCCGATGATATACGACCAGAGACCGGCGCACGTTGTAAGAATGATCGCGTAGTTCACATCTGGCTGTACGTTGCCGATCCAATGACGGGTAGGTTGCGCGCTCTCAAGTTCTTCAAGGGGAACGAACTCAAAGAATATCCCGTGATCGAGGTTCATACGGAGTCCATCGCCATATCCACGATCTCCGACCGCTATGAAACCTTCACTCGCTGGGTATACCTCCCGTAGTTCAGCGTGGCTGTCGATGAGAAGCTCGCGGAAGCGGTCTACATACGGCGCGAAATTCACGCCGCCGTGCACGACCATCTCGAGATTTCCGTAGATACGACCGATCTTGCCCTGCGCCTCAGGTCGTAGCGAACTGAGCTTGTCGAAGAAGATCAGCATCCACGCGGGAACGCCCGAGATCATGCGAATATCCTCTTCAAGAGAGAGGCTCGCTAAGGTGTCGATCTTTTCCTCCCAGTTCTTGAGCAGCGCCAAATCAGCCGGCGGAAAATACCGCATTTTGGCCCACCAGGGCAGCTCTTTGACGGAGATGCCGCTCAGATCGCCGAGGTAGATACCTGGCGCCGCGTTTGTGAGGTCAGTGCTGCCACCGAGCATAAAGCTCTTGCCCCCCATCAACCGCGAGTGTGGCCGATTAGTGACGTGATGAATGAGAAGATCCGTTCCGGCCTTCGTATTCGACTTTAACATCTCACGGGAGTAGGGGATGTACTTCGTGGTTCCGGATGATGTGCCGGAGCTCACCGGAAAGTAGGGAATAGTACCGGGCCATGTGCAGTCGGTGAGAACCGGGAAGGTCTCCTTCCAGAAGTCGCGCCAGAAGTCCTCATACTTTCTGAGAGGCACCTGTCGTTGGTATTCTTCGATAGAGGTAATGGAGGAGAACCCGTGCATCTTTCCGAACTTCGTCGACGCCGCGTGGCGAACGAGACCTAGAAGTTGCTGCTTTTGCGTTTCGACGGGATTAAGGGTGTTGAGCTGTTGGTTACGCCAACGGGCGTAGAGCCGAAGGAAAGGGGTTGCGTCAAACATGGAGCGTCCGAGGTGAGACCTTTAAGCAAGGCCGCCAGCATGACCCTGAAATCTCTGCTCGGCAAGTACGGACGGAAGGGAAGGTCCTACAAAGAGGACAACCGAACCCTCGACACGGCCGGAGCGGGCGATCATCTTTAGGAGTTCTCTGCGGTTAGGGCTATGATGACGAATGCGCCCAGCGTGGGGATGGATGTTCTCTGGTTTCCACGAGTAGGTCGTAAGCTCGACCCACTCACCCTCGAACGCTTCACGAATCCGGCTCCATGGAATCTGTGCCATGACTATCCCCTTGGTAAAGTACCTAATCATCCTACAGGTCTTTTGAGTCCTAATCAAAGTGAATTTGCCCGTCACCTGAAAGGGGCGAGGCGGGGCTCCGTCTCACATATGCCTTTTTTAAGCGGGCGTAATCATACACGTGCAGAGAGGACCGCGCTCATTCGCGGTCGGGGGAGTGGGGATAGATGATTAAGGTAATGGTTACAGGTATTTCTGCCGGTTGCCGCCGCCGGCCACCTTTCCTGCTGCATGAACGGAGACCTGCACTATCCCACATTCGACCACACCCGCGAGTCCTCAAGGATCTCAATCGCCCAGCGAAAGTGCCCGTTATCGCGGGGATCGGATTCAGAGACATAGAGGTCGCAGGTCACGATCGCGTACCCCGCGAGGTATCGATACATGCGGACTATCTCGTTCGATGTGAGCATGCTCTCGGCGCGGTCTAATACTCTATTCCGGATCGCTGTTCGCTCAGGGTCGTGCATCCGGTAAAACCCAACAGCCCCCGCCATATCGACCATCGCGTCGCCGAACATGGTAAAGGAGCCGAAATCCACCACGCCGGTTGCGTGAGATAGATCGTCAGCGACCAACAGATTACCCGGAAAAAAGTCCCCATGAATGACTGAGATTTCGATATCGGAGTCGCTCTGTACGGCCTCAATAAGACGCTCAAACCTCGCTCGGAACTCCGAGACGTTGCGTGCAAGAATATCTCCTATGCGCGCGACCTTTTTCTGCAGGAGCTGTGCGTAGAACTCAGAGCACGTCTGTTGAGAGAGTGAGCTCTGATCCGTTTCATCGAACAAGATGTACCGAGTCGGTGGCGTGAGAAGTTTAATCTCTTTGAGCGCTCGCGCGGCGTTGAGGTAGATACGGATAGCGCTCTCCTCGGCTGTGGCATCGATCGCTGGTAGGAACTCCTCCAAGGGACGGCCCGGAACTTTTGATTCAATCACCCCGATAGCGGAACCCAAGGGCTGTATCTCAACGATGCGCGGAAGTTTGAGTCCGCTCGGTCGCTCATCGAGCGACTCATAGAAGTTCTTGAGAGCTGTAACATTGGCTAATCGACCTGCGTCTCCGTAGAGTTTGAGAACGTGCTGATCTCCATAGGAGTACACCTCGGCTTCGGTTCCCGCCGTCAGCAGGTGTGCTGAACTGACTCGAAAGTGTTCGAGGATGCGCGCTCGTTCCTCAGCGCCGATCGTGGTCACGTCAGCTCGCCGTATCTCCATGGGGACTCCTTTAGAAAGATGTGTTCGGAATGGGGGGACCGCTGCAGTTGTGTTAGCCGCTTCGAGGTCTAGGCGGCAACCTTCATCCTTGAAACTGAGAGCTTCACCGTATACCCGAGTGCCCCGAGGATTCGGATGAGAAGGTCGGTTGTCACGTGCTGAAGATTTCTGTTGAGAATCGAGGTGATGCGAGTGCGAGAGGTCTTTGCGCATCGAGCAACCTCGGCGTGGGTTAAACCCTCCCTTTCGACCGCGGCAATGAGAGCGGTAGCAAGATCGCTTTTTGCCCGCCACTCATGAGCTGCGATTGGAGAAAGGCCGAGAACTTTGGCGAGATCAGCGCTTCCTCGGGCGATGACCACTTTCTGTTTAGCCATGTTGTATCTCCTTTAAACGCTTTCTACCCAGTTCGATATCGAGGGGGGAGGTTCTTTGAGTTTTTTTCTTAAAGACATGGAATACCAGGATTCCTGCACTCGATTTCGTAAAGTAGAACGCCCTGTAGATTCCATCCCTTCCCTTTACTCGCAACTCTTCAACTCCCTGACCGACACCAGGCATCGCCCGTGCCAGTGGCATCGAAAGCTTAAACCCCTGCTGAAATAGGAAGAGCGCCTGGCCAAACTCATCCTTGACCCCGTCAGGGAAATCTCGAATCACTTCCCTGACTTTTGGATGAAATATAATTCCCTTGTTCATGAGCATGTGTCAAATCTGATACCTTCATCAAGGAAGAAGTGTTGAGCCTCAACGTGTGGCATCCAGGTAGACGGTATAATTGGTACTAATCGGACGAGGCGTGAGTTTGTTTCGTACCGGGGGGAGAGAACAGCCGAACGAGTCAGGCCCGGCCGGTGCAGTCGCAATTTTATCATCACTCAGCCGACTCGCTGTATATCGGTACACGCATTTCCGCTCTCGTGAGCTCGAATGGTAACGGTCTCCTTGTAGCTAGGAGTGCGTACCATGACTCAACCCACACAGATCGCCCAACCATCCAATGTCTCCACTGTGCAGAGAGGTGAGGAGGTGCGCTTTTCGCGAATGCCTCCTGTCGAACTTATTCGCGGAATCCTTTCAGCCGAGGGGAATCACCGAATACAGGTATGCGCGACCGGGGCCGCGATCGATGTGATCTCTGATCTGCTCAGATTGCCCGGCGCCTCCGCGAAGGTAACGGGTGGCCAGGTGCCGTACCATCAGAGTCAGGTCGCTGAGCTTATGGGGTACGCGCCCGAGCGTTCCGTGAGCGAGGAGACGGCGGTGGGGCTCGCGCAGGCCGCCTACTTCGCCGCGCAAAAGAGTGCGACCCTGAGTGGAGAGATTGCGAGTAGTGAAGCGCCCGAAATAATCGGCCTCGGCATCACTGGAGCCGTCGCGACATCAAGGGAGCGTCGTGGGCTCGATCATGTGTGGATAGCCGTGCGTACCGTAGCAGGTGTAAAGACAGGGCACTTCGTGTTCGATAAGGGAACACACGAGGAGGTTAGAGCCGCGCAGAACGATCTCGCGGGCATTCTCGCTTTAAATGCGCTCGCCGCCGAAGTTAACGCGCCCCAAGACACGATGTCTTTGTTCGGGAAAGTTAAGGTGGAGCGTGGCGCGCTCTCTGAGCAGGGGGTCACACTTGCCGCGCACACCCGCGCGCCACTCGTGTGTGATGGGCCTGTTCTCGTGACGCCCGATGGGGAAGTGGGGACACTCGCTTCGCTTACGCCGGAGGAGGTGTTGATCTATCCGGGCTCCTTTCGATCCTTTCATTGTGGCCACGACTTCGCGGCGCTGAACGCGGCGCGGGTATCAGGTAAACAGGTTGTGTTTGAGATCTCCGCTGTAAACGCCGACAAGGCCCCGATAGGTGCGCAGGAGATCTCTCGTCGTGTGGATCAGTTTTATGGCAGGCATCCCGTTATTGTGACCCCGGATTGCCCGTTGTTTCTCGATAAGTCGCGAGCGTATCCGAAGGGGATAGGATTCGTGGTGGGTTACGACACCGCCGAGCGTCTCCTGGATCCTAGCTTTTACAAGGATGAGAAGCACCTCGCTGAGTCGCTGGCGACCTTCCGTGAGCGTGGGAATACCTTTTATGTCCTCGGTCGGGCGAGCAACGGAGTGTTGAAGACGATCCTGGATCTCCCGGGGTACACGGAGAACCGAGATCTCTTTCGGCTACTCATGGGGCAGCTCGACATTAGCGCGACGGCGCTCACAATCGGTGCAAAGTGAGGGGACTCTCCGATATTTCGGAGATCGCGCGATAAGTGAAAAAAGGTTTTGAGGTGCCACACTACCTCTCGCGAAATGCGAAGTGGATCTAGGTGCTTTCGGTCTCGATAGATTGAACTGGCCGAATAGCCAGAGTTGTCCTACACTGGTCGACCGCATATGAATTCCCTTGGTACACTCCCTTCTCATGAACTCCCTTCGCGCGCTGATCGTGGTGTCAGCGCATCGCAACTTGACTTGTCAGAACTCACCCTACCTGACCTCCGAATCGTCGCGGTAAGCGATACTCACGGCAGCTTCAGCACCCTGAGGGTGCCATGCGGCGACGTTTTTGTTCATGCGGGAGACTTCACCATGAGTGAATCAGACGGAGGGGAAGTCGCGGCATTCCTCAAATGGGTCCGGGCGCTTCCGCATCGGCACAAGATACTTGTGCCAGGCAATCACGATCCCCTCTTTCAGGGCGATACTTCCCTCGTTGCCCGTCACCTTGGGCGCACCCACCTGCTTGTTGATCGCTGGCGTGTCTTCTAATAACGGAGTGTTGGCCGTCAACTGCGCCGTTGTTGATCGGCGATTGTGCCCGGTTCGCGGTCCGCGTGTGGTGGATTTGACAGGGTTTAGATTGAGAGCGGGTGCTACTGCCCGAAGGCCGCGGCCGTTGGCCGTGTCGAATCGGTAGCAAGATTTTTCGGCCATGCAACTGACTGGGTCTAACAGGGTAATTCCGCTCCCGAAGCGGAAAAGTCCTCATGCGCGTCGTAAGGTTGGATTGGTTCCTCAAGGGTCTGAAGGATCCGTTCGATCTCCAGTGGGTCTACGGGTTTTGTAAGATGTTGGTCGAAGCCTGCCTCTTGAGCTAACGAGACATGGTGCGCGTCTCCCCATCCGGTGATCGCGATAAGCCTTGGTTTTGGTGTGGTCTCGAGTGCCCGCACCTCCCGAGCTACTTCATATCCGGTCATGCCTGGAAGTCCGATATCGAGAAATATAAGTTCCGGTTTAAAATCCTTCGCGGCCTGTAATGCGTCCGGACCATTCGACGCGGTAACGGTGCTATGTCCCAAGATTGAGAGTAGGTGTTGTAAGCTCTGCGCGATGTCGAGCTGGTCATCAACTATCAGGACTCGATGCGAGTGGCCGTGAGCCGCAGGTTGATTATGGTTGGCAGACCTGCCGTTTGAAGGTTTTGCGTGGGATTGTTCGTCGCATGGAAGTGTGACGGTAAAGGTGCTGCCGCTACCTGGCCCGGCGCTCAGGGCCTCGACCGTGCCATTGTGCATCTCCGCCAGGCGTCGCGCTAAGGTTAGTCCGATCCCAAGCCCACCTTGAGAGCGTGTCATCGAAGGCTCAACCTGGGAGAACATGTCAAAAACTTTACTGAGCATCTCCGGTGAAAGTCCTATGCCATTGTCTTTTACCTCGATCTGAATCGTATCGTCCTTGTGGCGAGCCGTCAGCGCGATGGTTCCACCCTTTGGCGTATATTTAGCGGCGTTGTTGAGGAGATTACTTATCACTTGAGCGATCCGGGTAGGATCGACGTTGAGCGTTATAACCTCATCCGGTTCAGATATGGTGAGTGTATGCTTACCAGCGTCAACTAAGGGTCTACTCGATTCGACCGCATTCGATAGTAGTAAACTCAGCGAAACCTTTTGCTTGCGAAGTTCAAGCTTGCCTCGAGTAATACGAGAGACATCGAGCAGATCATCGATGAGACGCACGAGGTGAGTCACCTGACGTTCCATCATATCGAGTGTCCGCGTGAAGGGATCTCCTGGAGGTGCTCGGCGTAGAACCTCTAAGCCGGTCCGAATCGGAGCGAGCGGGTTTCGTAGTTCGTGGGCAAGCGTCGCCAAAAATTCATTCTTCATATCTGCTTCGTGGCGAAGTTGAACGATGAGAGCGCCTCGTTCCTGTAGGAGGTCCCGCACAATGTATTGATTGCGGCGAGCTTCCAGCGCGATGCGGATGACGGTCGAGAGCGTCTTCATGTGAACGGGTCGTTCCAACGTGGTTACGCCTACTGGGAGCTCTTCAGCTAACGCATCAGTGCTGGTTGAATCCTCGGGTATTAGAATAGTCGGTATGGTCGACCATGGATGTTGTGCATGTAGTATCGAGAGCAGCCGTGACCCGCCATCCGACATAGCGGGGACCTCCGACAGGATAATAACTGCGACCCCTTTCTCGATCTGGTCACAGAGTTCTGAGTAATCCGCGCAAGGCACTCCCTCAACGCCAAGGCTGCTCACGAGCTCCACGATCCGCGCGGCGTCTTGGGTGGACTCCACGCAGATTATCACACGCTCCTCTAGGCAGAGTCGTGGCATCTTCGCTAACCTCTTTGGGCTATATCTTGATAGAGTGAGGCGTCGGCCGCGGCTGTATCTTCATAGAGGGGGCCGGTCGCTACATTTCTCCGTCCTATGATCGGCTCATGGATGACGATCCCTTCGTCGGTAATCGAGAGCTCTCTCATGGTGTATTCATGAGGGCCGGTTCGGTTCTTGAATACGCGCAATCCTCTCAACATCTCTCCGTTGGACTCAAAGTATCGGAATAACAATACGGTATCGGCGAGATAGCTGACGTTGAAATCCGCGACAGCTCCCCGGAGAACTCCATGCTGAGCTACCACCATGATAGTTATGATACCTCTTCGATTGAGATATGAGACGAGTTCATGCAAATGAGTTGAGAGAAATCGTTCCTCAGGCATCGCGTTGATATATCCGTTGAGACTGTCGATGACGATGATCGAAGCCCCTCCATCGACGGCATCGCGAACCTCTTGAGCGAACGCGCCAGGGGTGAGTTCGGCCGGATTCACTTGTCGAGCGAGTAGGCGGCGGTCTTCGAGATAGCCTTCGAGTACTCCGCGCTTGCCAGCGAAGGTGATCTTCTCGGTGCGTGCCATAAACGTCCCGAGCACCTCATCAAAGGTATACACCGCCGCTTTTAACCCTAGTTTCAGGCCGCTGGCGACGAATTGCATCGCCAAGGTCGACTTTCCGACACCTGAGGGACCGATGAATACGGAGGATGTTCCCGCAAGAATTCCGCCTTTAAGCATCTGATCGAGGTTCGGGATCCCACTTGTATGTACATACCGTTGGAAGTGTTGGGGATGCTCTGCTGAGATTAGTCGGGGAAAGACAACTAAGCCTTCGACACGTATGTCATAGTCGTGAAAACCTTCCTGAAATCCTGATGATCGCACCTTTCCGACATAGAGCCTGCGGCGTGCCCTGCCGTACTGGGGCAGGTTGGTTTCTAGCACGATAGTGGCACCCACGATGGCCTGATGGGCGTGCGCATCACTCTCTGGGGTCTTGTCGTCAAGCAGGAGTGTTGTGATGCCTCGATGTTCCAAGAACATCTTGAGAGAGAGGATCTGCCGACGATATCGAACTGGAGAGCCGGATAGTAAGCGAAGCTCTGACAGACCATCGACTACGATATGAGAGGGCTCGATCCTCTCAATTTCGGAGATGATCGCTTTTATCACGTCTCCAAGTTGGGTCTCACTGGGGTGAAGGATGGAGCTCTTGCTCTGCTCGACCGGATCTAAAGAGGCACGCACCAGGTCGCATAGATTAATCTTTTCGAAAGGCCATCCGTGGGAGGCGCACGTCATCTCCACGTCTCGCCGAGATTCCGTTAAGGCGATATAGAGGACACTATCTCCATCTTCAACCCGCCTGAGGAGGTACTGAAGACCGACGGTAGTCTTTCCCGATCCTGGCCCTCCCTGAAGGAGATAGAGCCCTCCTGCAAGAAAGCCGCCCTTCAGGATGACGTCTAAGCCGGGAATGCCCGTAGGGATGTGTCGCGGGTTAGATTCCCCACTCCCTTGGATGTTCGGTTCGTTGCTCATTACGTAGTAATCTCCGAGGGTAGTTGGAGTCGGCCAGGTAATTCCAGCGCGAACTAATTAGAACCGCGTGCGGGGAAGCCAAGATTTAGGATAGCGGGAGTTTTGCGAGAGGGTATGACGTTAGCCGTATCCCGTCCCTCATCCCTCATTCTTTCATTCGCAAACATACCGTTCTGAAGTTCCCTCACAGAGTGCCCTCAAACAAACACAGCCGACCAAGCGAACTCTCTTGTCCGTCCATATGATTTGAAACCGCACAAAGCCTAGATGCGCGCGCGCACTGGCTATGAAATGGGGCGTATCAGTTTCGGGGGGCTACTCCACCCAGCCGGTGTACATGCGCATTGCCTTGCCTGTGAATAGACCTGAACTGGTACCGCAGCCCGAGGTAAACCGCGAAACGTAAGTAGTTACAGACACTTCGGCTGTCTTGGGGGCGGTCGCATGCGCAGGTACGAACCTGGGGCGGACCTGATGTACGGTCCGTAGTCACCTGCCGCCCAGATGGTGTACGCTCTATGACCTTACACATACGAGGGTTCCATGGCTAAACCAGCTAAGATCTCCGGATTTCCGGAGTGGCTTCCAGAGCAAAAGATCGCCGAAGAGAAGGTGATCACGACAATAAAAGGTATCTACGAGAGCTTCGGTTTCTCTCCGATTGAGACCCCAGCGGTCGAGCTTCTCACAACGCTCGGATCTAAGGGCGTTATCGATAAAGAGATCTTCGCCGTTAAGCGCCTTAAGGCTGAAGAGGGTGACGAGGCGGAGCTCGGGCTCCACTTCGATCTTACTGTTCCTTTCGCTCGTTACGTGGCGCAGCACGCGCACGCGCTCGTGTTTCCGTTCAAGCGATACCAACTCCAGAAGGTGTGGCGCGGAGATAGACCGCAGAAGGGACGGTTTAGAGAGTTTTACCAATTCGATATCGATATCATCGGCCGTAACGACCTGCCCCTCTCATGTGATGCCGAGGTTGTATCGGTTATCGGCCTCGTCATGGAGGCTCTGCAGTTTGGGGCATACACCATCCGAATCAACAATAGAAAGTTGCTCGGTGGTATCTACGCTGAGCTTGGACTCTCGGAATCCGCTCGCAAGGCGGCGATCGTCGCGGTAGATAAGATCTTAAAGATCGGTCCGGATGGCGTGGCGCGCGAGCTTCAAAAGATAGAGGGGATTTCACAAACGGCGATCGACACGATCCTTGCATCTACAACGATTCAGTGTCCTATCGATCAACTCGCCGAGAAGGTCGCCGCGCTCAACACAGCAAGCCAACTCATTACTGAGGGAGTGCAGGACCTCATCACGATATGCTCGCTTCTTCCCGCCTCTGTTCGAGAGCGAGTCGTGATCGATGTAAGCCTCGCGCGTGGTCTCGATTATTACACGGGCCTTATCGTTGAGACCGGAATAGACGCACACCCAGAATTCGGAACGGTTGTTTCTGGTGGTAGGTATGAAAATCTCGCCTCAGAGTTCACCGACCAAAAACTTCCAGGTGTTGGTGTGTCGATCGGCTTAAGTCGCCTGATGGAGCTCGCGTTTTCCCAGAATCTTATCGCGACAACGCGGAAAAGTCCGACTGAGATACTCATCACGGTATACGATGAGGGGGATCGTCCGCATCTTAATACCGTTGCTCAGGAGCTTCGCTCTCTCGGTGTGGCGACAGAGGTGTTCTACAAGTGTCCTAAGCTGGGCAAGCAGATCGAGTACGCTGAGGCGAAGGGGATTCGCTACGTCGCGTTTGTCGACGCAACGACTCGAGCGATCCAGATAAAGGACATCGTTTCGAAGGAGCAGGTCGCGGTTTCGTCCCTCTCCGAGTGGGTTCGATCCGTTCGACAGGGATAGCATGGTCCAGGCGTTTACCGTTCATACACCGGGACAGGGGCTTCACGAGATCACAGATCGTGTCGCTCGTCTTGTTCAGGATTCGGGAGTAGGGGAGGGATTGTGCACCGTGTTCATCCGGCACACCTCCGCGAGCCTCACGATTCAGGAGAACGCTGACCCATCCGCGAAAGCGGACCTTGAAGCATGGCTCAACCGGTTAGTGCCTGAGAACGATCGATTATACACGCACACCTTTGAGGGGCCGGATGACATGCCCTCGCACATCAAGGCGATTTTGACGAACGTGTCGCTCTCGGTCCCGGTGATGGGTAGCCGGTTAACGCTCGGGACGTGGCAGGGAATTTACCTCTGGGAGCACCGAAGGAGTCCCCATACCCGCGAAATAGTAGTACATGTTGGATAAGGTTGGCACGTTCGCCCCCAAGCGGCGTACAATAGGGGGAGCCCCTAAGGAAGGGAGGCAAAACAACGCATTAGCGTTGTTTTGCTTAGGTTTAAAGCCTATTTTGGGCGCAACAACCCGAGAAGTAAGCGGTGCGGCAGCACCGCTACCTAGCAAAATCACGCGATAGCGGGCTTTTGCCTCTTCTTCCTAAGGCCTAAGTTAGTATGTCGCAACGTTGGCAAAAAGTAGACGCATTCTTACAGGACGTTTTCTTCGTAACGGGGAATCGTTTCAAGCTTGCCGAGGTTGAGGCCGTACTGGGCAAGATGCGTCACGTTGACCTCGATCTCCCCGAGGTTCAAGAGCTCGACTCACGAAAGGTCGTGATCGCGAAGGCACAGGCTGCCCTCCAGCAAGGCTATTCCCCCGTGTTAATCGAGGACACCTCACTGTCACTCGCCGCCCTGAACGGACTTCCGGGGCCGCTCATTAAGTGGTTCTTAAAAGCGCTCGGCGGTGAAGGTGTCTATCAGATGGGACTCTCCCGTAACGATTGCCAGGCCGAGGTGCGAACGATCTTCGGATTAGCGCTCGGCCCGCAGACCCTCATCTATGGGGAAGGGGTTGTGCCCGGCAAAGTTGTGCCTCCACGAGGTCGGGGATTTGGATGGGACGCGATCTTTCAACCAGAGGGAAGCGATATGACGATGGGTGAGATGACCGCTGAACAGAAGTCCTCGTTTAGTATGCGGGTACGCGCGCTGCAGGATCTCCGTGTGCAGTTAGAGCGATTTCACGCCTCGATCGCTCGTGATGACGATTAAGATTGGTGACGTGTACCCGTGAGCTCGGCATCAGAAGAGACATCCCCGAAACTCTCCAAGAACATCGAGAAGGTGGCTCGTTCACTCTTCGCTGATGTATCGACGCAGCAGGATTTTCTTCGCGCGATCGAACAGGGAGAAAGTGGTGTCACCGGGGTTGTCTGGTTGTCCGGCGAACCGCAGCCAGGAAGCTTCGCGACAGGCACTCGTCCTGAGTGGCTCCCGTCGTGGATCGATGTCGCGGCGGAGGGGGAGCGCCCAGGAAAGCTCGCGGCGCATGAGCAAGGGGAGGTGTACTGCATGGACCTCTCCTCGACCTTCGCGTGTGCCGCGTTGTCAGCTATCCCCGATCACGGTGGAGTCATCGTCGATGTGTGCTCGTCTCCGGGAGGAAAGGGGATAGTCGCGCGTCGGTATCTGCAGCCCGGCCTCGTTGTTGGTAACGAGGTTATCGGCAAACGAACAGCGCAGCTCATCTCAAACTATAAACGGTGTCGAATCGATCCCTCCGTTGTGACATCGCTCGATCCAGAGGTTCTTGGATCGGAGATTCCGCACTGCGCGGATTTGGTTATCGTCGATGCCCCCTGTTCCGGTCAGTCGCTCGTGTTGAAAGGAATGGCCGCGCCGGGGGCGTTTCATCCCGCGACGATCGGCATGAACGAGCGGCGGCAGCGTCGGATCCTCGCGCACTCCTCAAAGATCGT
>JAULVA010000201.1:0-3675 GCA_032111275.1 Bdellovibrionota bacterium
CGAACTCTGGTATCACTATAGTAGGAACTGCACCAGTTGTGGTTAATAATACTTGCATTTAATTAATTAATTTTATGCTTCTTCAAATAGCGCATCAATTGATGGACGGTCAATTGCTGTTCCACTTAAATAAAATGAAACTCTATCTCCAGCTGCTATTGAAATATCTAATCCGCTAATTTGAGCGTATTGATTTCCTCCAGAAGCTAATGTTGAAACGGATACTCCATTTACATGAACCTCAGCAGTCCATGTTCCAGCAACATTTGTTGAAAGGCTTATCGCTCTTAATTTTGAAGCAAACCACGCAACATACGGAGATTGATTAGTTACCACTCCATCAAATTTATCTAAATATCTATTAGTGTTATTTGAACTTATACTTGATGCTCCCCAACTCCATGATTTTTTACCAGCACCAGATAATCCAGCATCTAATTTTTCTAGAGCGTCTTGAACATCAGCTGGAGTCGTTATATTTACCCAAGTGTGTGTATCTAAAGGTACGTCACTTGCGCTAACCTGGTTTGTTCCAGAACCCCAATCAATATGTGTAGTGTTTACACCATCTGTGTTTATATGTAATGAACCAGCAGTATGTCCAATCGAAGTATTATCATTATAATGTCTATTTAGTTGGAGACGTAGCCCCAAATAGTAGTGCTGATAAGGCCGCAATGAGTGGATATGGCTTCGCTTGTTTTGCAGCTCGCGCAAAAGCGATCCTATCTTCTTCGTTTCGGGAACGAAGAGCGCGGGGCGCATAATCCGCGAAACGTCAATCGGCTGCTTATCGAGAACTCTCCGCAGGAGCTCCTTCTCGTGGAGGATTCCAACAACATTGTCCTTAGTTCCTGAGTAGACCGGAACTCGAGAGTACCCCTCTCGCGAGATGAGGGTGAGCGCCTCATCAATGGGTGTAGCGATATCGATAGCGGCCATCTGAGGGCGAGGAACCATTACCTGTCGGACCACTCGCTCGTCAAATTTGAAGACCTTCTCGATCAGCTCGTGCTCGGTCTTTTGAATAGCGCCTACCTCTCCACTCTGCGCGCTCTCAGCCAACAGGAGCCGAAGCTCCTCCTCTGTGTGAGTATCCTCTTCCGATTGCACCGAGATGCCGAGCGGCGCGAGGATAAGCCAGGTGAGTCCGTTAATCATCCAGACAAGTGGAGCAGTAACGACCGCGAATAGCTTAAGCGGGATGGCGCACGCGTAGGTGAACTCCTGCGGGTAGTAGATTGCGGCATACTTAGGAATCGCCTCACCAAACACGAGGTGAAGCACGGTGATCGCGACGAACCCCACAGGAACGGCGATCTGATGGGCGAGGGTTTCAGAGAGAGGAAGACCGATCCCGTTCGCGCTCTCAACCAACAAAGCCGCCACCACCGGCTCTCCGACCCAACCGAGGGCAAGGCTCGCGAGGGTAATACCGATCTGCGCAGCGGAGAGATATTTATCAAGCTTGTCGAGGATGGCTTGAGAGACCTTCGCTACCTTGCTGCCAGCGGCGACGTCAGCTTCAACGGCCGAGTAACGAACTTTAATGATCGCGAACTCAGCGGCTACAAAGAAGGCGTTGAGCGCTATAAGAATGACGATGAGGACGAGGCCAAGGAGCATAGTATCGGGTAACTATATATCATTTGAGAATTCTTACTACTGGGGGCTTTTCGCCCATCGAACGCCGTTCGCATTTGCAATAGTTCGGGGGAGATAGGCAAGCCATGGCCCTGCCAGGCCATCAATCCCCACATCATCAAGGAGGAGGTCCCGCCCCCGGCATAGTGTGCTACCCTTACCGGAGTTCTCGCGTCTCCCCCCTTGGCATACCTATGGACACACCACGGATCGACCTGCACCGACACCTTGAGGCCGCGGTCGACCCGAGCGACCTGCCACCATTCATTCAGAGGCACAAGATCGACCTACCCCACGACCTTGAGCGACTTCGCTCACTCCTGCTCGTTACCGCGCGGCCCGGCAATCTCGCGGCTTTTCTTGAGCCGTTCGCTCAGCACATTCATAAGTTCTTCATCACGGAGGCCTCTGTCAAAGAGTTCACAAAGCTTTGCATTCGCAGAGCCGCGCTTGAGGGGCTCTCCTATGTCGAGCTTCGGTTCTCCCCGTTTTACATGGCGGGGATATATTCGGGTACGGAACGGCTCGCCCCCGAGGCGGTCGTCTCAGCCGTGTGTGAAGGACGCGACGAGGCCATGTCAGAGTATCCTGTTCGCGTCGGTCTTATCTTAATCGTTGGACGAGAGCTCGATATTCAGAAGGGGGAAAGAGTAATCGACCTCGCGCTGAGGTATCGATCGAATATCTGTGGCGTCGATCTCGCCGGAGACGAGCACGGTTTTCCACCACACCTTTTTCGGAATGTGTTCGCTCGCGCCCGCGAAGCGGGAATCCCGATCACCATCCACGCCGGCGAAACGGGCTCAGCGGAGAATATTCGATACTCCGTGGAGGAGCTCGGAGCCACACGGATCGGGCACGGCATCGCGGCTAGCCACGATGAGAGCGTCGTATCACTTCTTAAGGAGCGTGAGATCGTTCTTGAAACCTGCCCCATCTCCAACTGGCTCACAGGGGCCGTGAAGGGTGACCCATCCAATCACCCCTTGATGAAACTGCACCGAGCCGGGGTGAAGGTAACTGTCAACACAGACGATCCACTTCTTCAAAGCTCCTGGTTAGCCGACGATATACGGCAAGCCGAAGCGCTCGGCGCCACACCGCGGGATATCGCCGCGTTCATGAGAAACGCTGAGGCCGCCGCGTTTACGGATGTGCTCTCTATGACAAATGCGTAACGCCCGGTGACCAACATAGAGAAGGCCTATCCGCTGCGCTATTCTAGGTAAACGAAGCAAAACCACACGTGAACGTGCTCGTAAACATGAACGTGAACGTACTCGGACTACAAACCGAACGTTTTCGGGTACGTTCACGTATCGGGCTCCACAATCAGACTATTAGTGATTTTTGCTTCGGTACACCGAGAGCTGTATGCGAGGAGGAACAATCATGGGACTTCAATACTGCCAACCGGGAGAGGTGCTTAACCTGATCACTCTCCGAGAGAACCTTCCCCAAAGCGAGACCTTCGCCATCGCTCGCACGGATAACCTTGAAGTAGTGCGTCGGTTCCTTCCTAAAGGAAAGAGCATCCCACTTCACCACGCGCCAGGGGAGATAACGGTGCAATGCCTCCAGGGTAAGATTACGTTTTTCGTTCGTGGAGAGGCCCGCGATATGGGTCCGGCGGACTGGCTTTTCTTGATGCCGAAGGAGGAGCATTCCCTTAAGGCTCACGAGGATAGTGTTGTGCTTATCTCGATGTGGCGTCGGCCCGGTGAATGAGACAGAGGGAACACATCCTGTGGTGGCGGCACACCAGTCCAGTCGACAACGATATCAATTTTAAACATCGAGCTCTAAGCTGGGCTTTACCCAATCCCCAGAGACTCCCCAACCTCCTGCAACGCGATAAGCTGCTCACGCCAATATCGCTCGGAGCCGTAGTCGACAAAGATCTGTTTGAACGCTGGGTCCTCGTACCGTTTGGCGATCCATGTGGTGAAGTGAATCATCCTCAGCGCTCGCAGGGGCTCAATGAGACGGATCGAACCGTGGTCGAACGACCGCATCATCTCATACCCCTCT
>JAULVA010000202.1:0-2001 GCA_032111275.1 Bdellovibrionota bacterium
GAGTTTCATCGCACCGAGATTGCGACGACGGAACACCATAACGAGCCTGTTTGGATACTGTCCAACGAGCGACGACGCGAATCCAGGATCGACATCCTCAATGTAGTCGAGCCACACCTCAGCGTATCGATACTTGTTGATGTTCTTCTTAAGAACCTCCTCGACCTCAGCTCGGGTAGGTTTGATGATGGGGAGGCAGTACTTATTATCGACTCGTTGAGCGCACATAGAAGAAGAGCCTCACCGATAGAACCTCCTGAAAGGTTAGCTCCGCAAGGAGTCGAGTCTCTCAGGGTGTGACCGGCGTACAGCGAAAATAAACTTCAAAAAATATTCCCAGAAGAGAAGCTGACGGGCGACCGTCTGGGCCTAAAAAGTATACGAGAAAGCATGACGTTGGTCACGCCCCAAGCGCTGTTCTTAAAATCTTTTCCATTTCATCCCTGGGAGCCTTGACACCGGTGTGGAGATGGAATTGGGCGGCGCCCTGTTCAAGGAACATGTCGAGTCCGGTGATGGTGGATGCCCCCGCTCGGTTACTGAACTGTAAGAGCTTGGTCGTTACCGGAGCGTAGATCGTCTCGAACACTATCTGCTCTGCTCGTAACGCTGACTCCGGAAGGGGTGAGGCATCGCTCTCCGGCGCCATGCCGACGGAGGTCGTGTTGATGATGATGTCGAAAGCTGCCAGCGCGTCGGTCTTTTCAAGGGGGAGCACTGACGCGTTGAAACGGTCCGCGAGCTTGGTCGCCTTCTCAAGTGATCGGTTGAAGATGGTGACCGAGGCACCCTGGCTTCCGCACGCGTAAAGCGCCGCCTGTGCCGCGCCCCCCGCGCCGAGAATCGCGACCTTTTTGTCCCGAAGAGAGATAAGCTTTTCAAGGGGGCGGAGTATGCCGATCCAGTCGGTATTAAATCCGGTCAGTTTTCCGCCGTCGTTCACAACGGTGTTTACCGCGCCTATGGTAGCCGCGGTCGGGTCGATCTCGTCGAGAAGATCCATTATCGACACCTTGTGAGGCATCGTCACCGCGAGGCCCCGAATTCCAAGCGCTCGGACCCCTTTCATCGCGTCGGCGAGAGTGTCCGCTCGTACCTGAGCGCCCCCCATGACGAAGGGCAAGGAACACGCCGCATACGCAGCGTTGTGCATGGCAGGAGAGAGGCTATGGCTGATCGGGTCGCCGATGACGAGCCAGAGTGATGACTGGGCTGATATCTCTAGCTTCATATGCTCTACCTTAGTTGGGAGATGATCGCCGAGCAAACCTGCTCTACGGAGCTTCCATCGGTGTCGATGATGATGTCAGCGTAGCGCTCATATATCGGTAAGCGTTGTTGGTACAGTTCGAGCGCGTTTGCTGTATTGGTGAAGAGGGGTCTCGAAGCTAGGTCTCCCGCTCTTTCAGCGACCGTTTCAAAGGAGGTTCGGAGATATACCACTAGACCCCCGTTCGCTTGAAGGTTACTCATGTTCTCAGGGCGGGTGATAATCCCGCCTCCGGTCGAGATGACCACATCGTGAGCGTCTCGGAGTGAAGCGGCGACCTCGGCCTCAAGCTCTCGAAAGTGAGTTTCCCCCTTCTCGGCGAAGATGGCGGGGATGGAGGGGAACCCTGAGCGCGAAACGATCTCCTCATCAACGTGAAAGAGGGTAAGCCCGAGGCGCTGAGCAAGGGGCGCGGCTATGGCGCTCTTCCCAGATGCCATAAACCCAATCACGACGATTTTTCTAAAGGGCCTCATACGGTTCTCAGCATATCCGCATCGTACGGGTACTTTCAATGAGGCTTGAAAAAGAGAGGGGATGGTGTGAGCATACCGGCAGGCACCACTTTAAAGGACCCCCCTATGCGATCTCTATTCCTCACGCGACTTCTCGTTCGCCTCGCTATCCTCCCCCTCGCTGTAAGTGGTATGGTAGGGTGCGCGGTTAAGGAGCGGACCAACCCTTTGCCGCAGACCTTTTTGGAGGGGAGGGATATGACGGTGGTCGATAAG
>JAULVA010000203.1:0-4652 GCA_032111275.1 Bdellovibrionota bacterium
GTGTCTTTATCCTCTCCTCGACACCGACAACCCTACGATATCGCAAAACTTCTCGGTTAGATACTCCTTAACTTAATGGCCGTGGGTACAAGATAGAGCCGTGCGCGCCAAGGGTCATGAGTACCGATGTGCTCGGGAGATGTTCGCAGATCTCACGAATGGATTGGTCGGAGAGTTTGACGAAGTCCTCTTTGCAGATTACCCCGGCGAGGTGCTCAAGGAGGAAGCTCAATTCAGTTTCATTTGGGGTGATGTAATCCGCTAGCGAGAGAAGTGATGACCTAACGCCCGGATTTAACGGAGCGGGATTGAGGATAGAGGTTATTCCATGCCTCTTGCCGTACGCGAGCGCCGACTCCGCGGCGCTTAGGTTGCTTTCCGCTTGCAAGAGTACTACCGAGATGTCGCTCGCCCTCTCAAGCACGCTCAGCACATGCTCTGATGTAAGCGCATCGTTAGCTCCAAGGGCGACGACGATCGCGTTCTCAGCGTTCTCGTTGATGACGATTGAAGCGGCTCCTGTCGCCGCTTCAGAATCTATGAGCAGTTGAATGGGGAGGCCCTCTCGCTCGCACCATTCCTGGTAGCCCTGTCCGAAGAGATCCTTGCCCACGCAACCGATAAAGACTGTGGGGACATTTTGGCGGTGAGCAGCGACCGCTTGATTTGAGCCTTTTCCACCTGGGCCGGTAAAAAAATTACCGATGATGGTTTGTCCCGGAGCGGGAAAGTTTCCAACCGTAAACGCGAGATCCTGAACGAAACTTCCGATAACGGCGAGTCGCGCTGCCATTAGAGAAGACCTCGAGAGAGTTTAGAGGAGAGTATCTGTTGGAGAGACCCCTCGGTTAACGCTTTGGCGAAACTTTCTCCCGGAAGATGACGCATCCACTCATAGATGTGATTTCGGAGTTCGGGAGTGAGTGATGGGCGCATCGCCCGGACCTCGTCGAGGGCCGCTACGATATCACGAGCGAACCTTTGGGTCGCGTCGTGTGCGGCCTCCGCTGAAGAGATGCCCTTCTCTCTGAGCGGCTTCTGATAAGATACCATCGCGTCGAGGAGAAGGATCTTCGTTCGAGGATACCCTGAACACATCAGGTTCCATGGATCGAGACCCAGGTCTCCACCGCTTCGGAAGTCGGTTCGCACGATTACAGAGGGGATATCGAGAAGTTTCGAGATGATGAACTCCACGACCGTTCCCGAGTCGAGTTCCGAGCCATCGAAATGGAAAAGCCCAAGATCGCATGAGACAACGTGCAGGAGGTCCTGGTCGCGAACCGCGGGCGGCGTTGTTTCCCGCTGTTCAAGATCCTGTGGAAGGATGCACTTGTAGCGATTTTGAGATTCGAGGTGAATCTGTTCGGCCAAGACCGCGTTGCCGAGGAGGTGCTTTAAACTAAACAGCTCTCCGGCGAAGTAGATAGTGAATGGTTGGGTCATAGAGGGTCTTGTAGCTGGTCCCTGGACAAAATTAAAGGAAAGTTTTTCTCATCGGATCAAGACGCATAGGATGCGATGAACCCGGAGGGCCCGTCTCCCGACGGGCCGGAGCCCGCGATGAAATATTCGTACATCACCGGCCCGTCAGGAGACGGGCCCTCCGGCATGTTCCATTACATACCCTTTCCAAGGTCGCGCTCTATATACCCGGTCTCCGCCCCACCCTCAGAACCCTCCCAAACTCTCGCACCAGAAGCTCAAGTATAAAGAGGAGCAGCGCTAGCGATACGAAGGCTCTTGAGAGGTCCTTTTTAGCGGTCGTCATTTGAAGATACTTGGTAAGGGCCTCCTTGTCTGGGTTTACAAGTCCCCCCGAGCGGGACGCTATCTGCTGAAGGAGGGGCATATTTGGTTTAAAATGCGGGCGCTCCGAGAAGGTATCATCGGAGATCTCCCACGCTACCTCCGGAAGGGAGGCGTTTCCTATGGAGACGGTTGCGGCGTATCTACCGGGGGCGGCCTTCGGAACGCGAGCTTGATAGTGTCCGGGTGACACAGGGGCGAAGGAGAGAGGTGCTTTCTCCTGAGAGGGGCGTGTGAGCTCGCCCCCAAGGGACGCGCCACCGATCTCATCGAAGAGTGAGAGATCAACAACGACCGCGCCGCCCTCTACCCACGAACGGATCTCAAAGTCGACGTTCGAGCGAGCACCTCCGGAGCGTGAGATCGTTGATTCGACGATATCGGACCAGAATTCGTTGATCGAGCGCCACTGCATCCACAAGGAGGACCAACGGCCGTTCGCGTCGGATGTAAAAGAAATGACCTTACCCTTATCGACGTTCCAGGAGGCGAGGAGTGGGAAGGATTTCTCCTCGGCGGTTACGATGAGCTCAGTCTTCGCGCTCTCTCGTTGAAGGGTTTCAACGAAACCGCGCAGGGTGGGGAAGTCGGAGAGTTGCGTTGAGATAACGCCAGATGGGCCGACCGATACCGCCATCTCTTGGCTCTCCTTTAAAGATTTTTCATTAGAGGCGACCTTTACATCGGAGAGGAAGATCTTCGGAAGATTCTGCGGGTCTGCCGTTTGATAGAAGGCGCCACCTCCGAGTTCAGCGAGTTGAGCGAGAAATCCGTCATCCGCGTCGTTGCCCACGACAACGGTCGAAACGGTCACGCCAAGGACCCGCATCTGCCTGACGAGGTCAAAGTAGTAGGGCCCCGGGTCGGGAAGTTTGCCATCGGTCAGTACGATGACGTGCTTTCGTCCCGCGTTAATACGGGCCATGCCGCGGCGCGCTTCGTCAAGGGCGGGGAAGAGGTTAGTTTTCTTAGTTGGGTAGAGACGGCTGATGCGCTCGGCGGCTGAATTCCTTACGTTGCCGACTATCGAAAGTGGCAGCGCGATAAAGGGAACGTCATCGAAACCGACAACACCGATGTAATCGTCATCCTTAAGCGCGTTTAAAACTTCTCTGGCGGCGCTCTTCGCGAATTCGAGCCGGGAATCCATCGCCATGCTGCGAGACTTATCGATCACAAGCTGCACCGCGACGTTAAGCCGCTTCTTCTCGAGGTGTGGAGGAACGAGTCGGACGGGAAGAAGGGTCTCAAACTGAGACCCGATGTATCCGCCGAGGCCGTAGCTTCGGTCTCCTCCGACGGTAACGAGCCCTCCCCCGTTTCTCACAAAGGGTGGAATTGCGTCAGAAAATGGGGATGGAATGGCGTTAGCCGCGACGTTGTTAAGAATAATAGCCCGGTAGTCATTCGGAGCGCCGAGAGCCGCGGAGGTGGTTTGACCAGCTATCTCGCTCCGGAGTTGATACGCTTGGCCTCTGAGAATCTGCGAGAGAAAGCGATCGTCTTCCGGGGTTCCCGACAGCAGGAGGACCTTGTCCCGTTTCTCGCTTGAGAGCCACGTGGTCTTAGAGACGGAGTGAGAACCCCTTTCATCCTTCCACGAGTAGGTAGCGACTATCGGATGAAGCCCCTCAATGCTTGGGTCGGTGAGCGCGGTAAAGGTTGTGTCTCCGGAATGCGGGAGAGAGACACCTTTGGAAAATATCTGAGCGGGCCCATGTTTAATCGTAAGGTTCCCCGCGGAGTCGGCGCTCTCTGGGTTTGAGAGGGTAACGCGCACGTCAGCTCGTTGTTGTGATTTTACAACCTGAGGTGCGAAGAGTTGCGAGATAGAGATCTGGTCGGTATCTCGCTGGCCGTCGACGGTGAGTGGAAATATACGGGGAGTGCCACCAGCACTGAGCGCCGCGAGAGCATGACCGGTCGACTCATACCCATCAGAGAGGAGGAAGGCGATGGGGGCTCGGCCCTGTCGTGAGGCGAGGAGAGCCGCTTCGATATTCGTCGCGGTCGGATCGAGGGGCGATGATGCTCCGCGCAGAGTCGTGTACGAGGTTGGAGATTGAGGAGCGGTCGCGGCTGTTTTGGCGAATGGTAGGATTCTGAGCGGCGCGCCGAGGTGCCGAGCTAGTCCTTGAGCCTCGGTGAGAAGCTTTTGTCCCTGGCTATCGGTAATACTTGAAGATATATCGACGAGTGCTATGGCTCCCTGCGAGGGGGCGAGGGCAGCTTGGTAGGGACGGGCGAGAGCCGCCGCGATGGCGCATATCGCGAGCATGCGAAGGGTGGCGATAAGGAGGGCGCGTGGTGAGCGTCCCTTCGGATCTCGCAACGAGAACGCTATCGCGATGGCGAGGGGAGCTACCGCGAGGAACACGAGTGGAGACTCAAAGCTCATGCGTCCCCCCAGCGAGAATGTCGAACGAGTCGTCGCGCGAGGTCCGCTCCAATAACAAGAAGAGCTACGAGCGCTAAGATTGAGATAAGGGAGCGGGAGGTTGTGGGGCTCGAAGGTGCGGTCACGTTAGGCGTGATGGCTGGTAGAGCGAGCGGAATGCCTTGTTTTAGGTTCGACTCCTTCTCCTCAAAGGAGTTGAGAGCGAGGTATCGTTCGTCGCCATCTTCCTCCTCAAGCTGCACGATTCCGGGAACTGGGAGCTCGATCCTCCCTCCCTCGACGTTCAGTTTTAGGTTCTCAGGGTGTAGGTAACCGGCCTCCGTTACCGATTCGGGAAGGGTAATCCTTGTCGGGAGCTCTCCGGTCGTTGCGGCTTCGGAGTTTTGGAAGAGCCACTTGAACGCGTTCAAGGTGAAGATGCTTATCGTTGGATTCTTCGCGCCAT
>JAULVA010000204.1:0-8378 GCA_032111275.1 Bdellovibrionota bacterium
TCAATTTGGCTATGGTGGTTTTTTGATACTCAATCTTACGGGTATCGTTCCCGAAGAGGGTTTCCGTCTGACTGGTAGCGAGGATAGGGGCGTATCCCTTGATCTCTATAGTGGTGGTCGCCGTGTAGAGTGAGGGGGTAAACATACAGTACACCACGGCGGCGCCTGTGGTAACGCAGGCTGTGGAGATAATTAGCGAGAGATGTTTTCGAACGAGGCGCATATAGTGCGCGAATGAGGGTGACTCCTCCGGGCCACCCGGTATCCCTTGTGATGTGACCTGAAGGAGCTGCTGAAATTGCGCGGGGTGCAATACAGCGTGAGGGATCGGGTGATGATCTGATGGGTGTGTGTAGTTCATATCCTTTCTCGCAACTTTTGGCCCAATAAGTACGGGTCGGTTTTCCGTTCCGAGCGTTAGTTAGCTCTACGGTTGACACTCACTCCGTTAAATAAGCTGTTGAGTGCTTCAACGACCTGTCGCTCGAAGAATCGGCCCGGTTCGCTCGGTACCCTAACTAGGTCTCCCGCGCGGAGGCGGATATCTTTTCCACCCCGAAGCCCGACCTCCTCTAAGTCGAGCGTAGCGAGCGCCTTTCGACCACCACCGATGTCTCTAATAACTTCGACCTGTTTTACGTTCGCGGAATAGGTGAAACCACCCGCCGCGGCGATCGCTCCGATCACCGACGTGCCCGTAGTAAGTTTGAATGATCCCGGGGCTTGCACCTCGCCATCAACCTCGAAATTGCCTGCCTCTGGAACCACCACAGTGTCTCCCGCAATCAGTGGGACCAGGAGTGGCCGTTGGTCGATTCGACCTAATAGCGCCTCGATGTCGATTTCAACGCCCACACCGGAATCCATATTTGTGTTCGGTAATGAATCGGGCTGATCTGATTGCGCCACATATTCAAGTTTGGGGGCTGGAAGAAGGATGATGCGGCTACTAGCCATCTGGTTTTTTCCTCCTGCCTCAGAGATCAGCTCTGTGATGAGTTGGCCGTTTCTCCGTAAGGGATACATGCCGGGTCGTTGTACCTCTCCGATCACGGAGACCCTATTTGAGTGATGTGTTTTAATAGAGACATCGATGCGTGGATTACGAACGTATCGAGCGTAGAGGCCACTTAGATGCCGTTTGAGAGAGGATACATCGCGTCCCTTCACGTCCGCCTCGCCGACCAGTGGAAGGGAGAGGGTTCCCTGAGGTGAGACCTCAGCCTCTGTTCGTAGATCGCTGAACCCGTACACGTCGACCACGATGACATCCCCAGGACCCACCACATATCCATTGCCTGAGTTGCTTGCGGTCAGAAGATACGAGCGGTCCGCTATGAGTCTTTGAAGGCGATCGGTGAGCGATTGCTCATAGGCGTTGAATTCCTCCTCGGAGCCGAGGTTCGGTCCGATGGTCGTAGAGGGCCCTCGGTCCCTCTCGAGCTCCTCCCTCGAAGGGGTATATTTGATGCACCCCTGAAGAGACATGGTTGTCGCTAGTAGTAAAAGGAGAAGATGTAAGCGCATCGGGATGATAGTGGAGTTAGCGGATGTCATGGGCGCACTATGACAAGAGACTACATACATGACGCTGTGCGCGGTCATTCCGCGATACTTAAAATCGTTTGTAAGGGGCTTTTTGCCCGCCCTCCTCGTTGGCCGCATTGCGTTCCCTCGCGTTTGGCGACAAAATGCCTCCAAGGAAGCGAGGCAAAGCCTAATAGTAGTTTCACTTTGCAACCCCCCACGTGAACGTGAGGAGTTGCCTCGCGTACCTAAAACAAGAGGATACGTACGTTCATGAAGAAAGTTCTCGTAACCGGCTCCGCCGGATTTATTGGTTCCCATGTATCAGAGGCGCTGCTCGCGCGTGGTGATACCGTTGTGGGATTGGATAACCTTAACGACTACTATCCAGTTGCCTATAAAAGAAGGAACGTTGATGTTCTCAAGAAGAACCTCAACTTCCATTTCGTGGAGGGTGAACTTGAGGACCTTTCCCTGCTCGATGGTTTGTTTCGAAAGCACGACATAACGCATGTAGCGCATCTCGCGGCGCGAGCTGGGGTTCGACCTTCAATTGAGGATCCCTACATCTATGCGAGCGCGAATGTGAACGGCACGTTAACCCTCCTTGAGGTAGCTCGTCGCTATTCAGTCGAGAACACGGTTGTGACCTCTTCGTCATCGGTCTATGGAAACTCAACCAAGATCCCATTTCGTGAGGACGACTCCGCGACCGACCGTCCGATATCCCCCTACGCCGCTTCAAAGAAGGCTACGGAGGTGTTGGGCTATACCTACCATCACCTCTACGGCATGAACGTCAACGTGGTGCGCCCCTTTACCGTATACGGCCCACGCGGCAGGCCCGATATGGCTCCATGGTTATTCCTGGCCGCGGCTCGAAACGGCACTCCGATCAAGAAGTTTGGCACGGGAGAGACGCGGCGTGACTACACCTTCATCAGGGATTTTACCCAAGGGTTTGTCAGCGCGATTGATCGGCCGCTCGGATATGAGATCTTTAATCTCGGCAATTCCTCGACCGTATCGCTCAACGAGGTGCTTGACATCATCGAGCGGGTAACCGGAAAGAAGCTCGTCATCGAGCAGTATCCGCCTCAACCAGGCGATGTGGAGTTGACCAACGCGGATGTCTCAAAGGCGAGAGGCCTCTTGGGGTATTCACCTTCCACCTCCTTTGAGCAGGGAATGCGGGAGTTTAATGATTGGTTCGCTTCTAACGTGTAACGAGCGTGTCCGTTACCGAGATGCTCTCTCTACGGCCCGTGCCTGGGCGTGTAGCCAGTTCTCCAGGTTGGTGTAGCCGTCTCCATTGGAGTCGATAAAGGGATGCCGGGGAGGTTTAGCCTCGCGGTATGTGGTACGAGATCGCGGGATCCTTCCCGTCGCTCGTCGGCACCCCGTGGTGCAGTCCTTCAACGTTCCGGATGACATCTCAACCTCTCGGACAATCCGGGTATCGTGTGGGGCGCGCCTTCCCGGACGGCTTCCCGCCGCCGTCAACACCGCGTGAAGGGTTTCAGTGACCGGAAGTGCGGTCCGTAACGCTGATGAAACGGGAGGTGTGGTGATAAAGCCGAGTCGGGTCGGTAGCACCTGGGTGGCTGAGACCAGAGCCGTTCCATTTGACGAGGGCCCTAGATTATCCCGCGAATAGATCCGGCTACGGGCATCGATCTGTTTCGCGTAGATCGGCGGGTGGATGACGGAGAGTGGTGCGGGCCGGTAGATGTTACCAACAAACGAGAGAAGGATAGGGGCGTTCCGCTCCGTGTTATTCGAAAGATTGCAGAGCGACCATCCACCCTTCGGTCCCCATCCATAGACAACGTTGTTGATGAATTCCACTGAGGTTCCCGGCTTGAGGTATGGATTCCGCTCCTCGTTGAACGCGACCAAATTATTTCGCAGCGTGATGTTTTTGGAACCATCGCCCACGAGGATCCCTTTGCTGTGTGGGCCCTTAGGGTGAATCGAGTTGTGGAGTCCCTCGGCGATGATTGAGTTAGCAACGGTCACATCCCGTGTGAGTGGATATGCGGTGGAGAGGTTTTCATCGATTGCCCAGGTGAGTGACACATGGTCGATCACGATGTGATGAGCGGAATAGGGTGGTTTTGCTCCGATAGAGATGCCGTCGCGTTCGGATGGCTTCGCCCCCCCCCTCTCATCGCCGGGTCGAATAGCGATATGTTGTATCAAAACATTATGGGTCGATATCTTAATTCCCGCGTTTGTCAGGGTTATGCCTGGGTCGGGAGCGGTTTGTCCCGCGATGGTTATGAACGGGGAGGATAGCGTAATTTCGCGGGAGAGTTTGATAATGCCACCCACAGAGAAGACGCAGGTCCGGGGCCCCCGAGCTTCCGCGCACGCCCGGAGGCTTCCTCTCCCGCGGTCAGAGAGGTTCGTTACGTTGAAGATGGTGGTTCGAGGGATGCTGAGGTGTCGACCACTTCCCCCCACCGTTAAGGTTCCAAATCCTGTAAGGTTTGGAACGATGGGAGGGCGAGGCCGCGCATCCGCGGGACATGACAGGATAAGGAGGACGAGGAGCTGTGAAAACGCGGTTAGCCACCTGGAAGATCGCCAGCCAACTGAGCGGAAACGGAAAGCCAGAACACGGATCATCGTTCCATAATAGCGCTGAGAGCGCTATCGGAAGCGTGATCCGGGTCAGGTTCGTCTTACCCTACTTCGCTCAGGGTCTTCGCCTTTTTCCGAGAGGCTCGTCGAACGCTCGATGTAGAGGCCCGCTCCTCGGCATCAAGTCTCTTTTGCATCAGATGTTGAGCGCGCGCGAAGGAGGTCGTGGCGACGGTGTTGTCCCGGTCGCCACCGTACTTATCCCACAGCTGGTCTTTATTGTCGTCGAGCTGAGCGAGTCGGAAGGCGGTCTCTTTTATTTTTTTCGCCTCTGCCTCCGGGATGATGATTGAGTCCTTGCCGAAGAAGTTGTCCATCACAACGTTGGCCGCTCGTTCAGCGGACGCTTCTCTGCGCTCGTTCCTTGGCCGGTCGGTCATGGCGAAGTTGAAGAGGGTCTTAAAATCATTTGCGTCCCTGTCGCCATACTTCTGTTTGATCTGATGCACGATTAAAGCGGCATAAAGTTCCTCCTCGCTGACCTTGCTCGACCTGTATTTATTGCCGAGCAAGCTCTCAAGGGTCTTACCGAACTCGTTTGGTTCCTGTTCTACCGGGGCAACCGGCGGGCGCGACGGTCTTCTTGAGGGATGTGAGGGAGTTGTGGGATTTGTAGGGGTCGTCGGCGGTGTGGGGACTACCGGAGGAGGCGAAGGTTTTCGAGGTCTTAAGAGCTCTGGAATGCTGAATTTCATACTGTGTACTCTCTCGCAAATGAGGGTAAACCACGGACTTCCCACAGATGTCAGCAAGAGGTGTACCAACCACGGGGATGATTAACGGCAGCTGTACACGCGGGATGGGAGTTTGCTCACTATGCGGTTGAATCGAGCGGTCTCCTGCGGAAAGAGCTTTTTGACCCGGGCTAGACCGCGCGGAAGATCGGCTGGGAAGATCCGCGCGAAGTCCTTCGCGATTGAGTTTTTATCGATTCGTTTGCTCGAACACGTTGAGGCGGGGGGAGGGGTGCCGCAGGAGTAGAGTTTAGTTCCCGCTCGCTTGACGGTAGTAACCATCCGTTTAATCGCTGTCGCGCTACTCTTGAGGAACGGTTCTCGGAGGGTTCCTTGCGGTTTCCATTCTCCGCGGGCCGCTGCTTTGATAGTCTCCTGCGAAAGCCGAGTCACGGTTCGCCTCGTCTCTCTTACTATCACCGACAGATCGAAGGACGCGCACGATGGTTCTGGTGTTGAGGTTGGAGGGGCTGGCTCTCCACTATCAGCGCACGGCTCCGGGTCGGTGGGAATGGGAACGTTCGCCGCGAGGAATTCCCAGTTTCCGGAAAGGCCCTGACCTGATTCAAAGTGAGAACGAGCCAAGGTAAACCCATTTCCGCGTCTGCCCCGGGCAAACAATCCCGCCGGTGCGGCGGCTCCCGATGGTGAGAGCATCCGGTTGAGGAAGTGCAGCGAAAGCGGGACCGAGAGGGTGGTGCCGCTAATATTTGAATAGGGGAAAAAGAGGCTCGGAACATCTCCGACGTTGACCGCGCATATGTTGGTGCCGGGAATGATAAGACGTGTCGCTTCGACGTCAACGGTTCTGCCGTTAAAGAATCCCGCGGTTCCTGAGAAGGGGGTAAAGACGACCGCCGGAAGTTCGGATTTAACCCGGAGGAACGAGCTGCTCCACACGGTGGTTTCGGCGAACCCCTCCATGTCGGTGTTGAATGTCTCGGCGCCGATAGTGATCGGCAAGGAGGGGACAGGTGTCGAGTCGATTAAGACTCGAACCTTCACTGAGGACATCACCGGAGTTGGGGTAGGAGCTACCGTCGCCACGGAGGTTGGCGTGGAAGGGGGAATAGTCGCTGGAGCTGTAGCCGTTGGTGTCGCTGTCCGCGTAGGTGTTGGGGTTGCGGTGGGTGTTCCGGTTGTCGGGAAGGATGGCGTGTCGGTTCCCATCGGGGTCGCCGTAGCGGTGAATGTTATCGTAGGCGTTGGGGTCACGGTCGGGGTCGGCGTCCGTGTGGGGGTCCTCGTCGGGGTCCTCGTGGGGGTTGGGGTTGGTGTTGGTGTAGCCCCGAACGGATTATAATTTCCGACGCAGAAAATCCGATACGCTACCGTGCAGGGTGACGATGCTCCGGTGATCCAACGGGATGATTTCTCATTCGTGGCTCCGATGGTTCCGTTGCCGGTGGTGTATGTCCAATTCCCGCAGTGGTACCCGGTTTTTGTTCCGGTTGCGTTGGTGCCCGTGAATACAGAACCATACCGCGTTGCGCCAGTTTCGGTTCCCTTGACACCGGTGGTGAGCGACGTGCCGCTCCAGAGCGAGGCACGATTCGCCGCAATGATAGTTCCGTCGAGATTATATATAGGAGAGGACGCGGCCGAGGTGCCGGTCAGGTTGACGGCGTCATAGGTGGAGTCCGAGAGCAGGGGATACCATGTCGTGCCGGATAGCGCCGGGACGGCGTTAGCGAGGGATTGGCACAAGGTGCGGGCTCCCTCTAGGCCACCGAGATTACCGTTTTGACTGGAAGAGGTGACGAAGATGCTGAGCGCCTGGGTGGAGTTCCATGGGGGGCTAAAGCTGGTTGTCGCGTATCCACCCTCGGAGGTGTTTTGAAAAGCTGAGCTCGCTACATGTGAGGGCCCGATACTCGTATACAACTCTTGTCCATGCGCCGCGGACGGAGTGCGGAGGCTTGTTGCGATAGTAAGTACAAGACACGCGAAGATAGCCACCACGCTGAGTGATGTTCGGGAACTCTTGATGCACCTCCCGCACGCGAACGGACCTGAGCCTTCGCTATAGATGTTGTGGTCCTCCATCTTACCTAGCAATGTCGGCAGGGTCGAAAACTTAGTTGACTGGAATTATTGGCTGCCGACAGAGTCGCGGTGGCGTGAGAAAAGCAAAGTAATGTGAGGTGGTTAGCTGCGGGGGCGTAAGCCTGGTATTCTGTGCGAGAGCGAAGATATGGGTGCGGCGTTTCTGCCACGTAGTCTCGTAGCAGCTCTATGATCCTAGTTTTTGAAAAAAAATGTCGTCTGGCCCAAGATAGAGGACGCGGACGCTGACGTAGGCTGAAGGCCTTTTGTTGAGGAATCAAGATCCGTTCGGTTCTCAGGTGGTGTTCGGGTATCGCGGCGGGTATAACGGGGACCTCAAAGACGTGAATTGTGTGGAGTGTAGGTATGTGTGGAATCGTTGGATACGCCGGGAATCGTGACGCCCTCTCGATCATTATCGGAGGTCTTGAGTCGCTTGAGTACCGGGGCTACGACTCCGCTGGCGTGTCGGTTCTTGAGGATGGCACGATCGAGACTACCCGAGCCACCGGAAAATTAAGCGAACTGAAAAAGGTCCTCTCAACCAGGAAGCGGAACGGCACGGCATCGCTCGGTATCGGGCACACTCGATGGGCGACCCATGGGCGCCCCACAGAGACGAACGCGCACCCGCACACCGCCGGGCGGGTCAGCCTCATTCATAACGGTATCATTGAGAATTATCTTCCACTTCGCGCCATGCTCGAGGGCAAGGGGTGTGTCTTCCTTTCGGAGACCGATACGGAGGTGGCCGCGCATCTACTCAACACCCTTCTGGCTGAGGGGCTTGAGCCGCTCGACGCGATGCGCGAGATGTGTTCCAAGGTTAAGGGAAGCTACGCGTTTCTCGCCATCGACTCGAAGAATCCAGACCGCGTCCTCGTGGCGAAGAACTCCACCCCGATAATTATCGGTAGGGGCGATGAGGAGAATCTGATCGCTAGCGACATCCCCGCGGTGCTCCAACATACGCGACGGATCCTGGTGTTGGAGGATGGTGATCTCGCTGAGGTCACGGCCTCGTCGGTATACATAGAAAACGGCGGGAAGGAGGTATCTCGAAGAGAGGAAACTATCTCATGGGATCCTGTTACGGCGCAGAAAGGTGGGTTCAAGCACTTCATGCTGAAGGAGATCCATGATCAGGCTCGGGTTGTGGGAGATACCCTCCGAGGTCGAATCTCAGAGCATGACGCCTCCGTGAAGCTCCCCGAATTAGACCCGCTCCGTGAAAAAGCCGCGTCGCTCAAGAGAATTGTCATGGTCGCCTGTGGAACCGCATGGCACGCGTGCCTTGAGGGCAAGTTCTTCATCGAGGAGTTTGCGGGCATTCCGTGCGAGGTGGATTACGCGTCGGAGTTCCGCTATCGCTCTCATCTCATCGACAGCGACACCCTCGTTATCGCGGTCTCCCAGTCAGGGGAG
>JAULVA010000205.1:0-2868 GCA_032111275.1 Bdellovibrionota bacterium
TCCTTCTTCACCTTCAGGTAGTAGTAGTGCGCCGGGATGAGATCTCCGTGTGAATTGAGGTGGTCTGGTACCCACATGAGACGAACCACCGCTGCCTGCATGACGGGATTTTGCGGCTGAGCTGGCAGCGCGCGTTGATATGTCGCCATCTGCTCAAGAGCGGCGCGAGCCTTATCACCCTTGCCGCCACCACTGCTGTCGTTCAAGGCGGCGTCATTCTTTTCCCCGAAGTAGGCGACCTCCGATGGAGTCTCATAGAAGGGGTTCAACACATGGGTCATACTCGAACATCCTGTGAGGAGCGTTCCGAGCAGAATTTTCGCGAGTCGTACAGCTTTCATAACACTCACCTTAGTCTAAAGACGTAAATACTACCGCCGGATCCTCTTCATCGAGCTGCTCAAGGAGCTCAGGAATCGCGATCGATTGCGAGAACACCGCTGTCGCCTCTCGTCCCGAGAGCACCTGGACCACCGGGACGAGCTGCGCAAGACGGTCACGAATAATCTGCTGCCACTCGGTAGCCGCCGACGAGAGGGCGACACCACCGGCATACGCGGGAATGTCATTTGCGTTCACGCTGCTCTGCGTGTTTCCGTTGGCGAATACGCGGTTCTGGACGTTCGCCGCCGCGATACCCTGGCCAAGTCCGGCGAGACCGCCCGCCATACCGGCGCCAACGATCGCCTTACCGATCGGGTCGATAAGCACTCCCTCCATGCCTCGGATACCGTCCTCTCCCACGATCCATCCATCGATCGGAAACTCCTTTCGCTTACCGTTCGGGAGCCGCAAAGAGAGTCGGGTAAGTCGGAAAAGAACTCGTGCGTCAGTTAGGGACCCCTGAGCCGCCGCGATGATACGAGCTTCTCCGAGGGGAATGCTGTTACCATCCGGACCCATGACGTCACTGACAAGCTTGAGCACAACAGGGTAGGGAGTTCCATCAGTTGGGGCGTTCACACCCGCGAGGAGCTTAACCCGCACCGAGTCACCTGGCATTAAAGCGGCGAGTTTCGGCTTGATAGGTTGTACTGGGGGAGCCGCTGGCACATCAGCCGTTCCAAGGCCCTCGAGTTCATCCGCTTGCGCACCGACGAGGTCCGGAGCGGAGATCTCACCGATGCTCTGAGGGTGTCCCGCGGATACTGGTTGCGATCCACTGTTATTCTGAACCTCAGCGAGCCGCTCAAGGATCTTTTTGAAGATCTCGGCGGTTGTAGCCTCGTACTCCTGCATCGCCTTCTTCTGAGTGTCGAGGTCCTCACGAAGGGCGGCGCTCTGCGTAGTGAGCTGATTCAACTGACCGTTGAATCGCTCGATAAGGTCCGTCCACCGTTCATTCGGATCGTTGTGCGCCGCCTCGGCCTCTGGCTTCGGCCGTTGTCTCATTTGCCGACGTGGCGCTTGGGGAGCGAGCGCAAGGTACATGATGCACCCAGCGAGCACCACAGCGCCAAGCTGATACTTTCTGTCACTCTTCAGTCGTATGGGGAGGTCTCTCAGAAACTGCTTCATACCTTTGCCTTCCTCTTAGCGAGCTCTCGTTACGATATAGATCTTGGCGTTATGCTTCGCTGATATCTGCTCCTCAACATTGAGTGGGCGCGCGGTCAACTCCCAGCTCGACGCTGAGATAGCCCGAGTGCCATCGATGCGAAACGTCGCCGCGTTAAGCTTTTGGGACTGGTCGAGAAGGTTCGTTGTATCAAGTACGTAACCCCACAGATTCGGCCCAACGAATATCTTGTCAACTTTAGCGAGAATCGCGCCATCACTCACGACGGTCTGACCTTTGTGACGCTCGCTCATGGTGTATCCTGGGATGGCGCTCTTTCCAAACTCAGCGACCAACACCATCTCTCGCATGAGACCTGAGACCTTTGACGGTGGAGCGTATTCATATGAGCGCTCCTTAAACGGCGCTACCTCTTCCTCATCGGCGCCTACACCGCTTTTTCCATCGGAAACCATGACCTGCGCGTCCCGTGGGTTGTCAGAGCTCGCTCGACGGATACGGATCGGATAGGACCGACCGTCATCTAGGCGAACGAGAATGGCCTCACCGTTTTCATTCATGCTCTCTTTCCCGAACACGACAAGCGAGGAGTCCTTCTTGTCCAAAGCGATACCGGCATTGGAGTTCTTGAAGCCGTCCTTAATCTTACCACTTTCGAAGATAATCTCGGTTGGCTCGCCCACATTAACGAACACCTCAACCTCGCCACGTCCGGTTGTGTACTCTACATCGCGAGCGAACGCGCCGGTAACGGTTGAGAACGCGACTAGTACCGCGAGCCCAACTCGGGTCGTTACGGTATGAATGTTTACTGCCTGCTTCATCGTCATACTCCTTATGAATTCGCCCCGTTGGTTGGCTGTTCACCCTCGATGTTCGCCTTGAACGATACGCCGGTAATCACGATTCCATATGGATTCAGCGGGTTTCGGGGTATCGTCGACATCGTAATTATAAATCTGCTCGTCACCGTAGGAAGGGGGCTTCCTGCGATCACCTTCCAACGCTCGCCCACCAGCGACACCGTGACCTCGGTACCGTTGCGAATTACCTTAGTTCGCAGTGGATCCGTAAAGAATACCTGGGTCCGGCCTGTGCTTTGAATCGCGCCAAGCTCCGCTCCCATCATTTCCTCTTTGAATTTCGTATAAACCGGCTCTTTAAGCATCGACGATGCGACATTGAACTGGTTACGAGCTGTTATAGGCTGATAGGTAGCTACGAGATTCACGTACGTATTCGCGGCGTTGATGAACTCCGTATCCGGGATGTCTTGCGCGATATGAACTCCGGGCTCTGGCTTCGAGGGAACTGTGAGATTGATGACGCGAGTAGACCACATCACAAGC
>JAULVA010000206.1:0-4655 GCA_032111275.1 Bdellovibrionota bacterium
CTAGAAGTTGAGCGCTCTGGTCAGAGGTCGTCCTCTGTACGAAGTATAGAGCTGTCGTGTATTCCTAGACGGTGGGCCAATTCGGGATGTTGAAAGATCTCGATCCTATCCTTACCTGATGGCATCGTCGTATGCCCCGCTACAGGTAGATGAGGGGCTGGGATTCCCGTTCCGAAGCTCTTTTTGCTCTGGAAGACTCGAGCCTCGTCCCATAGTCCGAGATCCACAAAACTTTGAAGGGTGTGCGCCCCTCCCTCGATGATCACCGAAAGCTGTTGTTTGGCGAAGAGGTGCTCAAGTATCTGCTGGGGCAAGGGGCGGTCCGGCGCAAGTCTCTTCCATTCAGTCAGCCCCTCTTGTTTATCGACAGAGGAGTTGAAGACTAGGGTAGCAACCTGGTCGTCAAAAAGAGCGAGCGAGGTGGGAAGAGATAGGTTCGTGTCGATAACCACCCTCAGAGGGTTCTCTCCCTCGACGTGACGAACGGTCAAGAGGGGGTTATCGAGAAGCGCTGTTTTTGTCCCCACCAAGATACTCATCTCTTGAGAGCGCCACCGGTGGGTTGTGCGGCGAGAGAACTCACCACTGATCCATTTAGATGATCCATCTTGGCGGGCGATAAAATGGTCAGCGGTCTCCGCCCATTTCAAGATTACATAGGGCCGCTTCATTCTTTGAAAAAGGATAAACCGTCTATTGAGCATGATACACTCACGTTCTCGGATCCCTTCATGTACGACTATCCCGGCGTTCCGTAATTTTTGAATTCCTTGACCCGCGACTTTGGGATTTGGATCCCTACATCCTACGACGATGTTTCGTATACCTGACTGAATGACGAGGTCGGCGCATGGTGGTGTCTTGCCGAAGTGGGAACACGGTTCAAGGGTGACGTAGATCGTGGCGTCTTTGAGCAGTGTTCGGTCGAGCACCGAGTTGATCGCGAATACCTCCGCGTGTGGGCCGCCGTAGCGTTGATGGTAGCCCTCGCCGATGATCTGGTCGTTATGAACTACCACAGCCCCCACCATGGGATTCGGCATGACAGCGCGTCCACCACGAGCGGCGAGTTCGAGAGCATGGTCCATGTGGCGGGGATCAATCATGAAAGGTACATAGCACGGAGTGGCTTCGTGCGGATATCCCGCACCGATCGATTATAATTCCCATGACGCCTTACGAAGGCTCGTGTAGAGTTAAGGCATCGCGTTAACCTCTTGGTTTCATGAATACACCTCGGGAAAAAGCTGAATCCTCCATCGTCTGGACTCCGAGCTCGGCGCTCAAGGCTGAGAGTGGAGTTGGGCGTTTTATTGCAACGCTGAGTGTGAAGGGACTTGGAACCTTTTCCACGTTCGAGGAGCTTCATCGATGGTCGGTTAGGGAGCCTTATCTCTTTTGGACAGAGGTCATAAGCTTCGTTGATGTGAGGGGGAGCGGAGGCGTAGAGCGATTGTGGGAAGAGGGCCAAGGGCCTACTCCGCTGGCGAAGAGATGGTTCCCTGATCTCCGAATTAATTTCACCGACAATGTATTGCGGAATCCGAACGACGATATTGCTATCACGGCATGGTCAGAGGATCGTATCCGCCGCGTGATTACCAGACGCCAGCTTCGGGAGATGTCTCTTTCGGTGGCGCAGCATCTCTCTTCGATGGGAATAATGTCAGGGGACCGCGTCTTCGCGTATCTGCCTAACATTCCGGAGGCGGTAGTTTGTATGCTTGGGAGCGCCGCTATCGGGGCCACGTGGGCAAGCTGCGGCACCGACTATCAGGTTGATGGACTCCTAGCGCGACTGCAACGGGTGCGTCCGAGAGTTTTTATAGCTCCCACGGCGTACCTCTGGCGTGGCAAAGAGGTCGACGCCATCCCCACCATCCTTGATATCGCGCGACAGGTCCCATCGATCGAGCATTTTATCCTGGTTGATTATCTCGGCGTGGGTGATACCAAAGGATGCCAAGCCGCGAGGCTTCCCGCCAGCTGTTCCGAATTAAGAGATATCATATCCAAAGAGGCTGTTTCTCAAACTCTACCGATCTTCTCCTTCGCTCATCCGCTTTACATCATGTTCTCCTCCGGCACTACGGGAAATCCCAAAGGCATCGTGCACGGGTGTGGTGGTACTCTTCTTGAGCATAAGAAGGAACACATTCTTCACGCCGATGTTCGACCGGGGGATATTCTCTTCTACCAAACGTCGACCAGTTGGATGATGTGGAATTGGCTGGTTTCTGGTCTAGCCGCCGATGCCACTCTTGCGCTTTACGATGGAGACCCACTGATCGAGAATGGCGCGATTCTCTGGCGTATGGCTGATGAGGAGGGATTTACCCACTTCGGAACGAGCGCGGCGTTTCTTGGCGCTATCGAGAAACAGGGTGTTCGTCCAGGGGACATGCACAAACTGGAGTCGTTACGCACCATCCTCTCTACCGGTTCCACGCTCTATCCGTCACAGTTTGACTTTATCACCGATGTTATCAAACCGGTGTGGATTCAAAGCATATCAGGTGGGACCGACATACTCGGGTGTTTCGGTCTCGGTACGCCTCTCAAGCCGGTTGTGCGAGGAGAGGTCCAAGCGAAGAGCCTCGGGTACGATGTGTGCGTCTATAATTCCGCGGGACAACGGATTGTTGGTGAAGAGGGGGAACTCATCTGCGCCAACTCCGCGCCATCGATGCCGGTCCAATTTCTGGATGACCCAACTGGGGAGGCCTATCGAGCGGCCTATTTCTCGGAGTTCCCTGGAGTGTGGAGGCATGGTGATTTTCTTGAGGAGACCGCTGATGGTGGGTTGCTCTTCCTCGGTCGGTCTGATGCGACGCTCAAGCCGGCTGGTGTGCGTGTAGCGACCGCCGATATCTACGCGGCGTTGTATAAGGTGTCGGCGGTGCGGCAGGCGTTAGCGGTTGGATATGTTCCCCCAGGAACGACCGCGGAGAAAGTTGTGTTGTTTGTGGTGCTCGATTCGGGTGTGAAATTGACCGACGCTTTGAAGGGTGACATTCGGGAGACGTTGCGTCGTTCTAACGCCTTTTATGCTCCTGCTGTTATCGTACAAGCCCCTGAGGTGCCGCGGACCTCGAACAATAAGCTCTCCGAGCTATCTGTGAAGAGGATCTTGAAGGGAGAGGATCCCGGGAACTCTTCCGCACTAGCTAATCCAGAGTGCCTTGAATTTTTTAAAGAAGAAGCCGTTCGTCACGTTAAGGCCGTGCTGGGTTAGGTGCCGACGAAGAGCTCGGGGGTTTGCTCGGGATTAATGCTTGAGCTCCCTTTGCTGAGCCATTCATTACGCTCCTTCGCCGAGATCGCTTTGTTAAGTTTTGACATAATGGCTCCACGAGTCTCAACCGAAACCACCATCTCCTTACCGGTCCAGGAAGGGGTTCTCTCAAGTATCTCACCGGTTTCCATATACGAATCGATGAGCGCTTCGGCCATGCTCAGGGGAATGCCATAGAGTTGACTCGGTGTGTAATCTTTGTTTCCCGTCGCTGCCGCGACATACTCAAGTGCCATCGAATGGTTGAATCCCATGCGTTCAAGCACGATTGCGGCTATCTGGATGTTGTTTGCTTGAAAGGTCTGCTCTTCGTACGGGATATCGAACGCGAGGTCCTTGCTCTTGAGGTGAATACGGTAATCCTTGAACCCCCGCCGGTTCTCTCTGAGGAACGGCGCGAAGGAGAGGTAGCGTAGTCCTCTGCTGAGCAGGCCAAAAGCGAGCCCTACCTCAGGTATGCCGTGTCCGATGATTCCGCCGGTCGTCAGCGCCTCATAGAGAGGATTCTCGACATAGGACCAATCGTCCTTGTCGGTCTTTCGACTCAAATTTCGCGAGAGGTAGCAGTACGCCAAAATGACCGCGTGTTCGATCGGTGTGTACGCGTCGAAAAATTCCTTAGCTTCAATAAGCTTACCTGGAGTTAGAACATAGGGCCGATGTTCCTTGGTCAGGAAGTAGTAGGTTGCTTTGATGGTGTTGTTCCTGAGAAGGCGGACGATGTGATTTTCGGCGGAGAGGGGTAAGCGGTTTGATCCTACTTCGTAATGGTGCACAAGAAGTCGGATAGCCTCGGAGAAGTTGGCCGCAACCGCCCCGAACGGACGTAGTAGCTCTTCGGCGGCCTGCCAACCAAGACGAGCTTCGCTGTCGATGGTCTTCATCTCAGTGTGATGTGCCATAGTGGTGCTCCCCAAATTCAGCAGATGAGAGGTTCTTTCTAACCCTCTATGACCTTATCGTCACATCAGGAGGTGAGCTTAATAGTTGGATTCCCTTTCAATTCGGGTTTGTGTGGTTGGGTGGCTCAACTGCTTTTTGGTTTCGGAAAGAGCCCCGCAAGTTGGCAGGGTACTTTCTAACTGGCTGAAATGGCTATGCACGACGAGGCCTCTTGGCACCTTGATGGAGTCTGGGAGATTGATGAGGGTCGCTGGTACAACCTCACGGCCATTAAGTTAAGGAGTATCTAACCGAGAAGTTTTGCGATATCGTAGGGTTGTCCGTGTCGAGGAGAGGATAAAGACACGCAGCAAATAATATTTCAAAAAGCTCTACTACAAGCGATGGAGAATCGAGACGTTCTTTCAAACAATTAAGAGTCGCCTTGCCGTTGATAACTTCACGGGGCGAACCGTTG
>JAULVA010000207.1:0-5993 GCA_032111275.1 Bdellovibrionota bacterium
TCGAGAGGACCTCATTTTTATGCGCGTCAGAAAAGAGCACGCCGATCGATCTATCTAAGATTGCGGTGATCTGCCTATCAAACACCGCTATCCGAGCTTCAGAGATCATGTAATCAACCACGTACTAGTCTCGGGTCGCGACATCGAACGATTGAGAGAGCGCGATCGCCGGGATATCCGCGATATTGGCCTCCAAGCACGCCCCCACCGTACCGGAGGACAACACAAATCCGATCCCCATATTAAAACCGGCGTTAATACCTGACACCACAAGGTCAGGCCTCTGATCGAGAAGGTTATAGACACCCACGTTCACACAATCGGCGGGACGACCAGATACCGTAAAGGCTTTGCGACCAAAGAGCTCCACCTCCTGGGCGTGAACGGGATCGAAACGGGTCACGCACTTTCCCGTCCAGCTCTGCTCGTGAAGCGGAACCACGATCGAGACATCTCCGAAGCGAGAGAAATAGGAGATGGCGAACTGAAGCAGTGGAGAGCGATGACTATCGTCGTTCGTAATCAATATCTTCATAGAGACCCTCTATCCTCACCGCGCAGCGCCTCCCGAACGCAGGCCTTAAACGCGGCACCCCGATGCTCAAAATCCTTAAATTCATCGAAGCTCGCGCATCCGGGAGAGAGAAGCGTGATACCCGCCTCACCGATCATCGACAATGCCAGCGATGTCGCCTCACTGAGATGGAGCGCGATACTGTGCGGTATTCCCGCCGCGCGGCAGTGATTCGCTAAAAGAGGACCATCCTTACCGAAACACACAACCGCGATATCGCTCTTCGCATTACTCGCCGTAACGGCGTTGAACAGAGGAGCCCACGAGCCGGCTTTTGAAAGCCCACCTATCATCACTACCAGACGTGATGAAGGATAATGCTCAACAACGGTGGAGAGCGCCGCGAGAGACGCCGCTACCGTGGTGGACTTCGAGTCGTTGATTACGACCCGCTCACCGGCGCGGTGAACGATCTCAAGCCGGTGCTCTAAGGAAAGAAAGGACTCTAAACCGGCCTGCACATCTGATTGAGAAACACCCATATGCCGAGCGACGAGGATAGCGGCCGCCATGTTGTATCGATTGTGAAGCCCGAGGAGGTTGACCTGATCGGTTGAATACTCCTCAAGGATGCCCTCTCGCGACACGACTATCTTCCGAGCGCGTTCGTTGTGGCACGAGATCTGCGCCCACGTGGAGGAGAACTTGGCGAGCTCCGATTGCCCCGCTGTCCCAAACACCGCCTTGGCGGCTCGAGATCGGCGGCCCATCGCCACGACTATCGGATCATCAGCGTTCAGCACGAAGATATCTTCGGCGGTTTGCAGACGTGTCGCGCGTTCCTTCGCCGCCGCGTATCGTTCGATGGAACCGTGACGTTCAAGATGATTTTCACTGATGTTAAGCACAACGCTTACATGCGGCTTCAAGAAGGCGCACGCCTCAAGCTGATAGCTCGAAGCCTCGACAACTAAGGTCGCACCCTCAACGTGAAGCTCCCGCAGGAGCTCCTCGTTTGCGATAACCGGGACGCCGATGTTGCCACAGAGATACGACCGAACTCCCCCTCGCCGAAGGATGTGGTCGATAAGTGATGATGTCGTACTCTTCCCGTTACTTCCCGTGACGACCAGCGCCTTACCATGGTGAAGCTCTATCCCTAACTCAAGTTCCGCCACATAGGGGATACCGTGGCGTCGAAGGGTTCCCACAATCGCCGATTCGAGTGGGACACCCGGACTCAGAACGGTGAGCGCGATGTCGTTAAGGTGGGGAGCCACTCGCTCTCCATCCACACCGAAAACGATCTCGACCCCGAGCGTTTGAAGCGACGGAAGCTCCGCGCACAACTTCGAGGTGGCCCGAAACTGCTCCTCTGAGCTCTTCTCAACAACGACGACCTTAAGCCCACGATGGGCGAGAAAACGGGCGCTCTCGATGCCGCTGATGCCGAGCCCCACGACGAGGACCCGCGTGCCGTTCACGCGAATATCTTCTAGGGTTTCACGAAGGTTCTTCATCGAAGCTTCAGAGATGTAAGGGCGACCATCGCCAGAACGATCGAGATAATCCAGAACCGAACGATGATCTTGGGCTCCGCCCACCCAGCCAATTCAAAGTGGTGATGAATGGGCGCCATGCGAAACACCCTTCGCTTGGTGAACTTGTAGTAGTACCGCTGAATAACCACTGAAGCCGCTTCCATCACGAAGACTCCGCCAGCTATCACCAAGATGAGCTCCTGCTTCACCAGCACCGCGATGAAACCCAGCGTGCCACCGAGCGCCATCGAGCCGGTATCACCCATGAAGACCTGCGCGGGGAAGGTGTTGTACCAGAGGAACCCCAGTCCCGCGGCGAACATGCTCGATAAGATGATGGTAAGTTCACCCGCGCCACTTTCATACGGGATGCCGAGGTAGTCGGCGTACTTCGCGTTACCAGCGAGGTAGGCGAATATCGCATACGTTCCCGCGACGGTCATAACCGGACCGATCGCCAGGCCATCAAGGCCATCGGTAAAATTGACGGCGTTCGAGGTGGCGGTTAGCACGAACGAGGTGAAGAGGATAAATCCGACCACGCCGAGAGGAAGGACGAGGTCCTTGGTGAATGGAACATGAAGGTCGGTCGAAAAACCGAGCATACAGAGTAAGAGCGCGGCACCACCACCGAGAGAGAACTGAACGATCAGCTTTCCGCGTTCGGAGAGCCCCTTGGAATCCTGCTTCTCAATCTTTCGCCAATCATCAACGAATCCGAGGTACGCGAACCCGACGAGTATCGCTACCGTCATCCACACCTTGAGGTTTGTGAGATCAGCGAGCAGCAAGGTCGAAAGAAGTACGGCGGCAACCACGACCATACCGCCCATGGTGGGAGTTCCGCGCTTACCTTCGTGCGCCTTCGGGCCATCGTCGCGAATCGGTTGACCACCAACTCCACGGGTCTGTAACCACCGAATAAACACCGGTTGCAAAACCAGCACGAACACGAAGGCGACAAGAAACGCCAACATGCTCCTGAAGGTTTGATACTTAAAGACGTTCAGCCAGCTGTAGGTGTCGTGGAAGGAATAGAGGAGATGATACAACACGCGCGCGAGATCCTATGAAAAGTTCATCCTGAGGGTAGCATTCGAGTTCCAAACCGTCGAGATCCTTACCGGTTCCAACACCCTCTTCATCAGCTATCCAGCTTTCCAGCACGTCGTCCCCTCAAGCCAGCTAACCACCTGAAAACAATGCCGGTGACTAACAGCACGCGCGCGCGCTCAGTAGCATAACACCTATACGAGATCGGTCGGGCATAGCCCGGCGCTCGATGCTCGCCTGACGCTCATGAGGTTTTACTATGAAGACCAGTACGTTGCTCACCCTTTCCCTTCTCCTAACCCTTACGCTCTCATCGGGTTGCGTCAAAAAGGAGGACGACTCGACCGATTCACCAGGCGACGACTCAGCGGAGGTGAAGCTGGAGCCATTTCGCACTGACTGCGGCACGGTCAACAACGCCGAGCTCGATAATCCAGTAGACCCCAAGGGGGGAATCACGGGCAAGGTGACCGTTGCCGGAGCGAACCTCCTGATATTATCTCCAACCACGGGCGGACCGATCTTGGTCAAACTTCATGGGCTCGGCGTGCCCTACAACCAAGCGATTCAAAGCGGAGCGAAAAGAACCCTTGCGGAGCTCGCGAAAGAGGGCGCGGTATTCTTTCCGGCCTCTGAACTGTGCACGACCACCATCTCAACCAGTACCGCTATGATAGGACAGGTATTCACAGCGAGCGGCAAGAGCTACTCAGAAACCCTTCTCAATCAGGGATACGGTCGTGTTGAGGGTGATGGATGTGACGCATCCCTCATCTACACCTGTTACGCGGCGCTCCAAGAAAGCGCCGCCCAAAAGTTCGCCGGAGATGTCGAAGCGTTCCTGTGGAAACCGATCTCAGATAGCAACGGCAAATTGGCTATCCACGCCACACCGGCCGATACCGTTATCACGGTGAACGGAGAGACGGGACAGGACTTCGGCCCCGGAAACGGGTACGCCAATCTCGCGCGATTCTCAAAACCTGGATGCTCCTACGGGAAGAACGTCACCGTGAAGCTTACGAACAGTCAGGGAGTTCCCTATCGAGTCAACGGAAAGACCACGATCACCATTCCGGATGGATGTCAGCGATACTGTCTGAAGGACGGGGCTTTGGCACTGTGTCCGAAGAGCTGAACGTTCGGTAGACGAGACGAAGAACCGTACATCCGGACGAGCCGAGGCTATTTCCCGCAAGGCCATTTGAGTGACAAAATCAACCCTCCGAATTATCTCCGGCGCCCGATCCTATGAGTACACGACGAACGAGCGCTCGCCTTCCGGGGTTCGTTCGGTTTAACAACACGTAGGTCAGATCAACTGCTTCAGCTTGACCTCGTCCCGCTCGTCTCGTGAGGCGCTACTGCGCATCACGAGAGAAGCGACCGATTACAAGTCCCCGTTCGATGGGAGAGCCACAATGAGAGCAACTAAGCGCCAATCCCAACCACCCAGGGCTGCCAGGAGAATGAAATAAGTAGGTAGTTCCAGATCAGTGCGCTAGAGGTACAGTGTGCTCGGGGTTGGGCCTGGCACTCTTTTTTATTATCACGCCCACCTATTATTATCCGGATGATCTATGCCCCTCGTAGCGATTAAGACAAATCGAAGAGCTCAGGAGGAGCGTCGTTTTCTCTATAACGGCATGAAGCCGTTCTTTCTCCTAGCCACGTTGCAGTCGGTGATCTCGATGATGTGGTGGATGGCGATCTATACCTTTCATTGGATTCCCTCCGATCTTGTAGTATCCCCTTTTCACTGGCATGGGCATGAGTTCGTCTATGGCTTTACCTTGGCCGTTATCGCTGGCTTTCTCCTCGCGGCGCTGCCCGAGTGGACGAACATTCAGACCGTCTCTGGACGGAAGCTCGGCTGCCTCGCTCTGCTCTGGATGATTCCTCGCATCCTCTTCCTGTGCGGCACTTCGTTCCTTGAGATAGCGGCTGTCTTTGACCTTTTCTTCTCCCTCGCGCTCATCGTGGCGGTGGCTCATCCGATCGTTATCTCCCGACAGTGGCGACAGAGTGGGATACTCGCGACGGTCGCTCTCCTCGGGATTGGAAATCTCTGCTTCTACCTGGGTGCTCTGCAATGGTTTCCCCACGGCCTCTACCTCTCGTTATATGGAGGGGTCTACCTGATTGTGAGCCTTATCCTCACCGTCGGGGAGCGAGTGCTTCCGGGCTTTATTCAAAACGCGCTTGACCTCGACCCGCAGGACGCAAATCCTCGGTGGGTTACGGTGGGGACGATGGCCCTCTTTGTGCCCTTCTTCATTCTCGAGGTAAGTAGTCCGGATACCCAGATAACTCGCTATCTAGCCATCGCGCTCGGCGCTCTGCAATGTATCCGCTTATACCGGTGGCACGTGTGGGGGATATGGAGTCGCCCACTTCTTTGGGGGCTCTATCTCTCGTTCATGAGTATCACTTTGGGATTTTTCCTCTTCGGAACCACAACGCTAACCGGCGCCTCGAAATCCCTCGCGCTCCACGCCTTCACGGTTAGTGGGATCGGAATGGCGACCCTCTCCATGATGGTCCGCGCCGCGCTGGGACATTCCGGAGGAGATGTTCGAAATCCCCCGAGACTCACATCGGTGGCGCTCGTTGCTCTTGGCCTAGCGGAGATATGCCGTGTGCTCCTACCCCTTCTCTACCCGAATCGTTACGCACTCTGTATAGCGGTATCTCAGGTAGCGTGGACCATCACATACCTTCTCTTGAGCAGCATCATCATCCGCATTTTTTGGCGAGTTCGCGCCTAAGTAGGTGGACAAAAAAATCTTTACATCCTCATCTGTAGGGATGACTGGCGTCATTTCATTACGAAGGTTGTAGGCACAACATGCTGGCATGTCCGGAATAACCATTTCAAAAGAGGG